>CAMDLH010000088.1 GCA_945901405.1 Bordetella parapertussis | reverse complement strand
TGGCGCTGCATACATGTGCTGCGTGCGAATTAGCCGAAATTGGTTCGCGTGGCGGGCATACAACCTGAACTGGATTTGGCTGTTGCCAGCCGTGCTATACGCTGTGCTATAAGCTTGACAGGTTCGGCGCAAGGCAGGCACCATCAGCGCAGCAGTTCTCAATTTAAAACTTGAGGCTTAAAACTCGGGGCTCACTGAGGCACAGTTCGGATCATTGTTCAGTGTAACGCATTGATCGCTTAGCGGACTTGCCGGGGGCTGGCTTTTTCTGCCGGTCTTTGCTATAAAGTGATGCATGAAGCCCGTGGGCGTGCTCGAGCGCGCGATTAATCTGAGTGCAGTCATGGTTCGCCTGATCGAGCCGTCTGGCCTCGTTGACCGAGCACATGCGCGCAGTGTTTGCCCAGTTGCCCGATGCCCGGGGCAGCAGCAATAACCAGCACTATGCGATGGAGGATGCCGCGCTGTCGGCCTTCTCGGTACCGGGTAGCCCAGCGGCGCATAACCAGCGAGCCGTCAACCCGAGGGAAAATCCACTACACTACGATTACAGGTTTTAAATTGAGAATTGCTGCTTGCACGGTGCGTTTTTCGCGGTCGATTTTAGGTGTGCCGAACTTTGCGCGCTCCGCATACGGCGCGGTAAAGTAACCAACGTTCTCGGCGGCAAAGGCGGGGTCAAGCCCAGTGACGAACACCGCGGAGCACATGATCTTCGCGTAGCCGGAGGCGTAGTGCTCGATGGGGTCCCCCGGCGGCGGCACGTAAGGCGTGTTCAATTCAAGCGCCTTCGCGCGTGCGATCAGCGCTTGACGCGCGTCGGGTTGACTCTGCGCAACTTGCGGCTGCACCCATAAACCTGCTGCCAACAATACTGCAATGAACTTTGTCATTTCACGGTGCCTCCCTTACGTTGCGCGGTTACACGCAAATCATGTCATGTTTGCCTCGGCTGATAAAGCAATGGATAAAAGGTATAATAAACAATAACTTACAATATATTTGAGGTGAACGAAATGACGGATTCGAGTTTGCGTGCGAAGTATGGCGAGCGTGCATTCGACGTTGGAAAGAGATTATTTCCGCGCGGTTTCGAGCGCCGCGTGGCGCGCCGCGATGCAATCGATCAGCACTACACCAAGATCTGGCTCGACTTTGCTTTCGCCGCGATGGGTGATCGTCCGCAACTCGACACGCGCACGCGGCTACTGGTGCTGATTGGCCAATTCACCATGGCGAAGTGCATGGGGCTGCTCGACGACGCCATACGCGGCGCGGTGGCGGCCCAAGTAGCTGCGCGCGAGATCGCGGAGATCATTTTGCAATGCTCGGTCTACGGCGGGCAGACCACCATCGAGCCGGCGCTTGATGTGTTCTACGAAATCGCCGAGGAATGCGGGCTGCTTGATGAACTGCGCGCGGGCCAAGTGCCGATTGATGGCAATAGCAGCAAGCGTTCGCTCGATGACGAGAAAAAATCCTGGCGCGCCGAAGATGCCGCCGATCCGCGCCGCGAAGTGTTGATGAAAAAACACGGCTGGCGCGGCATCTCGCGCGGGCTGATGCTGCGCCCCGGCCATCACCTAAACACGCTGTCGTGGCACGACGCGATGGATTCGGCGTGGGCGGGCCACTGGGTCACGTTCACTTACGAGGGTATGTATTCGCGCGGCATCGTCGACGACAAGACGCGGCTGTTGTGCATGGTGGGCGACTGCGTGGCGGTGGGCGAGGCCACCGAGGGCCGTTCGCACATGCGCGGCGCGATGCGCAATGGCGCGGCGCCGCGCGAGGTGCTGGAGGTGATACTGCAATCGGCGGTCTACTTCGGCATGCCGCCGATGTTGAAGGCGCTGAAGGTATTCGTTGACATCATGACGGAAGACGGGCGGCTCGCCGAGATCGGTAATCCGCCGCCCAAGGGCGCTTCGCGCTGAGCACGCGATGCGATATTTTCTCATTCGCGCAAGCTTCGTCTGCCTGCTTGCGGGTGCGGCGCCGCTCACGCAGGCGGCAGACGTGGCCGCGGGTTATCCGAACAAAGCGGTGCGTCTCATCGTGCCGCAGGGGCCGGGTGCGGGCACCGACAATCTTGCGCGCGTGCTGGCGGTGAAATTGGGCGAGGCGCTGGGGCAACAGATCGTGGTGGACAACCGGCCGGGCGCCAGTGGAATAATCGGCATCGAACTCACGGTGAATGCCGCGCCGGATGGCTATACGTTGCTCGCCACGTCTACGGGCATACAGGTGGTGGCGCCACAGTTGCAAAAGAAATTGCCGTTCGATCCGCTGCGTGATCTCGCGCCGATATCGCTGTTCGCGGTGACGCAGAATGTGCTGGTGATGCATCCTTCAGTGGGCGCAAAAACGCTGAAGGATTTCATTGCCTTGGCGAAAGCTTCCCCCGGCAAGCTCAACATGGCCTCCGCCGGCACCGGCACGCAAAGCCATCTTGCAAGCGTGCAGTTCACTCTGGCCGCGGGCATCGATGCCGTGCATGTGCCGTACAAAGGCGGCGGCGCGATGGTGACCGCGCTGCTGGCCAACGAAGCGCAATTCAACGTGACGCCGCTGCCGGGCGTGGTGGGGCACATCAAGTCCGGCCGCTTGCGCGCGCTGGGCACCGGCGGCACGGCGCGTTCGCTGCAACTGCCGGATACACCCACCATCGCCGAGGCGGGCGTGGCCGGGTTTCAGTCGGCAGGCTGGTCGGGCATGCTCGCGCCACGCAACGTGCCCAAGCCCATACTCGACAAGCTGCATGCCACGCTGGTCAAGGTGCTGGCGCAGGCGGAGCTGCGTGAACAACTCGCGCGGCAGGGCGCCGATGCGGTGAGCAATCAACCCGCCGAGTTCGGCAAATTCATGCGCGAGGAGTGGGATCGTTTCGGCAAGGCGATCAAGGCGGCGAAACTGGCTGTGGAGTGAGCCGGCGCGGTGGTTGCATGTGGCGTGTCAGGGCTGTACCCTCGCGCCATTCTTCATTCTGATAGTGAACTTTCATGCCTGCTTTGAACATGCAAAAACTTATTGCGGCAACGCTGTTGTGCCCGGCGGCGGTGATGCCGGTATTGGCGGCCGATTATCCGGTGCGCCCGATCCGCCTTATCGCCGCGAATTCCGCCGGCGGCGGACTTGATCTGGTGTCGCGCGCGATCAGTCCCAGGCTGGGCGCCGCACTCGGCCAGCAAGTGATCGTGGACAATCGCGCGGGTGCGGCGGGCAGTGTCGCATCGGAGATTACCGCCAAATCCGCGCCCGACGGGCACACGTTGTTGTGCAGTTCACTCGGCGGCCTTGCGGTCAACACCAATCTTTACAAGGGACTGACCTATCACCCGTTGCGCGATTTCGCGCCGATCACATTGTCCAGTTCGCAAGGCAATCTGGTGGTGGTCAACGCGGGAACGCCGTTCAAGACCTTGCAGGATTTGAGCGCCTTCGTGAAAGCGAATCCGAACAAGTTGACGTATGGCTCGTCCGGCGCGGGCAATGCCGGGCATCTCGCGACCGAGCTTTATTTAACCCTGGCCGGCGGCAAGATGGTGCACGTGCCGTACAAGGGCGGCGCGCCGGCGATGGTTGATCTTATCGCGGGGCAGGTGCAGGTGCTGTTTGCGTCGTCCGCGACTGGCGTCGTGCAGGTGAAGGCGGGCAAGATACGCGCATTGGCGGTGACCACGGCGCGCCGCTCCGCTACGCTGCCGGATTTGCCGACGGTGGCGGAGAGCGGATTCCCCGGCTACGAGGCGGATAACTGGTATGGCTTTGTCACCGTGGCGAAAACTCCGCGCGAGATCGTGATACGGCTGCACGCGGAGATCACCAAGGCGTTGCAGGCGAGTGAAGTCAAACAAACATTGTCGAATCAGGGCCTCGACCTGAAAATCAGCACACCCGAGGAATTTGGCGCCTACATGAAATCCGAATTCGAAAAGTGGGCGAAGGTGATTCAGACGGCGGGGCTTAAGGCGAATTAGTCCTGCGGCGGAATTTTTTCGTCGCGGATTACTTTCGTCCAGCGTGCGACTTCCGCGGCCAGATGTTGCTGCGCCTCGCGCGGGCTGGTGGCATATGGCTCCGCGCCGAAGGCGGCGAATTTTTCCTTGATGTCGGGCCGCTGCAAAATCGCGCGCACGGTTTCGTTCAAACGCTGGGCGAGTGGGGCGGGCAGATTTTTCGGCGCGGCCACTGCGTACCATGCCAGCACATCAAAATCCGGCAACACGGTTTCGGCGAGCGTGGGCACATTGGGCCACAGCGAAAAGCGTTTTTTGGTGGTGACCGCCAGCGCGCGGATGCGGCCGCTCTCGACAAAGTTTGAAGCGCCGCCCGGCGTGGTGAACAACAGCGGAATCTCGCCCTGTATCAACGCCAGCGGCCCGGCGTTGCCGCCCTTGTAGGGCACGTGATTCATCTTCAAGCCGGCGCGTGATTGAAACAACACCGCCGCGAGATGCATGCCGCTGCCCACGCCGCCGGTGCCGTAGTTGATTTTGCCCGGATCATTCCTTGCGATCTGCACCAGTTCTTGCGGTGATCTCGCGGCGAAGCCGGGTGATGCGAGCACCACCATCGGATTGCTCGCCACCATGCTGATCATGGTGAAGTCGTTCACCGGATCGTATGGCAGCTTGCGATACAGCGCGGGCGAAGTCGCATGCCCCGATGCCATCAAAAAAATCGTGTGACCGTCCGCTTCGGCCTTGGCGACGATGGCAGCTCCATTGGTGCCGCCAGCACCTGGGCGGCCATCGACAATGACTTGCTGGCCGTACGTCTCGGACATTTGCGCCGCGAGCAAGCGCGCGGTGATGTCTACATTACCGCCGGCGATGAAGCCGTGAATCATGCGGATGGGGCGCGTGGGCCACTTGGCTTCCGCTGCCTGCGCGAACGCTGGCGCAAACAGCGGTAATGTTAACGTAAGTATTTGTTTATACACGATATTCCGGCTGTGGGCCGTTAGGCGCAGGTTTGTAAACGTAGTCGGCCTCACGCATCATGCGCAGGCGCGAGGCCATCACGTCATCGCGCAGCTTCGCGAGCTTGGTTGCATCGTAGCTGAGTTTGCCATCGCGCTTTTTCCATTGCCCGGCGACCATTACGTCGGTGACATCCGATGCTTCGGCGAACATCACCACGGCATGCACGGGATCTCCGCTTTCCGCCGCCGCGAATAGATTCATGCCCGTGGTGTCGAACATCGCGAGGTCGGCTTGTTTGCCCGGCGTGATCGAGCCGATCTTGTGATCGAGCTTCAACGCCTTGGCGCCGCCCATGGTCGCCCAATACAAAGCGTCGCGCGGATGAGTTGCGTGCTGCGTTGCCGCCGGCCACGCTTTCACCGCATGCAGCGTGCGGTTGTCGAGTTCGCGCTGATGATGAAATGCGTGACGTGTCACCCACAACATCGAGCTGTTGAAATACGGATCACAGTCGCTGCCAATCGACGGCGTGCCGCCGTACTTGAGCATGCGAGAGAGCATCGCCGGCTTTTCATAATTCATCATCTCGGTGAAGCAGGTTGACGTGATCGTGCAGCCCGCGTCGAGCACGATTTTGAGTTCGTCCTCCTCGAAACAATTGCCGTGCGCGATGTTGTGATCAGGGCCGAGCAAACCCTCCTTCGCAAGTCGCCGCATGCCGTCCTCGACCTTGCGTTTGCCCACGCGCCCATAGGTATGCGCGGAGCTGATCAGGCCGTATTCGCGCGCGAGGCGTATGTCGTGCACCGCCACGTCGTATTCACCCCAATCGGGGCCGAGGATCGACATCGCGAGCGTCAGCAACTGATCGTCCGAGGCGAAGCGCCCGGTGCGCAAGCGGTGTATCTCGTCGCGCGGAAAGGGAATCTTGTAGTAGGGCGTGCTGTCCGTGGTCACCGGCGGCTTCACCGTGCCGCGCCCGAACACCGCGCGGATGCCCGATTCATCCAGCGCGTCGATGGCCGCATCAGTCATCTCGGTGTCCTTCAGGATGTGGCACCAGTCCATGATGGTGGTGGTGCCGTGATGAATCTGATTGAGCGCCCCCAGCACGTTGGCGATGTGCACATCGCGCGCGGTGTAACGCGTGGCGAGATTCTGGTGCATGTTGGCGTGGTAATCGCGGCTCGACACCCAGCCAGCACCTATGCCGCGCAGCGAAAACTCCCAGGTGTGTATGTGCGCGTTGATGAAGCCCGGTGTCACGATGGAATGACTGCCATCGATGATAGTGGCGTTGTCAGCGGCGAGATTTTTGCCAACCGCGGCAATCTTGTCGCTGTCGATAAGGATGTCGGTGCCTTCTGGATTGCCGATTGCTGCATCCATCGAAACGATGGTTGTGTTTTTTATGAGCGTGCGTGCCATGAGATATTTCGCCTGATATTTTGCAAGGAAATATGATACTCGATGCAGCCTTGCCGTTGCGCGTGCGCGCGTGTACGCTCGCGCTACATTGAAAACATTCGAGACATTATTCAACCCGGCGGGCATTGCCGTGGTCGGCGCAAGCCAGGATGCCAGCCGCCACGGCGGGCAACTGGTGCACGCGTTGGCCAAATACGGTTACACGGGGCGCGTGTATCCGGTGAATCCGCGCTATCAGCAAATCGGTGAGTACCGCTGCCATGCATCGGTAAAAGCCATCGACGGCCCGTGTGACCTTGCGGTGATTACCTTGCCCGCGGCGGCGACGCTGGAGGCGGTGCGTGATTGCGGCGCGCGTGGTATTCGTTATGCGGTGATACACAGCGCGGGGTATCGCGAATCTGGCGCCGAAGGGCTGGCGCGCGAACGCGCGTTGATCAAGGTGGCGCGTGCCGGCGGTGTGCGCCTGATCGGCCCCAATTGTCTGGGCGTGGTGAATGCCAGCGCCGGTGTGTATGCCGCGTTCGGGCCGGTGACGCGTAATCCGCCGTTTGCGCCGGGCGCGGTATCCATCGTCTCGCAAAGCGGCGGCTTCGGTTACACGCTGGCGCACCGCTGCGCCGAAGCGGGCGCGGGGTTGCGTTACTTCGTCACCAGTGGCAACGAGGCTGATTGCAATGCGCTGGAATTCATTGACGCGTATCTGGATGATGAAGGCACGCGCGTCGTCGTCGCTTATATCGAAGGCGTGGCCGATGGCCGCGAGCTGATGCGGCTGGGGCAAAAAGCCGCGCGCCTCGGCAAACCGCTGCTGCTGTGGAAAGCCGGGCGCCGCGAGCAGGGGCAACGCGCCGCGGCCTCGCACACGGCAAGCATGACCGGGCAATACGACATCTATCGCGCGGCGTTGCAGCAGTCGGGCATCATCGAAGTGGGCGAAATTGAAATGGTTGCCGATCTGGCTCGCGTGTTCGCTTCGGCCAAATTGCCGGCGGGCCTGCGCGTGGCGGTCACCGGCGGCTCCGGTGGCGCGGCGATAGTTTTTGCCGATGCGTGTGATGAATTGGGTTTGGAAATCCCTGAACTGACGGCGGAGACGGTAAAGGCGCTGGCGGCGCATGCGCCGGGCGTCAGTGAACGAGGCAACCCGGTTGATTTCGTTGGCGGCTGGTTGAGTGACGCCAGCGCGCACAAGTTCGCGGGGGTGATCGATCTGTTTCTGGCGGATTCGAATGTCGATCAAGTGAGCCTGATGTTTTCCACGGTGGACGGCAAGGCTGCCGCGAATGGCGCGCGCATCCTTGCAGAGGCATCCGCACGCAGTGCAAAACCGATATATGTGTTTTCCAGTGCGCCGAAGTCGGTAGTAGAAGAAGCGCTCAAGGTATTAGCCGAGGCGGGCATCCCGGTATTCGATTCGCCCGTGCAGATGGCGCGGGTGGCGGCGGTCGCCACCGCATACCGGCGTGAGCGTGAGCGCGTGGCGCCGTGTGCCGCGATGCCATTGCGGGATAAGGTAATGGGGAAGGGCGCCCGCGTCACGCTCAACGAGATTCAGAGCAAGGCGCTGCTCGAACGATACGCAATCCAAGTGACGCGCGATGTGGTTGTGCCACGTGGCGGCGCCGTTCCGCCGGATGTTCGATATCCCGTCGCGGTCAAGTTGCTATCCGCCGATGTGCCACACAAGAGCGACGCGGGCGGGGTGCGTCTGAATATCAATAGTGCGGAAGAAGCGCGTCTGGCCATGGCGGCAATCACGGGTGACGTATCGCAAGCGTTGCCGCATGCGGCAATTGAAGGGTTCATAATCTCCGGCATGGCGGGCGATGGCGTGGAGATGATCGCCGGCATCGTCAATGATGAGGTGTTCGGGCCGACGGTATTATTGGGCATGGGCGGGACACTCGCGCAAGTCATGCATGACGTGACATACCGTGTTGCGCCGTTTGATGAGTCTGCGGCACGTGCGATGATCGATGAATTGAAGGGGGCGGCGGTGTTACGCGGTGTGCGGGGCAGGGCGCCACGCGACGTGGCCGCGCTGGCGGGGGCGCTGGTGCGGCTGTCTCGGCTGGCTTGGGAAGAGCGCGATACGTTGTTGGAACTTGATGTGAATCCGCTGTTCGTACTCGACGTGGGCGTGGTGGCGGCTGATGCCTTGGCCGTTGTTGCACAGCCAGCGGCTTAAACAAGAGAGACTATTCGATGAGTAAACTGCATACGCTATTGTTTCGCAACACCATGCTCGCAGCCGCCGCGCTTTTGCTCACTCCCGTTGCATGGAGTCAAACACCCTGGCGTCCCGATAAAGCAGTCGAATACGTGGTGGCCACGGTGGCGGGCGGCAACAGCGACAAGCTCACGCGGCTGGCGCAAAAAATATTGCAGGATCGCAAATGGGTGACGACCCCATCGGTGGTGGTTAACCGCACCGGTGGCAACCAGACACTGGCGACGTTGCACATGCAGCAGCATTCGGGCGATGCGCACTATGTGTTGCTCTCCAATCCGGCGATATTCACCAATGAACTGCATGGCTTGAGCAAGGTGCGCCACTCCGACCTTACGCCGCTTGCGCTGCTGGTGATCGAAAATTCGGTGCTGAGCGTGCGCACGGGTTCCCCCATGCGCAACATGAGCGATCTCGCCGAGCGGCTGAAGGCCAACCCGGAATCGGTGTCATTTGCACTGCCCGCGCGTGGCGGCCAGCCGCACCTCATGGCGGCGGCGGCGGTCAAGGCCGCGGGCGGCGATCCGCGCCGCATGAAGGTGATTGTGTTCAAGGGCAGCGGCGAATCGATCTCGGCGGTGCTCGGCGGGCACATCGATGTGATGGTGTCTTCGGCGGGCTCGGTGTTGCCGCAGACACAGGCGGGGCAGTTGCGCGTGCTGGCTATAGCGGCGCCGCAGCGCATGACCGGCGTGCTCGCCAACGTGCCGACGTTCCGTGAGCAGGGCATCAACGCTGTCAGCATCCCGGCATGGCGCGGCTTTCATGGCCCGCGCGGACTCACGCCGGCGCAGATTGCATTCTGGGATGATGCGTTGTCGAAGACAACCGAAGACCCCGAGTGGAAAAAGAATCTCGACGACGGCGATGTGACGCGGCAGTACCTGCGCAGCCGCGACTTCGCGGCTTATCTTGATGCGGAATATGCGTCGATGCGCTCGGTGATGGGGGAGTTGGGACTGTTGAAGTGAGGGCGGTGAAACGTGAAATGCGAAACGTGAAGCTGGTAGGGCGGGATACGCTGCGCTACTCCCGCCCTACGGTCTATGTGCGGTTTTCCCGTATGAATTTGAGCGTGGCCTGCGCGCACACATCGGCGTCGCTCGCGGCGGCGTGATAGGAATCCCCCGGCAGCACCAGCAATCGTGAATCCGGAATCATCTGCTGCCATTTGCGCATGGTTGCCACGTCGCCCAGGCCGCTGCCCTCGGTGGTGATCACCAGTGTCGGACATTGAATGCGCGGCAGGTCGGGCGTGATGTCGGCCTTGGGGATGTTTTTCACGAAACAAAGCTGCGTTGATACCGGCGTGCGCGCCATCATTTTGATCCACCACTCCGCGCCTTCTTGCGGGAAGTTTTTGCCCAGCCTTCCACCCATGGTGCGCCGCGCCCATGGTTCGATGCCGTTCTCGGCAATATCTTTCGTCAGTGATTCAACGCGCGCCGCGGTGTCGTAGACTGGCGGCGGCGTGCCGATCAAGGTCAAGGTGCGCACGCGATCGGGAAAGCGCGCGGCGAGCCGGCGCGCGATGAAGCCGCCGATTTTGGCGGCGATCAAATGAAATTTTGCGATGCCAAGCTGATCCATCAACGCGATGGTTGTATCGATGGGCACGTCTATGGTCCACGGATAATCGGCGGGCACCGGCGGGGTCGATTGCCCGTAGCCGCGCATGTCGGGCCGGATCACGCGAAAGTGCCGCGCGAGGTGCGGCACCCATGCATACCATGCTTGTCCGCATTCGAGATTGCCGTGCATCATCAGCACGACTTCGGGTTTTGTCCACGGATCGGTGTAATCGTCGATCTCGTAGTGGATTTCAAGATCGGGCGGCAGTTTGGCTTTGGGCATGATGGTATCCGATAGAGGCAGTCGCATATGATATAACGCAAAGCACTGTCTATTGGGAGAAGCAAATGAGCACCGCATCCGTCATCAAAACCACCATCGCCGGTAGCCTGCCCAAACCCTCGTGGCTGGCCAAGCCGCAAATGTTGTGGGCGCCGTGGCAGCTTGAAGGTGAACAACTGGCCGAAGGCAAACGCGACGCGGTGCGTGCCGCGCTCAAGATGCAGGAGACCGCGGGTATCGACATCGTGGGCGACGGCGAACAGACGCGCACGCATTTCGTGCATGGTTTTCTGCAGGGCGTGGAGGGCGTGGATTTCGGAAAACTGAAACGCATCGGCATCCGCGCCGACCGCTACGAGGCCGATTGCCCCACGGTGGTGGCCCCGGTGCAGCGCAAGAAATCCGTGCACGGCGAGGATGTGCGCTTCGCGCGCGCCAACACCAGCAACAAACTTAAATTCACGCTGCCGGGGCCGATGACCATGATCGACACGCTGGCGGATGACTACTACAAGGATCGCGCCAAACTCGCGTTTGCGCTGGCGGAATTGCTCAACGCCGAGGCAAATGAACTGGTGGCGCTTGGTGCGGATACCATTCAGTTCGACGAACCGGCATTTAATGTCTACATGGATGATGTGCGCGAGTGGGGCATGGCGGCGCTGGAGCGCGCGGCGCAGGGGCTCACCTGTACGACCGCAGTGCACATTTGCTACGGCTACGGTATCAAGCCCAACGACGACTGGAAGAAAACACTCGGCGGGCAGTGGCGGCAATACGAATCGACGTTTCCGCTGCTGGCGAAAAGCTCGCTCAAACAAGTGTCGCTGGAGTGCGCGAACTCGCGCGTGCCGATGGAATTGATCGGCCTGTTGCAAGGCAAGGACGTGCTGGTGGGCGCCATCGACGTGGCCTCCAGCGTGATCGAGACGCCACGGCAGGTGGCGGCGACGCTGCGCGAGGCATTGAAATACGTGCCGGCGCAGCACCTGCACGGCTGCACCAACTGCGGCATGGCGCCGATGGCGCGGCCAATTGCCGAGGCCAAGTTGCGGGCGCTGGCGGCGGGCGCGCGGTTGATCAGTCAAGAGTTGGCCTAGCCTCCAATGGGGCGCAGCGACCCCGCGCCCACCGGTGCGCGACTGCTGGCATTGGTGTTCCTGCCGTTCGCGGCGGGTTACTACTGCTCGTTTCTGTTTCGCAACGTCAACTCGGTGGTGTTCCCTGAACTGGTGCAACAGTTCGGCTTGTCGCCGGGCGCGCTGGGCCTGCTGACCAGCGCTTACTTCATCACCTTCGCCGGCGCGCAACTGCCGCTGGGCATGCTGATGGATCGCTACGGCCCGCGCCGCGTCAACGCCACCATGTTGCTGATCGCGGCGGCGGGCACGTTGGTGTTCTCGCAAGCGCAGGGCATGCCGGGGTTGATCGTGGGGCGCATGCTGATCGGCATGGGTGTTGCGGTGTGCCTGATGTCGTCGATGATGTCGTTTGTGATCTGGTTTCCGGCCGAACGCACGGCGACGATGTTTGGATGGATGCTGCTGGTCGGCTCATGCGGCGCGTTATCCGCGACCAAACCCGTTGAATTGATCATGCGCGTGATGGATTGGCGTGCGTTGTTTTTGATGTTTTCGGTGTTGGCGATATGCGCGAGCGCGGCGATTTTCTTTTTTGTGCCGGAGAAGCCGCCGAACACCGCGCGCACAACCTTGCGCCAGCAGTTCGCGGTGATCGGCGGGATTTTTCGTAATCGCGGATTTTGGTCGATCGGTTTCGCCGCCGCTTTCGTGCAGGGTGTGGCCATCGGGTTGATGGGCTTGTGGGCGGGGCCGTGGATGCGTGACATTGCGGGGCTGGAGCGCGCGGGCATGGCCGACCGCTTGTTGATCGGGGCGCTGGCGTTTGGCGTGGGCGGTTTACTGTGCGGCATATTGTCTGACCAGCTTGCGAAGCGCGGCGTGCCGGCGGCGCTGACGTATTGCATCGGTTGCGCGGCATGCACGGTGGCCATGCTGCCGATCGCACTGGGCTACAGTTTTGCCAGCGAGATTTTCTGGCCGCTGTTTTGGGGGCTGTCGGCGTTCGGCTCGCTGTCGTATCCGCTGCTGGCAATCAGATTCCCGCGTGACGTAACCGCGCGCGTGGTGACGGCGCTTAATCTCATCACGTTTACGCTGGCGTTTTTCGTGCAGTTTGGCGTGGGCGCGATCATCAATCTGTGGCCGGTGATCGATGGGCGTTATGCAAGCGAGGGTTACGTTACCTCGTTCATGTTGTGCTGGGTGTTGCAGGCGCTTGCGGTGGCGTGGCTGGCGGTGAATGAGCGCGGCGTGATGAAACTCAAGCAGGGCGCATAGCCACCATCAGCAACGTAGCGCCATCGGGAAAGCTGATCGGCCCGTGCGGCACGCCCGCCGCCATGTACATGAAATCCCACGGCTGCAAGGTTTCATCCTCGACCACCGCCGTGCCTTCGACCACCAGCGCGGCCTGCATGTGCGGGCGCGAGCCCACCGGCACGCTGAAGCCCGGCGCGAGGCGCATCGCGGTCAGCATCAGCCGGCCCGCGCCGCGATCAACTAGCACCTTCATGTGCAGCTTGCCGCCGGCCTTGGCATCCCAAGGCGTCTGCTCCGCTTGAATGATGCGGTAGTTTTTTTCCGCAGACAGATTTTGCGCGGCGCTGTGATCGTTGCTGCCCTGAAAGCAACTGAGCAACTGGCAGCCGGTGTCGTCCGGGTATTCGAGCGGACCATGCGGCTCGTTGCTCGGGCCGAGAATCACGTCGAGCGTGTTCAACGTCAGGCCATCGACCAGCGCGCGGCCTTTTAACACCGTGGTCGCGTGCGTGCCCGGATGCACATGGCGCGGCTCGATGGAATGCGGCGGCTGATCGACCAGCCGCATGAAAAGATTGTTCTCCGCGTCGTGCCAGTAGGTCTTCGCGCGATTCTTTTTGTCGCCAAAGCGCAGGCGCTCTTCCCATTGCAGTTCGGACGCGCGCACGATGTTACAGCCGGATTTGGTGATCATGGTGATTTATGTAAGTTATTGGTGTCTATTCAGTCCCTATGAAAGCGGTGCTTTTTCAGAGGGAAGGTATTTCGGGGTGATTTTTGAAATGTAGGCCATGCTTTCCTATGAAGCACTGGAATTCGATATCCGAAAATTATCCGAATTTTGGCGCGTTTTCATAGGGACTGAATAGAGACAGTTATTGATAATAAACAACTATTCACTGTGGTTGCATGCCTGCGTCGCGCGCGGCTGCGGCCCATGAGCGCATTTGTTCTTTCACGAATGCGGTGAGTTCCTTGCGAGTAGGGCCGTCTCCAGTTTCCAGGCCGATCTTTTCAAACTGGCTTTGCGTGTCGGGTCGTTTCAGTACGATGCTAATCTCGTGCTCCAATTTGCTCACGACCGCCTCGGGCGTTTTCGCGGGCGCGAAATACGCGAACCATCCGTAGATCGAAAAGTTCGGAACGCCTGCTTCGACTATGGTTGGGATCTCCGGCGCGGGGCGCGTGCGATTGCGCGTGAGTGCGGCCAGTGCGCGCAGCCGGCCTTCCTTCACGTGCGGCAACAGCAGGTTTGTGCCGCCAGTGAGTATGTGCACGCGGCCGGACAAGAGATCGGGCACGGCTGCCGCGTCACCCTTGTAGGGCACGTTGAGCATGTCCACCTTGCCGGCGGCCTTGACCTGCGCCATGGTGAATATCGTCGGCGGATTGGCCGCCGCGACGATGAGCTTGCCAGGGTTCGCGCGTGCGTGGGCAATCAGTTCGCCCAGCGTTTTTGCCGGCACCGACGGGTTGATCACCAGCAGCAGGCTGCTCCATCCGGCAAACACGATGGGCACGAAATCCGCGACCGGGTCATAAGGGATGCTCTTGCGCATCGCCGGCACGCCCGCCATGTTCGAGCCGCTGGCCATCAGCAGCGTGTGCCCATCAGGCGTGGCTTTTGCGACGATCTCGGGGCCAATCGCACCATCTGCGCCGGGGCGGTTGTCCATTAACACGGTTTGCCCCAGCGGCTGCGCCAGCGCCTGCGCGATGATGCGTCCGGCGGCATCCGTCGGCCCGCCCGCGGGAAAGCCGAGGACCACGCGTATGGGCCGTGATGGGAACTGCTGCGCCTGTGCAAAGGTGCTTGTCGCAGCGGCGGCAATTACCGGAAGGTAGCGAACGAAATTATTCATCCTGATCTTCTTTCAAGAGTTAAGCGGCATAAATTTATCAAAAAGTTTTGTTGCCTCGCAAGGTTTGGGCTATTTACCCAGCGGCTTCGGCGCCGCGTCCCATTGCATCAGCGTCTTCTCGGTGGCGGGGCCGTTTTGCTTGAGCCACTCGCTCATCCCGTTTCCGACTCCCTTGCCATAAATTCGGTGCGAATAAATCACCGCGATGCCGCTGCCTTCGTGCATCTTGAAGCGCGCGAACACCGCTTCGAGAAACTCTGGCCGGCCCAGCACCGCAACCACCAGGTGCTCGGCGGGTTTGCTGTTGGTGCGCGGGATCGAGCTAGTGTTCAAGATCACGCCCTTGTGCGCCTTGTAGGTGCCCAGCACGTTGTTTGCAACCGCGGCAAGCGCGTCGCCGTCTTTCGCCTTCGGGTACACATTGATCGTCACCATGTCGGCCCACGCCTTCAAATTCTCCTGCCCGGCAGGCGTGTATTCGTGCTGATCGTTGATGGAGTAGCGGTGAAAGTACTTCGCGTCGCCAAATGAGAATGCGGCGGCTTGCGGCGGTTTGACCGCACCCTGTGCCATGACCGCGTTGGTGAATCCCAAAGCCAGCAGGCCAATCAGCGAGGCGAACGAAATGGCGTGTTTCATGTTTTTCCTTGTTGTTAACCCATTGTAGTGCCATTCGCTCACTGCTTGACCAACCCTAACTCAATCAGCACCGTACGTGAATCCGCGTATTCTTTTTCGAGATTCTTTCTGAACGCCGCGCCGGTCGAAAAGTAGTCCGACCAGTGGTAGCGGTCCAGCTCGGTTTTCCACTCCGCGGTTTCGTTCACGCGGCGCAGCGCGTTCTCCCAGTAGGCGACTTGCTCCGGCGACAAGCCTTTAGGCCCGATGATCGAGCGCCAACTGCCGTAGACGAGATCAATGCCTTGCTCCTTCCACGTCGGCACACTGGCCATGGCACCGGGCAGGCGTTGCGGCGCGGAGACGCCCAGCACGCGCAGCTTGCCCGTGGCCGCGTGCGGTATGGCATTGCCCGCACCCGTGGAAACAAACTCGATGTGATTGCCGAGCAGCGCGGTGATGGCATCGGCCGAGCCTTTGAACACCACCGGCTTGAGGTTACGAATACCCGCGCCTATGCTCTTCATAAAAAGCCCGGCGGCGATATGGTGATGATTGCCCAGCGACGAAGTGAACCCGAACGACATGCTCTGCGAGTCGGTGCGCATGCGCGCGGCAAAGTCCTTGCCGGACTTGATGGACGAAGCCGCGTTGACCGCAAAAACCATGTGGTCGTTGAAGATGGACGCGATCAGAGTGAAGTCCGTGTAGTTCAGCTTGCTCATGCCGGTGATGTGCGCGGTGACCAGCGTGGGCGCCACGATCAACAGGTAGTGCGGATCGCCCGCGTGCGGCCCGAGATAGGCGTAGGCAAGCTGCCCGCCCGCGCCGGCCTTGTGAACAACAGTCAGCGACGTATTGACGAGCTTGGCGTTGGCGAGCGTGCGCTCAACCTGCCGCGCGAGCTTGTCGTTGGTGCCGCCGGGGGCACTGGGTACCACGATCTCCACGTTTTTTTGCGGGGACCATGGTTGGGCTTGCGCTGTGGTGCAAAGGCACAGCAGGGTTGATGCAAGCAGTATGTGGCGGAGATTCATGAGCGCTCCACTGTAGGGCGCAATCCCATTGCGCCGTTGTTTTTCGACAGGTTGACTTGTGGCGCAATGGGATTGCGCTCTACGAATTTGTGGGGATTTACCCAAGATAATGAATCTCCACACTCGGCGTCCCGTCCCGGGAATCCGCATAAATCATCGAATACTCCGGCACTTCCAGCCACGTCGATGTGTCCTTGGTCAGCGGCTCGGAGGCGATCATGATGGAGTCGGCGTTGTCCGAGCCGCCGACCATTTTCCATTCGCCGTCGTGGCAGCCGTATTCGCGGCCGGAGGTGTACCACAGGCTTAAAAAATTGAGATTCGCTTCGTGCACCTTCGCCGGGTCTTCAGTGCGGTAGCAGCCGAAGTCGAAGCAGTAGCGCACCGCCGCTAGTTGTTCGCCGGTGGTGATGAATAAATTCACCGACGAGGATGTGTTGATGCCGAGCCGCGCGCGCACCTCGCGGATGATGGCGAGGGTGCGATCCACACCGCGCACCAGTTCGTCGGCGCTCGATTGCCGCGTGGGGTCTTCGAGTTGCGAGCACAGCAGGGCGTAGATCCATTCGCTGTCGGTGGTGCCGGAAATCAGTTTCACGATCTCAGGCTTGATGTGATCGAGCAGCAGGGGCTTCATGTCGCGGATGCGCGCAAGATCACCGTTGTGCGCGAGCGCGAGCTTGAAGCCGGGGTATTGAAACGGATGCACGTTCTGCAGCGAGATATCGACGCTGGTCGAGTAAGCGACACCGCGCACGTGCGCCAGCACGCAGGTGGGGCGGATTTTCTCGGCCAGCGATTTGAGGTTGCGGTCGAATACCGGCAGCGAGGTGGAGTTGTAACTGAACGGATTATCCGCGTCGAACGAGTGCTTGTCCCACGCGCGCATGCCGAAGCCGGCGAGGTTGAGCATGTGCAGCATCTTCGGCATGTACGATTGGCGGATCAGCGCGCTGTCGGGCTGGAACAGCAGCGTGTCGAGCAGAACGGGTTGGCCCAGGTAGGCTAAGGCGCGGCACATTTTCGTGAATGGTGAATCGTGAAAAGTGAAACGAATTTCATTCTAGCGCGTTTGTGTCATTGCGGAGATAATCCGTTGAAGCACGAGCGTGATTCAAATTGAACTTCGAGCATGGGCTGTAGCCTCACAAACAGTTCCTTCCCCCTGAAGGGGAAGGAGTTTCTTTGTTTGCATAAAACCCAGTTCTTGAAAATTAATTTGAATCGCGCCCCCCAATAAAACCCGGAGGAGTAGTGATCAGTTTGATTCGTTTCGCAGCGATAGTGTGGTGCGCGCCGTTGTTGGCGGCAGGCGTGGTCGCGGCTCAAAACTACCCCGCGAAACCCGTGCGCGTGGTGATTCCGTGGCCACCAGGCGGCTCCAACGACGCGGTGGGGCGCATTGTCATGCAAAAAGTGGCGGAATCGACCGGCCAGCAATTCGTGGTCGATAACCGCCCCGGTGCATCGGGCGCGATAGGCTCGGAGCCGGTGGCGAAGGCGCCGCCCGATGGTTACACGATCATGGTGCATTCGACCACGCATCTGGGCAATGGCCATCTCTACAAAAAGCTGCCGTACGACACACTGAAGGATTTTGCACCGGTGGGCATGCTCGCGGCGCAGCCGGGTGCGCTGACGGTGCATCCGTCGCTGCCCACGAAAACGGTGAAGGAGTTCATCACGTTCGCCAAGGCGCAGCCGGGGCAGATTAACTATTCGTCGTCGGGTAACGGCAGCGCGCCGCATTTGTCGATGGCGTTGTTGACCTCGATGGCGGGCATCAACCTGGTGCATATTCCTTATAAGGGCGGCGCGCCGCAGGTGACGGCGCTGATGGCGGGCGAGACGCAGGCGTCGCTCGCCACCATTTCGACGGTGATCGTGCATGTGAAATCGGCACGACTGCGCGCGCTGGGTGTGTCGTCGGCCAAACGCAGCGGCATCATGCCGGACGTGCCAACCATCGCCGAATCCGGCGTGCCGGGCTACGAGATGAATCCGTGGATCGCGGTGTATGCGCCGGCGAATACGCCGCGGCCCATCATCGACAAGCTCAATGCCGAGATACTCAAGGCGTTGAAGCACGCGGACGTGGCGCAGAGCCTGAGCAATCAGGCGCTCGATCCGTGGCCTTCCACGCCCGAGGAGTTCGCCGCGCGCATCAAGGTGGATTACGAGAAATACGGCAGGCTGATCAAGCTGACCGGGGCGAAGGTGGATTGAATGCAAAAGCGTGAATGAACGAGGAGTGCGGAAATGAAGCGATGGATGAATATTGTTGCAGGCATGGCAATCGCGTTGAGTGCAGGTATCGTTGCCGCGCAAAATTACCCAGTCAAACCGGTGCGCGTGGTGATTCCGTGGCCGCCGGGCGGCGCCAATGATCTTGTCGGGCGCATCGTGGCGCAAAAAATGGCGGAGCAGCTTGGCCAGCAATTCGTTATAGACAATCGCGGCGGCGCCAACGGCACCATCGGGGCCGACCATGTGGCGAAGGGCGCGGCGGATGGCTACACGCTGATGGTGCATTCGGCGGCGCATGTCACCAGCCCGCATCTTTACAAGAAGCTGCCATACGACACTTTGCGCGATTTCATCGGCGTCACCCCGCTGGCGGTGCAGGTCGGCATGCTGGTGGTGCATCCGTCGCTGCCGGCGAAAAACACCAAGGAGTTTGTGGCATTGGCGAAATCAAAACCGGGGCAGATGGTCTACGCCTCGTCGGGCAGCGGCAGCTTTGTGCATCTGGCAATGGCGTTACTCAATGCGCAGACCAACACGGAAATGGTGCACGTGCCGTTCAAGGGCGGCGGCCCCGCGGTGGTTGCACTCGCGTCCGGCGAAGTGCAGGCGATGACCGCGACCATCGGTTCGGTGATTCCGCACCTGCCGGGCGGACGCTTGCGTGCGTTGGGTGTTACCTCCGCCACGCGCATGAAAGCGTTTCCGGATATCCCAGCCATCGCCGAGGGCATTCCGGGCTACGACTTCGTGGCGTGGATCGGCGCGTTCGTCGCCTCGGGCACGCCCAAGCCCATTGTCGATAAGCTCAACGCAGAGATGAAAAAGACTTTGGAAAACCCCGAGGTCGTGAAGATCATGAGCGGCCAGACGCTTGACCCGATGCACATGACCACCGAGCAATTCGCCACGCGGCTGAAGAGTGATTACGACAAATACGAGAAGCTGGTGAAGCTGACCGGCGTGAAGGCGAATTGATTCGGTCGTCTCACCTGAAACGCGCGTAGTACTCGGGATGTAAAAAAGCCGGCTCGTGCCGGTTTTTTTATTGAACGATGTAAGTTGCCGCGGGCGGCGGAGAGCCAGGCGGCGGTGGCGGTGGTATGCCTGCTGCCAATGGTACTGCCGGTGCAACGGCTGCCGCCGGCGGCTGCGGTTGCACGCCGGGTGGCGGCGGAAACGATGCCGCCGCGGGCTTGCGCGCGGGCTGCGTGTAGTTGCCCGACACCGGCACGCGGTGCCCTTTCGCATACATGCATTGAATGTAGCCGTTGTCGTAGCGGCGTTGCGTCATGCGTGACGATTGATCGGCCGTGCCCGCGCCTATCACGCTGCCCATCAGCAATCCGACACCTGCACCAGCGGCCGCGCCGTCACTGCCGCCGATAGCCGCGCCGGCGATCGCGCCGATGGCTGTGCCGATGGCGGCACTTTTCACGCCGCTGTTTTCCGCTGATTGATTGGGCGACGCGCCGCTTTGCTCAAGCGCGTACTGGCGGCACTCGCGGTCATCGACGCGAAATACATCAAAATTTTTGCCGGTGCCTGGCAGCGCCAGTGCGCTGGGGCCGGTGGGCACGCTGGCGCACGCCGCGAGTGTCAGTGCCGCAACGGCGAGAGATGATTTATAAATTGCATGCATGGTCTTGAATGGAATCACTCAGCCGGGCGGGGGCGGTGGAGTATGAGGAATCACGCGCTGCCACGGTGACGCGCAGGTGCTCACATAGGGGTAATACGTTTTCGAGTCGGCGCAGTAATGCCAGAATTGCTGCGGCGCCTCGGCCTGTGGCGCGGGGGCGAGCATTGCCGCGCCTGACGGTGCTGCCGCGGCATCGGCTTGTTCGACATACACCACGGGTGCGGCGGGGCGCACCACCACGGTTTGCGGATAGTACGGATACGGCGCATACCACCACGGCGACCACAGCAACGGCGCGCCCACATACACGCCCACGCGCGCATGGTTGTGATGATGAAAGTGCCGCCCGCCGTGATGCGCCCACGCAAGCGTGGTGACCAGCGTGCCGACGATGGCTGCCGCCGCAATCAGACCTGTGTGTGATCTTTTCATTTTGACGGCCCCTCTTCAAATGCCGTTACGCACAATGATAAGCGCAAGGTGTAAGTTTGTTCGCGTATTTTGTTACAAAATGTAAATCTGAGTGTAATATTTCAACGAGACGGATTGTTAAAAAATATAATAAAAACAATTACTTAGCGATATTCTTTAGTTTAACCCCCCAGTGCCGGGAATGTAGCGGCCCAATTATCTGGCAGTTGCTGAACATTGATGCGGATACCTCGCTGAGCAGGTTGTACAAAGTATGGCTGCAACTTCAAAAGCTCCACAGCAAAGACGCAAAGAACACCACGCAAAGGAAAAGCATTTCAGGGTTGTCTTTGCGTTTCCTTTGCGCCTTTGCGTCTTTGCGGTGGAGCGGTTGACCTAAAATAGCGCCATTTCCCACCAAGGTCGCAAACATGAATTCACCCGACAATCCCAAATCCCTGATCGTTCACGACAAACCCGTGCCCGCGCGCGCGGGCGAAACCTTCTGGGGCAGCGATCCGGTGGCGTCTATGCTGCGCGAGCTCGACATTCCATACATCGCGCTGGTGCCCGGTTCGAGTTATCGCGGCCTGCACGACAGCATCGTCAATCATCTGGGCAATCGCACGCCGCAGATGGTGTTGTGCGTGCACGAAGAAACCGCGGTGGCGATCGCGCATGGCTACTCGAAAGTCACTGACAAGATGATGGCGAGCGGCTTGCACGCCAACATCGGGCTTATGCGTGCAACCATGGCGATATACAACGCGTGGTGCGACCGCGCGCCGATCATGATCTTCGGCGCGACCGGGCCGTGGGACGCGACCAAGCGCCGCCCGTGGATCGATTGGATACACACCAGCAGCGATCAGGGCGGCATCATTCGCAACTTCACCAAGTGGGACAACCAGCCCGGCTCGCCGGTGGCGGCGACCGAGGCGATCTTGCGCGGCTCGCAGATCGCGCAGACAGCACCCAAGGGGCCGGTTTACATCAACCTCGAAGTGGCGATGCAGGAGGCCAGGCTCGGCCCCATGCCGGATTTGCCCGACCCCGCGCGCAACCAGCCGCCGCTGGCCGCGCGCCCGGCAGACGAACTGGTGGCGCAGGCGGCGAAGCTGCTGTCGAACGCAAAGAACCCGGTGATACTCGCCGGTCGCGGTTCACGCAGCGTTGCAAGCTGGAACGTGCGTATCGCCCTCGCTGAAAAACTCAACGCGCCGGTGTTCACCAACATCAAACTCGCTGCGGCATTCCCTACCGATCACCGTTTGCATGCGGCGGTGCCGGGCGCGTATCTCACCGACGAAGCGCGCGAAATGGTACGCAACGCCGATGTGATTCTGTCGCTGGATTATCTGGATACCGCAGGCACATTAAAGCAGGCGTTTGGTGACGGCAAGGTGAGCGCGAAGATCATCCACGTCTCGTGCGATGCGCACAGTCACCGCGGCGGCGGCGCCGATCACTTTGGTCTGCCGCCGATGGATGTTTATCTGATGTGCGAAACCGATGCAGCCGTGCCGCTGCTGCTGCAAGCCGTTACACAGCGCAACGCAATGCCAACGATCACGCCGGGGCCGGCGCTGCCAAAGCCGCCCGATGCCGTGTCGCTGCGCGGCGTGGGTCTCGCCTTGGAAGAAGCGACAAAAGGCATCGACGTTTGCTACACGCGGTTTCCGCTGGGCTGGAACGGCGCCTATACACAATTCCGTCATCCGCTTGATTACATCGGCCACGACGGCGGCGCTGGCGTAGGCTCAGGCCCCGGCATGACGGTGGGCGCGGGGCTGGCGTTGAAGGGCAGCGGGCGCATACCGATTGCGTTGCTTGGTGATGGCGATTTCTTGATGGGTAACACAGCGATATGGACCGCGGCGCACTACCAGATACCGTGCCTGATGATCGTGTGCAACAACCGCTCGTTCTACAACGACGAGCGTCACCAGGGCCGGATGGCCGCCAACCGCGGCCGCCCCGAGGAAAACCGCTGGATCGGCCAGCGCATCGACGATCCACCGGTGGATATCGCCGCGATGGCGCGCTCGCAAGGGGCGCTGGGCATCGGGCCAGTGGAGAAGCAGGAAGATGTGTTGCCGGCGATTCAGCAGGGTATCGCCGCCGTGCGTGAAGGCAAGGCGTGCGTGATCGATATGCGTGTATTGCCGGGGTATGACACGCGGGCATAACGAGCGTGTCACTGTAAATCTGAAATACAACAATATCTGGAGCAAGGCATGAATCAATATTTTCTTCGCGGCTGTATCTGTATGGCAGCGGCAATCACTGCGCCAGCGGTTGCGCAAACTTTTCCCAACAGGCCGATACGCCTCGTGGTCGGCTTTCCCGCGGGCGGTCCCGCTGACATCATCGCGCGCACCACCGGACAAAAGCTTGCCGAGATCATCGGCCAGCCGGTCGTGATCGACAATCGCGGCGGTGCGAGCGCCATGATCGCGGCGGAGCATTTGGCAAAGTCGGCGCCGGATGGTTACACCACGCATCTCGCGGGCGTAGGCGCGATGACGACAAACCCGGTGCTCTACAAAAAAGTGCCATACGCGGTGAGTGATTTCGCGCTGGTGACGCTGGCGGTCAAGGTGCCCGAGGCGCTGGTGGTGCATCCGGCGCTGCCGGTGCGCAGCGTCAAGGAATTTATTGCGCTGGCCAAGGGGCGGCCGGGTGAACTGAACTACGGTTCGGCGGGCAGCGGCGGCGTGCCGCATCTTGCGGCGGAGCTATTCAACGCCACGGCTGGTATCAAGGCCAATCACATTCCGTACAAGGGTGCCGCGCCCGCAGTCGCCGACATGCTGGGCGGGCATACGCAGTTCGGCTTCTGGGACATACCAATACTGGTGCCGCATGTCGGCAGCGGCAAACTGCGCGCGCTGATGATCGCGACGGCGAACCGATTTTCCGGATTTCCCACGGTGCCCACCAGCGCCGAGGTGGGGATGCCCAGCGTCATCATCGACAACTGGTATTGCATCGTGGTGCCGGCCGCGACGCCGAAAGACATCGTCGCGCGCCTGCAAGGCGGTTTTGCCAAGGCACTGCAATCGCCCGAGGTGCGAGATCGCCTCGGCGCGCAGGGCGTAGTAACGGTGGGGTCGACCACCGAGGAGATGACCGCGTTCTACAAGGTCGAGGCTGAAAAGTGGGGGCGGGTGGCCAGATCACTCGGCATCACGCTGGATTAGCGCCTGAATTGTTTCAAAGTGTAAATAACTTGAGAGTACCGAATTCTAGACTATCCTGCGAGGCGCAGCGCCTCGTAGTTGCCTACATCAATACGTTGCTGAAGGAATTTTTTGAATAATGGGGCAGTATCACGTTCCGTGAGAAATTCCGGCAGCGAATTTCGCAATGCTGCG
>CAMDLH010000087.1 GCA_945901405.1 Bordetella parapertussis | reverse complement strand
GCAAGGATCAGCTCGACTACCCCGGCGCATTGGCCAACAATTTGCCGATCGGTTCGGGAGAAATCGAAAGCGCGCACCGTTACGTCGTCCAGAAACGGCTCAAACTCCCGGGGTCGTGGTGGTGCGCCGCCAACGCCGATCACATGCTGGCCTTGCGCCTGAATCGGGCTAACCGGCAATGGGACAACTATTGGAACCAAGCGAGAAAAGCCGCTTGAATGACCGCCTCAGTTTGAATCGCACCCTGGGCAGTGGGCAGATTTCATGGAGGTGAACGACGCGGTATATAATATTGAAATATCGCGCAAAAACAAGTACTTTTTGCACAAATCCGCGAAATTTGGTTAAAATTTCCTTACACTATACCTAAATCACTCTAAATCCCAATTTGGATGCACACCGTCGTGTAACTCGGGCCGGTTATCCCTTACAACCAACAATTCCATGCGCATCGCTCTACTCGAAGACGACGTACTGCAGGCCGAACTGGTCAAGCGCTGGCTTGCGGATGCCAAAATGGATTACGATCATTTTACAAGCGGCGAGCAGTTCCGCCACGGCATTCGGCAAAAGCCCTACGACCTCGTGCTGCTTGACTGGATGTTGCCAGACGATGACGGCGTCGCGATTCTGATCTGGCTGCGCCAGGCGGTCAGCGCCAAGCTGCCGGTCATGTTCACAACCACGCGCAGCGAAGAAGGCTCGCTGGTGTATGCGCTGGAAAAAGGCGCGGACGATTACCTGATCAAACCGCTGCGCCGCGAGGAGATGATCGCACGCATCAACGCGCTATTGCGGCGCGGTGAAACGGCCAGTCCCAGCGCACCCATCGAAGTCGGCGGTATTGTGATTGACCGGGTTACACACCGCGTGACGGTCAGAGGCGAGGCGGTTGAACTCACCGACAAGGAGTTCCAACTCGCCGCCTACATACTAACGAACCAGGGCCGTTTGTTAACGCGTCAGGAGTTGCTGGAAAACGTCTGGCGCACCAACCCCAACGTGATTACACGCACCGTGGACACGCACATGAGCCGGTTGCGCACCAAACTGGGACTTACCCCCGAAAACGGCTTTGAGCTGAGCACCGTCTATCACAAGGGATACCGGCTAGAATATGTCAGCAATGCGTCCGCCACGTCCAGAAACGGCCCTGTGGGCGCGGAACCCCGCGCTTAGTCCCGACGTTTATCCCGTCGTTTTCCCCGACGTTATCCTGGGCCGCGTTCTGCTGGACACATGAATCCCGAGACGCCCCGAAAAATACTGTGCGTCGAGGATGATGAAGACATACGCATGGTGCTTGAACTCGCGCTTTCCGCCGGCGGATTCAGCGCCGCCGTGTGCGGCTCTGGCGCCGAGGCTCTGGAGCGTGCCGCAGATTTTCATCCCGATCTGTTGTTGCTCGATGTGATGATGCCCGGCATGGACGGACCCGCCACGCTGCGCGCACTGCGCAAACTTCCACAAACCGGGAAAACGCCCGCGATCTATCTTACGGCAAAGGTCCAGCCTGCCGAGGTGCGCGAATACCTGGCCGGTGGCGCCTGCGCGGTGATTCCCAAGCCGTTTGATCCGATCAAACTGCCCGAACGCATCAAGGAAATCTGGCGCGAAACATGCGCCGGAAAGTGACAGTACCTCGCGGTTTTCAGACGAAAGTGATTTCCAGGCGCGCCATGTAGTCGGCGTATTCGACCAGCGCCGCTTCGATGCTGGCAGCATCCTTTTGCTGCGCGGCCTTCTCTATGCGGCCGCCGATCAGCGTGAGGGTTTCAAAACCATAGCCGCCGCCGCTGCCCTTCAGACTATGGCCGCCGATGCGCAACGCCTCGAAGTCCGACGCACCCAGCGCGGCACGAAAGATTTCGATCTCCTTGTGACGCCTGTCAAGGTAGCGCGGCACCAGGACCTCGATGTCCTTGCTCACTTGCACCTTTATTTTTTCCGTCATGACGCCTCCTTGATCCATTTATTTTTTGCGTTCAACGAAAGGCTAAGCCTTCAATTCAGCGATGTAATCCGCCAGCTTGCGTGCATTGGCAAAACGCGACTCCGGCGACTTCGCCATCAGGCAATCAACCAGTTCCTGGTATCGCTCCAGCCCCGCCGGCAGCCGCGGAATCGGCTCGTTGATATGTTTATGCACCATCGCGATCGGCGTATCCGCCTGAAACGGACGCCGCCGCGCGAGCATCTCGAAGAACATGATGCCGATGCTGTAGAGGTCCGAGCGTTCGTCGAGCGTCTCGCCCTTGGCCTGTTCCGGACTCAGGTAGTACGGCGTGCCCAGGATATGCCCGACCTGCGTCAGCGCGTTCACGTCGCTCACCTGCTTGGCGATGCCGAAATCGACAATCGCAAGTGAGTCGTCCGCGCGAAACATGATGTTCTCCGGCTTCAGATCGCGATGAATGATACCGTGCGCGTGTATCGCATCGAGCGCCAGCGCGATTTGCCCGAGCAGATCGAGAGACTCCGGCGCCGACACGCCGCGCTTCATGCGCGCGCGCATGTCGCCGTTGGCGAAGTACTCCATCGCTATATACACGTGCCGGTCGGTGAAACCCTGGTCGTAAATGCGCACCACATACGGGCTTTCAAGCTTCGCGATCAGCCCGTATTCCTGGATAAAGCGCGTGAGAAACTCATTGTCCTCGCACAATTTTGCGTCGAGAATTTTCATCACCACCTGCTGGTCATCCGCCACGCGTTCGGCTAGATAGACAGTGGACATGCCGCCGGCGCCGATCTTGCGCATAACCCGGTAGCCGTTGATCGCCACGACATCCGCGCTGCTTTGCGTCTCGCCGAGCGAAAACTGTCCGGCATTTACCGGCGTGGTGGAGTCGCGAATGCGCGCGGTGCGCGCCGCCAGCGGCTGGGTCGCCGCGTTTTCATCGTCCCTGGCTTCCAGCACGTCGTGCAACGCCGACACCAGCCGCGCCTTGGAAAGATCGTTCTTGCGCAGGTAATCGACCGCACCGCTTTTCAGCGCCTGAACCGCGACCTGTTCGCTGCCCGCGCCAGTGAGAAAAATCACCGGCGGACAATCGCGGCGCTTGCGAAAACGCTTGAGCCAGTCCAGGCCATCGGCCTTGCCCAGCACATAGTCGAGCAAAATCACGTCGTGCTTGTCGAGTTTGTATTCCTCGGTGATGTCGCCATTGACGATCGGATCCCACTCCAGGATATCGGCATCGGGCCATTCAATGACGATGTATTGGCTGACCAGTAGCCGGAAATCCTCTGAATCGTCGATGATCAGGATGCGCGGTCCGCTCATGCCGCGCTCGCCATCGGCTTGTCCCGCGCGCCGGCTTCGCGGAATCGCGCAAACTCGAGCGATACGCGAGCCTCGCGGCGAATCTTGAAATACGGCACCGGCTGATCCTTGCCCTTGAGGCCGATCGCGGGCATTTCGATTGCATCGAGCGCAGCGATCAGATCGGGAATGGTGTTCGCTACATCCATGGTCATGAGTATCTCGCCCGCGCCCGCGCTCTGCATCATGCGCGCCGCTACGTTCACCGCATCGCCGATCATGGTGTAGGCGCGGTGATTGGGCGCGCCGACATCGCCGACAATCGCGCTGCCCACGTTGATGCCGATGCCCACGCCGACGTCTATCGAATATTTCTCGCGCCACTGCAACACCAGCGGCTGCAAGTTCAGCAACATGTCCACCGCCGCCATAACCGCGCGCCGCGTGGCGTCCTTTTGCCGCAGCGGCACATTGAACCCAACCAGCAAACTATCGCCCGCCATGCCGAACGTGGTGCCTTCGTGCAGTCTTGCTGTGTCCACCAGTTGCGAGAAATAACTGTTCAGAATATTGACGGCGGCCTCGACCTCGACCTCGAGCTTCGCGCACATGCGCGTGAAGCCGCGCAAATCGGCGAACAACGCGCACACGTCCTCGACACGCCTTGCCTCGAGAAAACCGGAGCTCGCTTTCGGCGTGCTTAGAATCTGCTCCACCAGTTTGGGCGCCATGTAGCGCTCGAACGTGGAGCGCATGCGCTCGGTCTTCGCCGCCTCGGCGGCCAGACGCTCGCACTGCAGCGCCTTGCGCGCAACGGGTAGTTGCACCAGCGAATTGACGCGCGCCAGCAATTCCTCCCGGCTGACGGGCTTGGACAGGAAATCGTCCGCGCCGGCCTGTATGCCGGTGACGCGCTCCTCGCGGCTATTTAGCGCGGTAACCAGCACCACCGGCAAGTCGAGCGTATTCTCATCGGCGCGTATGCGCCGGCAAGCCTCGAAGCCGTTGATGCCCGGCATCAACACGTCGAGTATCACCACATCGGGTCTGGCTTGCGCGATGGCGCTTAGCGCCTCCTCGGCGCTGCCGGCGAGCCGCACGCTGTAGCCCGCGCGTGTCAGAAACGCCTCGAGGAGTATTTGCTGATCCTCGTCGTCATCGACGACCAGAACCGCCCCTCGCGGCGCTGCTTGCGCGCGGGGCGTGCTGCATTCCGAGGCGGAACTTTGTGTCGATGCCATCATTCGCGGATTTCTTTTTTTAGTTACAGGCGATTTTACGAGGTATGCGGATAGCGCTCAGCGTCCGCGGCGAACTTCGCGGAACAACCAGATGCATCCGCCGATGCCGCCATCCGCGTTCACGGCCATGTAGTCCTGCTCAAGCACGCGGCCGTCAGCAAGCATGATCATCTCTCCCTTGACGTCCTCGCCCGCACCCGCGATTTCCGCCATGCGCCGTTCGAACCCCTCGCGGTCGACGAATACGCCCGCCACACGCTGCAGTAATTCGCGCGTGGGCATACCTTCGAGTGAAAACGGCGCCGCATCAACCGACAACAACGCGCAGAACGCGGGATTGACCTGCTGGATGTTGCCCTCGTGATCCTCAAGCAGCACGCCGGTATCGATCTGGTCTATCAGCAGCAAAAGCCGCACACCCGCGACTTCCGCTTCATCCACGTGACGCCACTCGTCGGTAACATCGCGCAAGATTCCACACACGCCGTCCAACTGCCCATCCTGCGCGTATAACGGAGCGGTTTTCAGTTCCACCCACAACGGCTCCGCGTCCTTGCGGGTGAGACGCGCTTGAAAATCAAAACGCAACGCGGTGCCGCCGCAAACGCCGTTGAGCATTTTTTCCACGCCGCGGCGGTCATCCGCCTCGAACAATTCGGCAAGCGCGCGATCCATCGCATCCGCCGGCGCATGACCGGAAAACTGCGTCCATGCCGCGCTGAGGTAAGTGCACTTCAGGCTCTTGTCGATGCAGAACACGGGGTCGCCCATGCTGGCGAGCATGCGCTCGAATTTCTTGCCCGCGGGATCAACCACGGGCACTACAGGCGCCGCGGGAGCGGCATCGCCCACCACGTTTGACTTGGCCGTCGGCGGCATGGTGGTGTTCATCTGCGACGCCATGCTGCGTGCAAGACGCGTCTTCAGTTCCAACTCAACGCGCGGCGCAAGCTCTTTTTGCAGTTGCGCGCGCACTTCGGCTTCGATTCCGGGCCGCAGCGCGGCGATCATTTTCGGGCGCAGCTCCTCTTCGATTTTTGCGCTCAGCTTGGCGCGCAGCTCTTCCTCGATCTGCGGGCGTATCGCCGCCGCCAGTTTCTGGCGTATGTCGGCTTCGAGCTTCATGCGCGCGGCTTTCGCCTGGCGCGCGCGCTCCTCGGCTTGCTGCTTTGCGGCTTCCGCGGCAGCCGTAGTTTTCTTGATCTCCATCGCGCCGGAAATACCCAGCGACTTTTGTTTTTGCTCAACGAACTCGCTGGTGAAGTCGAGCGTCACCATCATCTGTTTCTCGACTTCGGCATTGATGTTGCCGCTCGGCGCCTCGGCGGGGCGCTCCAGGTTTTGCACAAATCCGCCCTGCTGCAATTGCCCGATCGCAACCTGAAAATCGGCTTCGGCCATGCCCGCAGCAGTCACCACCGTTTTCAATACCGCGACGTTCTTGCGTCCATCCACCACTTTCAGCAACGCCTTGGCCTGATCCGGCAACCCCGCGCCAGTGCGCGCGGCGTCGATGCCCTTGGCCGTCTTGGAAAGTATGTGCTCAGTCTTGATGTCCATGTTGTATTCCGGGTTCCGGATACCCGCCAGTCTCCCAGTGCAAATCCGTCGCCGCAACCAGATGTAATCTTATCGTAATACCCTGATTTCCGATAGCTATTCTAACCGAACGACCATCGAGAATCGCGCATTCAAGCGCACTTGCCGAGAACTGTCTGCCATGTGATACGCGGTGCTTAGAGCTTAGGTTAAAACGCAAACCGGCTTATGCCGCCGTCCACCGGAATCACCGTCCCGGTTACGTAGCCTGCGAGCGGCGATGCCAAAAATATCGCCAGGTCGCCGATCTCTTCGGGCTGGCCAAAACGACCCGCCGGGATTTCCGCATCGGAAAATTCGCGCCGCGCTTCATCGGTCGGATAACGCTTGTCGATCTGCTCGCTGCGGATGCGGCCGGGCTGCAGCGAGTTGATGGTAATGTTAAACGGCGCGACTTCCCGCGACAGTCCCTTGGCCCACACGTGCACCGCTGCTTTTGCACTAAACGCCGCGTTGAGTATTTTCGGCTCCGAGGTGCCGGTGAGATTTACGATGCGGCCAAAGCGCTGCTGCCTCATCGAGGGCACCACCGCGTGCGTGAGTTCGCGCAGGCGCCAGAAGTTCAAGGTCATACCTTCTTGCCATTGCGCCTTCGTCGCATCGAACGTGATCGGCCGGCTGCCGCCAGCGGAGTTGATCAGAATGTCGATGCCGCCCAACGCATCCAGCGCGCGCGCGGCAACGGCCTCGGACGCGTTCTCCGGATAAAAATCCGCCTCGATCAACACCGGCGCCACGCCGCCCAGCCGTGTTATCTCCCCGGCAAGCGCATCGAGCAGCGGCCTGCGCCGCGCCACCGCCGCCACGCGCACGCCCTCGCTTGCGAGCCCCAACGCAATTGCACGCCCGATGCCGCTGCTTGCGCCTGTGACCAGCGCGCGGCGACCTTTTAACTGCAAATCCATTTTGGTGTTACCCCCTGTGAAGCTCGATGGTAAATCCGCTACAGTATGGCGTGTGCGGCACGAATGATATGAAATAACAACCCTTTAAAAACAAATACTTACATCTATGCACATTTCTCAAGGCGGCATCGTCACGCGGCGCTGGACGGAACAGCGCTGGCTGCTCGACAACATCATTCGTTCGGTCGGCATCGACTGGGATCAGCCGCGCACGATTTCATACAACACGCCGTGCGGGCCGGAAGCGAACGCCGATTTTGCCGGCATACGCGAGCGCGTGAAAAAGTACGCGGATATTTCACCCGCGTTTGAAACCGCCGCGCGGCGGCGTGAAACAAAAGCGCGCGCGGCCGAAGAAGCCGGCGAATTTGTCACCGCGCGCAACAATTATTTTTATGCGGCGATACTCTACGCCGCGTCGCAATGGCCGCACGACGAGAACAGCGAAAAAAAAATCGCGTTGAACGCAGCCAAGCGCGAGTGCTACACGCGTTACGCCAAGCACGCCGATCATCATGTCGAAGCCGCGTGGATTCCGTTTCAGGGCAAGGCGCTGCCCGGCTGGCTGCACCTGCCTCCGGGTTACAGCGGCGGCACGCTGCCGGCAGTGTGGTCCATTCCCGGCATGGACAGCTTCAAGGAAGCGAATATTTCACTCTATGGCGACCGCTGGCTCGCGCGCGGCATCGCCGTGCTGACCCTTGAAGGCCCCGGCCAATACGAGAGCGCGGTCAACGGCATCCATGTCAGCGTGCCCAACTGGATCGAAGCCGGAAAGGCCGTGATGGACTGGCTGGCGGCACGCCCCGAACTGGACGCGCAACGCATCGGCATCGCCGGTAACAGCTTCGGCAGTTTCTTCGGCACCATCGCCGCCGCGCACGAGCCGCGCTTCAAGGCCTGCGCCGTGGCATCGACGTGCCTTGAACCGGGTTGCCACACGATATTCGAAGAAGCCTCGCCCACCTTCAAGCGCCGCTTCATGTATATGTCGGGTTACACCGACGAAGCCAAGTTCGACGAATTCCGTAAGACACTCACCTTGGAGGGCCACGCCGAAAACATCCGCGTGCCGTACCTGTGCGTCGCTGGTGAGGCCGACGAACTGAGTCCGCTCACGCACGCCGAGCGGCTGCTGGAAACGCTCAAGTGTCCGAAACAGCTCGTGGTATATCAGGATTCACGCCACTCGGTCGGCAACGTGCCCTCCGCGCATCTCGGCCCGCATCCGCAAACGCTGATCGCCGACTGGATGAACGCACGGCTCGCCGGCAAACCATTCGCGAGCGAGCACTGGTTCGTCGATGCCGGCGGTCGCATAGAAAAGAAAGCTTACGCGTGAATTGAGGCATGCTCAGGTGACGATCAGGCCCACCGCTATCGCCGCGAACACGCCAGCGATCACATCCATCGTCCAGTGCGCGCGCAGCACGATCACCGCCAGTGCCTGTAACGCGGCGATGACATACGCCAGCGCCGTCAGCGCGGGAATCTGCAAGGTGGCGATCTGCATCGCGCCATACACCGCCAGCGCGGTGTGGCCCGAAAAGAAAAAATCATTGCCCACGCCGTAAGTGACGAACAGCGAAGGGAAACCCGGATCACGCCAGATCACGCCGCGCGGCAGCGGCAGCGCCACCGCGCCCTGACTCAGTTGCCGCAACAGAAACAGCGCGAACAAGCCCCAGAATGGCGTGAACGACGGCCCGATCACCGCGTAGATCAGCACGAACAGCGTCACCACGTCCACGCACAGCGAAGTCACGATCAGCAATGCATTAGCGGGTTTTTTTTTGCGCTGCAGCCACACGTTCCAACTCGCCGTGAGTGCGTGGATGTGATCATAAATCTCACCATCTTTCACGCTGCGCGCGCCGATCATGCGCTGCGAGATAAACCACAGCGCGAGACTGCCGCAGATCAGCAGCACGCGCGTGCCCATCGTCTGAAAATCGGGAAGATCGAAAACCATCGCGGCGGCTACACTTCAACGGACGCGGACTTGCCGCGCCCTAATTCGATACGCTGCGCGGGTATGCCCGCCCAGGTTTCACCAGCGGGAATCTTCGTATTGGGCAACACGAACGAGCTCGCCAGCACTTTCGCTTTTTCGCCGATTTCCACACCGCCCATCACCACCGCGCGCAAACCAATGGTGGCGCCCGCGCCGATTTTCACCGGCGCGATCACCAGGTAGCCACCCTGCGCGTAGTGCGCGAGTATGCTGGCCGAGCCGCCGATGGTGACGCCATCGGCCATCTCGATCAGCGACGGGTCGGCAATGGCGGTTGAGTTGATGGTGACGTTGCGCCCGATCTTCATGCCCATCAATTTGAAATACAGCTCGGCGAACGGCGACGGCGTGACAAACTCCAGAAACGAATACCGCACCACCAGCGTCATCGTGCAATGCACGTACCAGCGCATCGCCGCCAGCGTTACCGCCGAGCCGCGATATGGCTTCAGACGTCCGCCCAACACGAAATTGATCGCGGGCGCGATCAGCAGCAGCGACAGACCATAGGCGAAATAACTCGCCGCCAACACGATGCCCTGTAGCGGATAACGCAAGAACGACGTTGTAGAGACAGCGAGCGGTTGCAGTTGCTCGAACACAGACACGGCCACGCCCACGGCGAGACCGGCGGTGAATATCGCCAGCGCCATGAATGGCAGCGGCCCGATGATCGCAAGCAGGCGTTTCATGATGCCCCCGCCGCCGCGCGGCTTTTGCCGATTTGTTCGTGGATGATGCTGGTGACGCCGCGCCCGTATTCAAGTGCAACCGGCCAATCGGCGATCTGGGCGGGTATCTGATCGAGCGCCTTCTTGCACCAGTCGAGCGCGATGGGATCAAACTGCGCGATGTGGGCGGCCAGCACCTTCGCTTCATCCAGCAATCTGTCCGCGGGCACCGCCATGTTGATCATTCCTGTTTCAACCGCTTGCGCCGCGGTCATGCTGCGAGCGGTGAATATCGGCCACGCCGCGTGTTTGCGCAACACGCGCACTTGCTGCGACGCGCCCGCGATGCCCGGATAAATGCCCCACTCGATTTGCGGAATGCCGATCTTTGCGTTGTCCGCCATGATCGCCAGATCGCAGATATTGACCAGCGTCGCTCCGCCGCCGAGCGCCAGCCCATTGACCGCCGCGATGAAAATCGACGGATGATTGCGAATGATGGTACCCATGGTGTCGTACCAGCGGTTGCGCACATTGTCGCCGCGGATCTTCGCACCCTTGCGCACCCACTCGTTGCGCTCCTTTAGATCCACACCCGCGCAAAACGCCTTGCCGCGCGCGGTGACAACAATGACAGGGTAACGCCCGCGGCATTCGTCAAGACGCTCCTGCAGTTGGCGCACCATGGGCGAACTCAGCGCGTTCATTTTCTCCGGGCGGTTAAACGTGATGACCGCGTAGTTCTCGCACTCGTCGAACAAAATCAGGTCTTCGGACATTTTTTCCACCGCTCAGAATTTTTTCGGCATGAAGTTTTCACGGCCGATCTGATTTTGCACCACCGCCGTGATCGCGCGTCCGTATTCGAGTGCCGCCGTCCAATCCGAAATATGCGAGGGCACATCGTCGATGGCCTTTTTCGTCCAATCCACCGTCACCGGATTGAACTTGGCGATGTTCTCCGCCACTGCGCGCGCCTCCTCCATCAGCTTGTCGCGCGCGACCGCGAGGTTGACCATGCCCCAGCGCGCCGCCGTGCGCCCGTCGATACGCTTACCGGTGAGTATCATCCACGACGCGTGCTTGCGCAGTATGCGCAACTGGGTACTCGGCCCGGCAATGGTGGGATAAGACGATTGCGTGATTTCGGGCATGCCAAGTTCGGCGCTGTCCACCATGATCGCCAGATCGCACACGTTGATCAGCGACACGCCCTCGCTCAATGCGAGGCCATTCACCGCCGCGATGATCGCCGACGGATGCTTGCGTATCGCCTCTATCGTCTCGCTCCAGGTGTGGCCCTGGCGTGAATATTCGGCATGTGGCTCGGTGTCAGATTCAATGCCCGCGCAAAAAGCATCATCCGCGCCGGTGAGTATCAGCGCCGCGTATTTGCCGACGCACTGCTTCAGCGCATCCTGCAACTGAAGCTGCGCCGCGCGATTGAGCACGTTTTGTTTATCGGGGCGATTTAACGTGATGCACGCGTACTTGCCGCAATCTTCGAGTGTTACCAGTTGTTCCGACATCTATATTCTCCCAATTAACCCAAAGGCGGCTCCGCCGCCGCGTTGCGCCCTGCAATCCTGCCGAACACGATGCCTTCGGCCAGATTGCCGCCGCCCTGATATACAAACTGAAACACCGACGAAATCTCGCCCGCCGTATAGAGACGCGCAATCGGTTTGTCGTCCCAATCCAGCACCTCGCGGCGCGCGTTGGCGCGCAAGCCGCCCTTGGTATTCGGCCCGCCCGGATACAGCGGAATCGCGTAAAACGGCGGCTCGGCAACCGGTCCCATGGTTTTGGGTTCGGCGTTGAAATCCGCATCGCGCCCCGCCGCGCAGTATGCATTCCAATCGTTGACCGTGCGCGACAACACGTCCGTGTCCATCGCGCCGCAATTATCCGTGTGCGCGCGTATTTTCGCCGCGAGTTCGGCGATGGTGTCGCCCTTGAGTATCCAGCCGTTGCGCACGGCGTTCATGTTGTCGTGGCCCCAATTGATGCCGTTGTACGACGCGGCGCCCAGCCGCACGATCGGCCCGTTGTTGATCATCGTGGTATCGAAAATCATCCACGACGGTATGCGCGGATAAGTCAATGTCACGGTGTCGAACAGCAGCGCTTCCTTGTAAAAAATATAACGGCTCGGGTCCTTGGTGACGCGCCGCTCGGCCGCGTAACGCCGGCCGTGATTATCGACGACGATTTCATTCGGCTTGCCCACGCCCGAGGTATTCAGCCCGATCCTGATGCCATGGCGCCGTTCGGGGATCGCGCAGATCACGCGGCCCGCGATGCTGCTGACTTTCGCCAGCGCCGCGCCGGCTTTCAGCGCCATGCGGATGCCGTCGCCGGTATTCGCCGGCGTGCCGTAAAACGCCCAGCCCTCGATGCCGGGGCCGTCGAGAAACGCCTTGCGCATCTTGCGGTTGTATTCATAACCGCCGCAAGTGATGATCACCGCACGCCGCGCGTGATATGTCACCCGCCGCCCTGCGCGCATGGCCACTACGCCGGTCACCGCGCCCTCGGCGTTGACGATGAGGCTGTCCGCGGCGGTGTCGTAGTGAATCGGAATATTGCGTACCGCTATCCCCGTCAAGAGGCAGGTGTGAAACGCTTCGCCCGATTCCTTTTTGCTCTTTGGCGCATGAATGGTGCTGGTGAACTTGGCCTCTTCGTCGTCCGTGCCCGAGTACGTGCTCTTGACCACGGAATAACCCGAACGCGCCGCGCCGGGAAACTCTGGAAACGCCGCGTTCGCGATACTCGTGGCGCGAAACTGCGGATCGAGCGCGCGCATGAACGCTTCATTTTGCGGCGCGTACTGCGCCCACGCCTCGGCGAGTTCGTCCGAGAATTCCGGCTGCTCGCCTTCGAGTTTGTGCGGCAGATTCTCGCCGCTGAACATCGCTTTTGCGTATTCTTTCAATGCGTGAAAATCACCGTCCGCGTGCGGGCTGTGAAAGCCGCCGCCGCTCATGCGCGTGTTGGAATAATGCGTGGCCCGCGGCTGCTTCTCCAGCAGCACAACCTCCGCGCCCGCCGCGTGCGCCTCGATCGCGGCGCAACCGCCGGCGGAACCGAAACCGATGATGATGATGTCGGCGTGACACTGTTGCAATGTCACGGCTGCGCAGTCTCAACGCACACCAGGCGCTTCATCACGTCCGTGATGCTCTCACAGCGTTCAAATAAATTTATGTTTAAAAACAATGAGTTAGCGTATTCTCGCAAAAACGCCTGCTCCACGCAATCGACAAACTTCTGTTTCATGTAGCGCGGATATTCATCTACGGCGCGTCCTTCCGCGTCTTCGCGTTGCACGGTATGTGTCGTGCCGTTTTTCAACGTCACGCTCAACGCGCACGCCTGCGACAGCGCTCCCTCGGCGCCGCCTTCGGTCGCAACCGCCCTCACGCGAGCGGTCAAATCCTGCAAATCCGCGCGCGCGACTTCCGTCTCGTTGAAATGCCGCAGGCTGATCGCGCCGTCCGCCAGCGCGGCGGCAATGGTGTACTGCACGCTGAATTTGCCTTCGAGCCCCGTGCCGACCTTGGGACGATTCACATGCGTAATGCGCCGCGGATTCATCGCTATCGTCACCGACTCGACGTCCTCGCGGCGCGGCGCGTGCGCGCGCACCATATCAAGCGCTGCGTCAATCGGCGCATGCGTCGCGCCGCAGCACGGATATTTCTTGAACATCAATCCCGAAGCGAGAATCTCCAGCGTGCCGCCAAACTTCGACAATTCTTCGGCGCGATATTTTCCGGCGCCGTTGTAAACATCGAGAAAGCCCTGCCGCCCATCGAGCGCGGCCGGGTTGGCGGTCAGCCCGTCGGCGGCAAGCTCGGCGCACAATACACCGCGCTGACTCGCCTGCCCCACCTGAAACAGTTTGGTCATCGAACCGAAATTCGCCTTGATGCCGGAAGCCATCGACGCAGCCAGTGCCAGCGCATGCGCTATCTGCTCTGCCGGCAAACGCGGCAGGCGCGCCACCGCTGCCGCCGTGCCAAACACGCCCATCGTCGCGGTTGGATGCCAGCCTTTTTCGTAGTGCTCGAAATTCACCGCGCGCGAAAACTTCATCGTCACCTCGAAGCCGATCACATAGGCTTCGAGTATCGCTTGCCCGCTGGCGCCGTACGCCTCACCCACCGCCAGCAGCGCGGGCAAAATCGTCACCGTCGGATGCCCGCCCAGCACAAAGCTCGAATCATCGAAGTCGAGCGCGTGGCCTGCCGTTGCATTGGCCAGCGCCGCATCGGCCGCGCTCACGCGCGTGCCGCCCACGATCAGCGTCGAGTCACCCCTTGAAGTGCGCGCCACGCGTTGCGCGACGATTTTTGATACTGGTTCGAGCGACCCGGCGATGGTGACACCCGCCAAGTCGATCAACGCGAGCTTCGCGCGTTCTATCGCCGCTGGTGGAATTTCGGATGAGGGCGTTTGCGCGACGAACCGCGCCAGTGTTTCGAGGTGTGTCATTTGTGAATCCCGATCACGCCATCGGCTTCAAGCTTGTTGATCTCCGCATCCGTCAGCCCAACCGCCTGCAAAATCTCTCGCGTGTGCTGTCCAATCTGCGAAGGATACGGCGAGCGTATCGTGCCCGGCGTCTCGCTGAGTTTAGGCGTGGCGGCAATGGTTTCCATCCTGCGCCCGTCGGGCAATTGTATCGTTTCAATCGCCTTGCGCGCCTTGATCTGCTCCAGCTCGATCACCTCGCGATAGGTATTGATCGGCGCGCAAATCAAATCGTGCTTCTCGCACAACGCCAGCCACTCGACGGAGGTGCGCGTGATGAGCACAGACTCGATGATCGCTTTCAGTTCACCATGGTGATCCTGACGGATCGGCCGCGACTGGAAACGTGGATCGGTTTCCAGCGCCGGCAAGCCGAGCACGTCGCAACACAGCGCGCGCCAGCGATCGGTGGTGTAGGCGGCGAGCATGATGAAGCCATCCTTGGTGCGATACGCCTCGTTCGGCGTGGCATACGGCGCGCGGCTGCCGGTCTTGGGCGGCAGCTTGCGCGAACTCAGATAACGCGTGAGCGAGGATTTTTGCAGCACCAGCGCGCCTTCGAGCAGGCTCACATCGACGTGTTGGCCGATGCCGTATTTCTCGCGCGCGTAGAGCGCCATCATGATGCCCTGCACCGCGAGCATGCCGCCCGTCATGTCCACCGCCGGAAACGAAATTTTCATCGGCTCATCGCTGGCGGATTCACCTTCCTCATCCGGCCCCAACACGCTCATCATGCCCGACACCGCCTGGATGATGCCATCGACGCCGGGGCGCTCTTTCCACGGCCCGGTTTGCCCGTAGGCGCTCACCGAGCAATAAACGATTTTGGGATTCACCGCGTGCACCGCTTCGTAACCCAAGCCCAGCCGCGTCATCACACCGGGGCGAAAACTTTCCATCACCACATCGGCCGAGGCGATCATGCGTTTGGCCAGCGCGATGCCATCGGCGTGCTTCAAATCAATTGCGATGCCTTTCTTGTTGCGATTGAATTCGCGCGTGCCCAAACCCGGCGTGGTGCGCGACCAGTCGCCAGTGCGCGGCTCGATCTTGAAAATCTCCGCGCCGAAATCACCCAGCGTCGCGGTCGCCAAGGGCGCTGCGCCCCCCATGCCGAAGCACACCACGCGCACACCTTCGAGAGCCATTTTCGCCATCTTGCCGTTCTTAAAAATATGTTTTAAAACAATTACTTAAATCACATCGGCGCAATGCCCAGCCGCCTCACTAATTGCCGCCAACGTGTGACTTCAGTACTAATTAATCGCTTGAATTCCGCCGGCGTGCTGCCGATGGCCTCGCTGCCCATCACGCGCAGCTTGTCTTTTATTTCGGGCGCAAGCGCGGCCTGCGCGGCGGTCGTGCTGATTTTATTGATGCGGCTCGCGGGCGTCTTTGCCGGCGCCAGCAAACCGTTCCAGGCGATCGCCTCAAAGCCCGCGTAGCCCTGCTCCGCAACCGTCGGCGTGTCGGGCAACCCTTCCGAGCGCTGCGCGCCGGTGACCGCGAGCGCGCGCAGCTTGCCGGCCTTGACATGCGGCCAGCCCGACACAATGCTCGATACCGTGATTTGAAGCCGCCCGGCCATCGCATCCACAAACGCCACCGACACGCCCTTGTACGGCACGTGGGTCGCCAACTCGCGAATGCCTAAGGCATCGAGAAACTGCATGGTCACCAGATGCGTGCCGCTGCCGAAATTGCCCGCGCCCGCGTTGATCATTCCCGGCTTTGCCTTCGCCAGCGCGATGAATTCCTTGATCGTCGCCGATGGCACGCCGGGATGCAACGCCACCAGATACGACTCGCGATTGAGCAGCGTGATCGGCGCGAAATCTTTTTCCACGTCGATCGGCATGTTCTTCACCAGCGCCGGGCTGAACGTCAAACTCGGCACCGCCAGCACCAGCGTATAACCATCCGTATTGGCGCCCGCCACCAGTTGCAGCGAGGCAAGCCCGCCCACGCCGGATGCACCGCGGTTATCGACGACCAGGGTTTGCCCCAGCATCTCGCCCATGCGCTGCGCGTACATGCGCAGCACCGTGTCGGCCGTGCCGCCCGGCACCTGCGCGATCACCACGCGTATGGATTTGCTTGGATATTGCTCGGTGGTTTGCGCAAACGCCGCCGTTGCCAGCAGACAACACGATGCCGCCATCAAATTACGCATACCGCTCATTCCAGACTGCCCGTCATTCCCAGTTCCTTGATCAGCGCACGCCAGCGCGGAATTTCCTTCTCGATAACTTGCCCGAATTCCACGGGAGAACTGCCAACCGCCTCGCCGCCCAGGTTTCTGATTTTTCCGCTGACGTCGTTCGACTTTGCCGCCTGCCCCGCGGACGATCCGAGTTTACCGACTATCGCCGCGGGCGTTTTCAGTGGCGCCACCAAACCGTACCACGCGATTGCATCGAACCCCGCGAGGCCTTGTTCCGAGATCGTCGGCACATCCGGCCATTCAACCGAGCGCCGCGCGCTGGTGACACCCAGCGCACGCAAGCGGCCTGCCCTCACGTGCGGACCGCCGCTGACGATGCTGGTGATGCTGGCCTGCAAGCGGCCCGCGATCAAATCATTGAACGCAAGCCCCGTGCCTTTATACGGCACGTAAGTCACTTCGTTACGGATACCCGCCTCGGACAGAAATAGCATCGAGATCAGATGCGTGCCCGCGCCGATATTGCCCGAGCCCATGTTCAGCGTATTCGGTTTCGATTTCGCGAGTGCTACGAAATCCTTCACCGACTTCGCCGCAAGCCCCGTATAAATGGAAAGCAGATACGGGTCGCGCGACAGCAGCGTCACCGGCGCAAAATCCTCGGGACGCGACTGCGGTTTTTTAAGCATCGCCGGAATAAATGTGAAATTGGGCGTGACCGCGAGCAAGGTATACCCATCCGCGTTGGCACTCGCCACCATGCTCTGCGTGGCCAGCCCCGCCACGCCGCCACCGGCGCGGTTATCGATGACGATTTGCTGACCGAGGATTTCCGTCATCCTGTGCGCGAACAGCCGCGCCACGGCATCGGTGGTGCCGCCCGGCGGCTGCGGCACGATAACCCTGATGGGTTTTGTTGGAAACGCGCCCGCCCCCTGCGCCAGCGCGGACGTTGCAACCACTGCGCCGCACAAACGCGCCAGGACAGATCGAATGCGGTAGCTCACATCACCATGCCTCATCCAGCGCCTGCGCCAGATTTTCTGTTTCGTTGAGAAATTCGCGATTGGCATCGGCATTGAAGTTTTGCAGCGAATGGCTGACTATCGCCGGCAGCATTTCGCGCGGCACACCAAGCTCGCGCAGCCTGCGCGCGCAACCAAGCCTGGCGAAGCAGGCATCGATGGCATCCGCCACTTGCGCCACCGATGGCGCCTCGCCCAAACCCAGCGCCTGCCCGATTGCCGCCATGGCGCCCGGATCGCGCACGCCGAAATGCCGCATCATCGTGCCGGTCAATGCCGCGTACGCGGCACCCTGCTCCACCCGTTCGCAAAGATGAAACGTCGAAGCGCCCAGCGCATACACCACGCGTGCGACCCAATGCGACTCCGTCAGACGCTTGCCTTCGTCTTCCTCGCGGTTTTGTAAAAACGCGGCGGCGCACAAGTCAATGCGTGCTTCGGCATTATTCGCTTCGGTCACATGATGAATCGCAGTACTCGCCAGCCGGAACGCCTGATGGCGCTCGCCCTGCACCAGCGGATTTGCGCTCGCGGCAAGCCCTATGTTCATCAGGCTGCGCCAGTAGATTGACGTGCCGGTATTCAACGCCAGACTTGCCGGCGCGGTGAGCAGCGCGTCAGCGTCCCAGAACACCGCGCAAGGCCGCGTCTTCGGATCAAAAAATTCCATGCGCTGCCTGGATGCTGACTCCTTAAGCGCCGCGCCCGCGCGGTTTTGCGCCGTGGTGGGCGCGGTCAGCACGTTGATGATGGGCAGCTTGGGCGCGAGCAACTTGGGACTGATCGCACGTCCACCCGGCGGGTATTGCGTGATCAATTGTTCCATGGGCCGCGTCTCCGCCAGCAGGATCGCCACAATGCGCGCGGCCTTCAACACGCTGCCCGCGCCCACCGCAATCAACACGTCGGCGTTGCACTGGCGTGCGGCATCTACGACACACATCACGCAATCGAGCGGCGCGTCTTTTTGTATGCCGTCGAACACGCCCGCCAAATTGCCGTCGATGATTTTGTGTATGCGTGCAATCAAATTGGTGCGCGTGGCGACCGAGCGCCCGCACAACACTAGCGCGCGTTGGGCGGATTTGCGATTCAGTTCGCGCGGCAGATATTCGAGCGCGTCCGCGCCGCTATAAAGATGCAGCGGGTAACTGACAGCGGAAAATTGGCTACGCCCGGGCACGTCTTCAAACTATGGGTTTATTGTAAGTAATTGTTTTTATTGACTATTTTTTAAGGCCAATAAACGCTATCGCCCCTTGTATTGCGGCTTGCGTTTTTCCGCGAACGCCTTGCGGCCTTCGATGCGGTCTTCGCTCTGATACAACAGGCCGAATACGTAACGCTCCGACTCCATCGCGTGCGACAGCGGCATGTCCATGCCGCGCTTGACCAGACGCTTGACCGCGCGCACCGACAGCGGCGCATTGGCGGCGATCTTGCCTGCGATCTCCAGCGCCAGCGGCATCAGTTGCGCGGGCGGCACCACCTTGCTCACCAAGCCGATGCGCAGCGCCTCCGCTGCATCGACACGATCCCCGGTGAGCAGCATCAACATCGCGTTCGACAGGCTCACCGCGCGCGGCAGCCGCTGCGTGCCGGCCGAACCGGGGATGCTTCCAACCTTGACCTCCGACAATGCAAACTGCGCGTTGTCGGACGCGATGCGGATGTCGCAGGCGAGCGCCAGTTCAAGCCCGCCGCCCATCGCGTAGCCGTTGACCGCGGCGATCAACGGTTTGTCGGTCTCGAAACTTGCACCCAGCGCCACCACGTTTTGCGCGAACATCTGCGCGGCAAACGAATCATTCGTCGGCAGAGTTTTTTTCAAGTCCGCGCCGGTGCAAAAGGCCTTCTCGCCCGCGCCGGTGAGGATCACCACCCAGATATCCTCGTCACTGCGTATGCGGTCGGCGATTGCGTACAGCTCTTCGCGCATTTCCGGATCGATGGAGTTCATCGCCCGCGGACGGTCGAGCACGATGGTGGCGATATGATTTTCTACGCTGATGCGGGCGCCCATGATTTATTCCCCGAAGAAAAAATTCCGGATTGCAGGATTTGCAATGGCACAATTATCGTGCACGCACGCCGTTTTTCATAGCGCTCATCACATGACGCGAATCCGGCAGATGCTATGCCATAATCGGCAATGAGTTTAAAACCAAAAACACAACGATGACGCACGTGTTGCCACCCGCAACAGCGGGATGCCTCGACGGCCTGAAAGTACTCGACCTCTCGCAACGCTATTCGCACTATTGCGGCAAGGTGTTCGCCGACATGGGCGCGGACGTTGTGCTCATCGAAAAGCCCGGCAGCGGTTGCGCGTTGCGCGGCGCAGGGCGATATATTTCTGGTCATGTTGACGCCGAATACAGCATCCCGCATTTTTATTACAACACCAGCAAGCGCGGCATAACGCTCGATCTCGACCATCCACGCGGCGTGGAAATTTTCCTCAAGCTCGCGCGCGAAGCCGATCTCGTTATCGAGGACATGCCGCCCGGCGCGTTGGACAGGCTGCACGCCGGGCACAAAGCGCTGTCGGCGGTTAATCGGCGCATCGTGCTGACCAGCATCACGCCCTTCGGCCAGACCGGCCCGTACGCGCACTACGCCGCCGATGATCTTGCGCTGCTCGCACTCGGCGGATTTCTCAATATGACGGGCTACCCCGACATGTATCCGACGCAACCCTACGGCAATCAGGCGTATGCGATGGGCAATATGTTCGCGATGGTCGGCTCGATGCTGGTGGTGTTGCAGGCGCAGACATCGGGGCGCGGTCAACACGTCGATATTTCGATTCAGGAATGCGTGACGATGGCGCTGGAGAATGCCTCGCAATTTTATGATCTCGAACAACGCGTGCGCACACGCTTCGCCGGCACGCAGCGCCAGGCGGGCACGGGCATTTTCGAATGTGCCGACGGTTATGTTTACCTCTTCGCGGGCGGCATGGCGGCGATACGCTTCTGGCCCAACCTGGTTGCGTGGCTGAAAGAAATGCGCGTGCCGTCGGTGGAAATCATGGAGTCGCCGCGCTGGGCCGACATGGCGTTTGTTAATTCGGACGAAGCGAAGGACACGTTCGCGAAACTCTTTTCCAGCTTCGCCAGGACGCGCACGAAGGAAGCACTGTATCGTGACGGACAAACGCGCCGCGTGCCGATTTGCCCCGTGAGCACGCCGGCGGATGTGGCGCGAAACCAGCAGCTTAAATACCGCTCGTTCTTCGCCAACGTGCGGCACGCACCATCGAACCAGGATGTGATGATGCCCGGTGCGCCGTTTCAGTTGGCGCAAGCGCCGTGGCAAGTGCGCCGCGCGGCGCCTGCGCTGGGTGAACACAATAGCGAAGTGTATGCATCCATCGGCGTCGATGCCGATGCCTTGCGCGAACTGCAATCAGCGGGGGTCGTGTGATGAGCGGTGATCTACCACTCAATGGAATAAGAGTCGCCGATTTCACCTGGATCGGCGCGGGGTCGTTCACCACCAAGCTGCTGGCGGATTTTGGCGCTGACGTGATCAAGATTGAAACTGCAACGCGTCTGGATTCGCTGCGCGAGACCGCACCCTTCAAGGACGGCATCGCGGGCGTCAATCGCAGCGGCTACTTCGCCGACCGCAACACCAGCAAGCGCAGCATCACGCTGAACTTGAAGCACGAGCGCGCGCGCGAAATCGCGCGCAAGCTAATCGCACAAAGCGACATCGTCGCGAATAATTTCACGCCCGGCACCATGGAGAAATTCGGCCTGGGTTACGAAGCTGTGAAGGCGTTCAAGCCGGACATCATTTATCTCGCCATGTCGATGCAAGGCGCCAGCGGGCCGGACTCGCGCTTCGTTGGCTTTGGCCTGACCATCGCCGCGCTCACCGGCTTGCAGCATCTGTCCGGCCCGGCCGAGCGCATGCCGGCGGGCACCGGCACCAATTACCCGGATCATGTGCCCAACCCCAGCCATGGCGCGTTCGCGGTGCTGGCAGCGATTTATCGCAAACGCAAGACCGGGCTGGGGCAGTTCATTGATCTCGCGCAAACCGAACCCACCATCGCGCTGCTTGGCCCGGCGATGGTGGATTACACCGCGAACGGCCGTGTGGCGGAGCGTTGTGGCAACCGCCATCCCGATTCCGTGCCGCATGGCGTGTACCCATGCAAAGGTGAAAATCGCTGGATTACGATCTCGGTTTATGACGACGCGCAGTGGCGCGCGCTGGCTGAAACCCTGGGCCCACCGCGCAATGAACGGGCGTGGCAAAATTTCAATGTGCGCCGCGAACACGAAGCGGAGCTCGACCAACTCATCAGCGAACAAACCTGCCAGCGCGACGCGGCCGAACTGATGACGCAATTGCAGGCGCGCGGCGTGCCATCGGGCGTCGTGCAGAACGCGCGCGATCTAATCGACAACGATCCGCAGCTCGCGCATCGCCAACACTGGCTCAAACTAGAACACAAGGAAATGGGCGCAAGCCTCTACAACGCAACCCCCGTGCGCCTGAGTGAAACGCCCGCGCAAATCACGCGGCCCGCACCGCTGCTGGGCGAACACACGCACGAGGTCTGCACGCAATTGCTGGGCATCGACGAGCACGAATTCGAGCGTTTGCGCGGCGCTGGCGTCTTTGAATAAAGTCCATATAAAACAATTACTTACGAGGTGACTCCATGCCTATCGATATCACCATCGAAAACAATGTCGCGGTGGCCGTCATCAATCGCCCGGAAGCGATGAACTCCGTCGATCCGGAAACGCGCGATCAATTGTATGCGTTGTGGGATCGCATCCGCACCGACGACGAAATCCGCGTCGTCATCATCACCGGCGCCGGCGACAAGGCATTTTGCACCGGCTCCGACCTGAAAAAAACCATGCCGCCCAAAGAGAGCTACGCCGAACTGCTGCTCGATCGCAACAACCCCGGTAACATGCTGCATCAATTCGGCTCCGACAAGCCGATCATCTGCGCGGTCAACGGCTACGCCATGGGCGGCGGCCTCGAACTCGCACTCGCCTGCGACATCTGCATCGCCTCCGACAACGCAAAATTCGGCCTGACCGAAGTGCGCATCGGCAGCATTCCCGGCTCCGGCGGCGTGCAACGGCTGCCGCGCGCGGTGGGCAAATCCAATGCCATGCTCATGCTGCTCACCGGCGACGTGGTCGATGCACAAGAGGCGCTGCGCATCGGCATCGCCAGCAAGGTGGTGCCGCTGGCACAACTGATGCCCACGGCGCGCGAAATCGCCGCGCGCATCGCCGGCAACGCGCCGCTGGCCGTGCGCGCCGTGAAACGCCTCGTCACGCAAGGCATGGACATGCCCCTGGTGCACGCGCTCGACGTCGACAAGTACATGTTCGGCCTGTTGCGCGACACCGAAGACCGCATCGAGGGCCGCAAGGCATTCGCCGAGAAACGCAAGCCGAAATACAAGGGAAAATAATTCACGCCGCGCAATCGCCGGCATGGATTCACTTTCCTTTACACTCCGATGCACCGCCGGTATAATCCGCTGCCTTTCGTGGGGGTATAGCTCAGCTGGGAGAGCGCTTGCATGGCATGCAAGAGGTCAGCGGTTCGATCCCGCTTACCTCCACCACCCGAAGTTTGCAGTCCAGCAGTTTGTAGAAGTAGAAGAAGTAAGTTTGCCTCGTTGTCCCCATCGTCTAGAGGCCTAGGACATCGCCCTTTCACGGCGGTAACCGGGGTTCGAATCCCCGTGGGGACGCCAATAAAATCAAAGGGTTACGTAATTTCGTAACCCTTTTTTATTTCCGTGCCAAACTGGTGCCAAACCCGTGTTGCAAAAACGCAAGCAAGCAACAAAAGCGGTCGCCGGCGAATTCAGCAGGAAGTTAGGCGCAAGTATTCGTGCGCGTCGTGCTGAACACGCAATGTCGCCTGAACAACTTGCTGAACGTGCAAAAGTAAGCGTTACGTTCCTCTTGCAGTACGAAGGCGGAACGCGAAGCCCAACCGTCGAAGCGTTTTACCGAATCTGCGAGGCACTTGGCGTGAAGCCGGTAGACTTTCTGAAGGGAATCGGGCATTAGCCATCGCTATCCGCACATCGTGATAAGCTGATATTCATTGCAGCTACCGGTGAGGGGCAACCTCATGGCCGAACTGTTCTATCTGGATCACTACCGATTGCAGGAACCTGACCTGCCGCCGTTTACCTTGTGTGGTGGATTGCGCGCGCCGTACGTGGTCGATCCTTCCGTGCCGCCCGCGACGCGCCCGGTAATCTGGCGATGGAAAAAATCGAAGGACAAAGAGCCGTCCCTTGATGCCTGCTACCTCTACTACCTGCGCGGATATTTTGGCTTGCAGATTAAGCCGAGTGCGATGGGACAAAAGGTGTCAGCGGATTGGGCGACTAACACCTCAAACTGGGACTAATGAGTTTACGCCGTGCCCGATGAAAACTACCGCCCCCAACATGCATGCAATGGCGTTCGCGCCGACCCTTGCCGAGCCACTACCAAGCGCCGGAACGACGGTGTCCTTGCAGCAAGCGTGAATGAAATTGATTGACGCCTCTGTTAACTTCATCAGCGGGTTCAATCTGATGAGGAGCAGAGGCGATGGGCAAGATGACGGACATTACGCCAGTGATGGCGCAAGGCGGGAGCCTGCAAGAAATCTCA
>CAMDLH010000086.1 GCA_945901405.1 Bordetella parapertussis | reverse complement strand
CCTCCGGTTGCTCCCCACCCCGTTTCGCTTTGACACGCAACGGCGCAGTTACCTTCGGCTACGGAGCTGTGGCACACTCCGACACGGACTTGCACCGTGCTGATTTGGCGCCATCACGGGCGCACGATTCCCGCCTGCGCGGGAATGACAGCCTGGGGTTAATCCGTGTTCATCCGTGTAAATCCGTGGCTAAAAGAACTTGCCGCTACTTCTTGTCATCCACCTTGCCGACCACCTTAACCACGGCGGTAAGCCGCTTGGCGTCAGCATCCCAGTATTTCGCGAACTCAGGCGCATCCATGTAATTGACAGGCGAATTCACACGCGCCATCGCGGTTTTGAAATCCGCATCTTCCACCGCGCGGCGCACGGTGTCGCGCAGCACTTTCAGCACCGGCTCCGGCGTGGCGCGCGGTGCCATCAGGCCGCTCCAGATGTAGTACTCGATATCCACGCCCTGCTCCTTGAAGGTCGGCACGTCGGGGTAATTCTCATGGCGTTTCGCGCCCCAGCTCACATGCGGACGCAGCTTGCCGGATTTGACATGCACGGTGATCGCCGCCGGCCCGCCCGCGGTCAATTCAACGTGGCCGCCGAGCAGCGTGGTCAGCGCGGGGCCGCCGCCGTTGGTCGGAATATGGCGCATTTTCAATTTGTAGTGATGCAAAAACATTTCCATCGGCATGTGCAGCGCGCCGTAGATGCCCGACGACGAATACGACATCTGCCCCTGCTTGGCGCGCGCGAGCGCGACGAGTTCCTTCAGGTTTTTAACCGGCAGCGATGGGTGCGACACCAGGATCGTCGGGTCGGCCGAGATCAGCGCGATGGGTGCAAACTGGTCCATCGCATACGCCGGCTTGCGGTCGAACAACGCATCGGCCGCCGGTATCACCGAGATGCTCGACAACGCCATCAACAACGTGTAACCGTCAGGCTTGGCATTCGCCACTGCCGCATTGCCCACCGCGCCGCCCGCGCCGGGGCGATTCACCAGCACCACCGGCTGCTTGAGAATTTTTTCCATCGCCATCGCCGTGGGCCGGCCGGTGATTTCAGCCACGCCGCCAGGCGGAAACGGAATGATCAACGTCACCGTGCGCGATGGGTACGGCTCCTGCGCCAGCGCACCGCCCGCAATCGCCATTGCGGCCATAAACATACAGGCTGCTGCGTGCTTCATATTGTTCTCCTCCATTCCATGCAATTGCGGCCCACATTGTAACCAATCCACGAGGACAGCGATTGCTACAGTATTGCGGTATGCTGTCGCGCCACGATGGAACACCAGCTCACCAAAGTCGTCAACGTAAAGCCCGCCGAATCGCGCGCGTTGCTGTGGTCGTTCGCGTATTTTTTCTGTCTGCTAGCGGGCTATTATGTGCTGCGCCCGGTGCGCGATGAGATGGGGCTGGCGAGCGGCGTTAAGAATCTGCCTTGGCTGTTTACCGCGACGTTCTTCGTCATGCTCGCGGTGCTGCCGGTCTACGGCGCGCTGGTCGCGAAGTTGCCGCGGGCACGCTTCATTCCGCTGGTGTATCACTTCTTCGTCGTCAACATCATCATCTTCTGGGTGATGCTGACGCAGGGCATCGCGCTCGGTTACACGGCGCAGGTGTTTTTTGTGTGGATCAGCGTATTCAACTTGTTCGCGGTGTCGGTGTTCTGGTCGTTCATGGCCGATCTGTACGGTTCCGAGCAAGGTAAGCGTTTATTCGGCTTCATCGCCGCGGGCGGCTCCGCCGGCGCGCTGCTGGGGCCGATCATCGCGGCGAGTCTCGCCGTGCCCATTGGCCGCGCGAATTTATTGATCATCGCGGCGCTATTGCTCGAATGCGCGGTGTTCTGCGCGATGCGGCTGGAGGCGGCGGCAACCGCGTTCAAGGCCGAACGCACCGATGCCGCCAAGCCCGAGCAGGCGCTCGGCGGCAATCCGCTGGCGGGCCTGATGATGATCGCGCGCTCACCCTATCTCGCGGGCATTGCCACTTGGGTGGCGTTGCTGTCGCTGGCCGGCACGTTTCTTTATTTTCAACAGGCCGAAATCGTCAGGGCGCTCAGCGACGACCCGAACAAACGCACGGCGATCTTTGCGCAAATCGATCTTGCGGTGAGCCTGCTCACCATCGTGGTGCAGTTTCTCGCCACCGGCAAATTGATCAAGCGTTTTGGCGCGGGGCCTGCCGCTGCATTTTTGCCGCTGATCTTTGCGCTGGGTTTCATCGCGCTGTGGGCGACGCCGATGTTGTGGGTGGTGATCGCCTTCCAGGCGGCGCAGCGCGCGGCCAACTTCGCGATTTCAAACCCGGCGCGTGAAGTATTATTCACCGTGGTTGAGCGCGAAGAGAAATACAAGGCAAAATACGTTATCGACAACGTGGTGTTTCGCGGCAGCGATGCGCTGTTCGGCTGGGTGTTCACCGCACTGCGCGGCGCGGGGCTGGAACTGGGCGCGATTTCGCTGGCCACTGTACCAGTGACCGCGGCGTGGTTTGCGCTTGCGCTGTCGCTGGGGCGCATGCAGGAAAAACGCGCCTCGACCGATGCAACTCCGCCAGATAATGAACGTAACTAATTGTTTTTATTTACTATTTTATGAAACCAAAAATCACTTATACGCGCCGCGAAATGCTCGCCTTTGGCGCTGGCCTTGCCGCCTCATCGATGGTTGGCGGCGCGCTTGCACAATCGGCACAGCCAGCAACTGCCCCGCTACTCACGCGCGCCATCCCGCGCAGCGGTGAAAAATTGCCGGTGATCGCGCTCGGCACCGCGATCGTTTTCGACATCGGCAATGACGCGGAAAAACGCGCCGAGCGCACCAAGGTGATTAATACCCTGCTCGATGGCGGCGCACGCATGATCGACACCGCGCCCTCGTACGGCACGGCGGAATCCGTGGTCGGCGACTTGCTCGCCAACATGAAAGTACGCGACAAGGTGTTTCTCGCCACCAAAGTACGCTCCAACGACAACGACGCGTTCACCGCGCAGATGAAGGCATCGCAAAAACGCTTGCACAGCGAAAAGTTCGATCTGATGCAAATGCATAACGTCGGCTTCCTCGACCGCGCCTTGTTCGCCTCGCAACTGGCCATCGTGCGCGAATGGAAACAACAAGGCCTGTTTCGCTACATCGGCGTCACGCATTCGCAGGATCAGCCGCGCGCAAACGAGCGGCTGATCGAAATGCTGAAGACCGAGAAACTCGACTTCATCCAGGTGAATTACTCGATGGCCGAACGCAGCGTCGAGGAGCGGCTGCTCGCGGTAGCGCGCGAGACCGGCACTGCGGTGTTATGCAACCTGCCGTTCGCGCGCGCGGCGCTGTTTCGCGCGGTGCAAGGCAAGGCCGTGCCCGATTGGGCCAAGGCCGAATTCGATGCGCCGACCTGGGGTCAGTTTTTCCTGAAATACCTGCTTGCGAACGAAGCGGTGAATGCCGTGCTGCCCGGCACGGACAAGGTGGAATACATGATCGACAACCTCACCGCCGCGCGCACGCGCCTGCCGAACGCGGCGCAGCGCAAGCGCATGGTGGAGTTCATCGGCACGGTGTAGCGCGTGGAGCAGCAATCAGCCGTGCGGTACCGCCAGCTCGATGGAATTGCGATTGATGTTCATGAACGGCGCCGCGAGCAGAAAGCGGCCATTGCTTGCCCAGACTTCCGCGTCGGTCAACGCCAGAAAATCGCTTGCGTCGTTGATGTAGTCGGTGACGCGTGCGCCGGGCAGAATGTTGCCGTTGCCCTTGATGCGAAAGCCATTCGCATATACCGTCAATTGCTTTTGATTCGAGTCGCCCATGGTGCGCTGCCGCAAACATTGTGAGGTGCAGATTGTAGCGGGACTGGGTGGGGCCGCAAGCCTCGAATTGTTAACAATCCTATAAATTACAAGGGTTAACGGGCACTATGTCACATTCGGACACGGTTTCCGCGTTCGCGGGGAAAGGCTAAAACCCAAGTGTATTTGGTGCAAAGCAAAATAATAGCTCCGGACAGGCGCATGCAGTGCCGGGCTGCCAGCGGACGCTGGCGATGCCCAGACCGGATCAGGTGGGGACTACGAATTCAACCATGCTGCGATTGATATTGAGGAAGGGTGCGGAAAGCACCTTGCGGCCGTCTTTAACGTCCCACACGGTGGCATCGGTGATGGCGATGAATGTCTTGGAATCGTTCATGTAATCGGTGACGCGGGCGCCCGGCAACACCGTGCCATAGCCATTGATGCGAAAACCATTCGCAAATACCGTTAGTTTAGTGTTGTCGCTCATATTCGCCCCTCCGGCCAGAATTAATAGAATTCCGGCACCCGCTAAACGTTTGGAGCGTTTGGAGCACCTGGAACCCACCTAATGCGATATGTTATCCATGCTACGCCATTCGATCGTTAATTATTTGTAATTAATCACCGTAAGTGCCTGATAAATCTCACAACTGTTGGATTTTGGATACCCGCATTGGTTCAATAAACGCATTACGGATTCGACGCGCGTCCGGCTACCCCATTTGCAGCAACTTTAATACCGGTTCCACGGTATCGTCGGCGATCTTTTTAAGCTCATCGGCGGTGCGGTTCTGTATCGGGTGTGGCGTAAAAACAACCGCCGGCTCAAAACCCAGCGCTTTCGACTGCACCTCCACCGCATCGGTAAAGCCGGTAGTCACCACCGACACGCCCGGAATGCCCCTGCTGTCGAAGTTCATCAGGTCGTGCAGACTGCACGACGTGCACGAGCCTCAGTCCGAAAGCCCGATCACCACCACATCGACGTCGGCAGAAATCTTCGCCAGATTCTCCGCCGTGGCGACCTTGGCGTTGGTGGGCTTGCCGACGCGCACGGTCTTGATGCCGCGCTCGTGCAAGCGAATTTCCATCTGGTTGAAATATTCGTCGGTGCGCGTCTTGCCGATATCGAACAGGCCGACGGTTTTGCCCGCCAGTGATGGCGGCGGCGCAATACGCGCGCGCTTGACGGATAATGTTTCCGCCGTGGGGTCCCGCATCCAATTCATATTCACGTTCATAACTTCACCTCCTTGGTAACCAATTGCAATTCCGCTTTATTGCGGCCCGCAAGCCAGCCGGGCAGCACTGCCGAAAACAGCCCTGCCGGCCCGCCCGCGCGCACCACCAGCAAGCCGTCATCGTGAAACTTCGGGATCATTTCATCCGCGCGGCTCGCCGACACGCCTTCGCCAATGCCATCGAGGCCGGCGAGGATTTCGCGGCCCGGACGGATAGTCGCCTCATAGAGCGCGCGCTCGATCTCGCGCCTGCCCCAGCCCGCTTCCTTGTAAATTCGATAGTGTTCGGGCGACAACACCACGATCGCGCGCGCGGATTGCGTCAGGCGCAAATGCCCCATGCGCACCAGATGTGTCGCGAACGATTTTGACAAGCCCTCCGGCGTGCGCGATTTCTGATCGACGAAGGCCTCGACGCCATGCCCTTGAAACAGCGTCACGGTGGAAGCGCCGCGTTTGAATCCGCGCGCAACGGACAATGGTTCCCACTCGGCGTCCGACTCGTCCTCGGCGAAACACAAACCAATTTTGCTCGGCGCACCGAGCGTTGCGCGATCGGCTTCGCCCGGCTTGCCGCCGCCGACATTGCGCACAATGAGATTCAACGCGCGGCCGATGGTGTTGTTGGCGCGATTGCCCTGCCCCAGCGCGTTGATGCCGCTGTTCATGCCGATTTGTTTGGTGACCGGCCCGTTGACGATAATCACCGGCGCGGAAAAATACGTGGTCGCCAGCACGCCGTGCAGCGTGAACACCGGCTCCAGCGCCGCTTCCAGCGCGGCCAGCAGCACCGGCATATATTCAGGTTTGCAGCCCGCCATCACCGCGTTGATCGCGACTTTCTCGATCGTGCATGGCGCGAGATACGGCGGAATATTACCGATGATCTCGTCAGGTTTGCGCGTGGTGCCGCTCAACATGCGCAGCACGCGCGCGTCGGTGGGCGGCGTGACCGGCATGCCATCCGTCCAGCCGCGCTGAAAACACATTTCCTCCGGATCATCCTCCGCCGCGTATTCGATCTTGCGCGCGGCAAGCACGCTGCCTTTGTGTTTCGCTTCCAGCCGCTCGGCCACCCCGGGCTCGAGTGTGCGTGATCCTCACCCAGGCACCAGCGGCGGCAGCGCGCTGCCCAGCGCCGCCACGCCAGTCAACCGTTGCCATGCGGCGCGATCCCAGCCCATCACGCGTTCGACTTCCTTGCCAGCGGCGAAACGTATCAAGGTGGGCGTGGCTTCGATTTCATTCACGTACGAAACATCGAGTTCACGGTCATCGAACACGTTCGCGACGCCCGGCGGAAACGCAGCTTCGTCCTGTGTCACCACCTGAAAATCGCCTCGCGCGCGCGAGGCTTCCTGCATTTGCGGCACGATCAACTTGCATGTCGGACATGCCTGTTTTACAAACGCCACCAGGCCGTCCCTGATCAAACTTTGTGTCATTGTTTCTTCCTGATTAAAATCGTATCGTGTGATTCCGCTACTATACCGCTGAAACCAACACACACTAGCCACACTAGCACGCCCGCGCCGCATGCCCCAAACCTGTTCGCCCACGCGCCGCCGCGCGCTCACTTATCTCGCCGCAACACTGCTGCCCATGAACACACACGCACAGCCCAACGATAAGTTATTGATTAAAAAGAAGATTCCCAAGAGCGGCGAAGCGCTGCCAGTGGTCGGCATCGGCACTTGGCAGACCTTCGATGTCGGCCCCAAAGCGCCGGAGCGCGCCGAGCTCACCGACGTGCTGCGATTGTTCAGCGACATGGGCGGCTCGGTTGTCGATTCGTCGCCGATGTACGGTGAAGCCGAGCGTGTGGTGGGCGATCTCACCGCGCAGATCGGCAATCGCGACAAACTTTTTTTCGCCACGAAGGTGTGGACGCAAGGACGCGACGCCGGCATTCGCGAGATGGAAAAGTCGTTGAAGCTGATGCGCACCACGCGCATGGATCTGATGCAGGTGCACAACCTGCTCGATCTCGCCACGCACGAAAAAACCCTGCTCGAATGGAAAGCTGCCGGCAAGATTCGTTACCTCGGCATCACGCATTACCACGCCGGCGCGCACGCCGAACTCGAACGGCTGGTGCGCACCAAGCGTTACGACACCGTGCAGTTCAATTACTCGATGGCCGAGCGCGAAGCCGAGGAGCGGCTGCTGCCCGCGTGTCTGGACAGCGGCACGGCGGTGATCGTCAACCGGCCTTTCGCGCAGGCCAATATGTTCGGCCGCGTCAAGGGTAAAACACTGCCGCCGTGGTGCGCCGATTTTGACTGCGGGTCATGGGCGCAATTTTTCCTGAAGTTTCTGATTTCGCATCCGGCGGTGACCTGCGTGATTCCCGGCACGCGGCGCGTCGCGCATCTGAAGGACAATCTTCAGGCTGGCATGGGGCGCCTGCCCGATGCCGCGCAGCGTAAACGCATGGCCGAATATTTCGACTTGTTGTAACCGTTGCCTGCGCGAATGCTCAAGCGTATTGTTGCGGGCGCACCATCAGCCATCAAGGCATCAAGGAGAGTCACATGAACGCAGCAAAAAGACTGACCCAAATCGCCGCCCCACCCGCGCCTTCGTCGACGTCATCGCCAAGGGCGGTAAAGCCATCATGACGCTGCCCGGCGTGATCGGCTCGCCCGGCGGGAACCCCATCGTGGTCGGCGGCAAAATTATCGGCGCCGTGGATGTAAGCGGTGTCACCGGCGACCAGGACGAGCAATGCGCGAAAGCTGGCATCGGTTCGCTTTGATAGTCATCGCCATCCACAAAAGAACGGGGCCTCGACGGCCCTTTTTTTGTTAGAGCGGTTGCACAAGTCATCCATGCGTGTTGAATCAAAGTGGCCATACACCCTTTTGCTGGCGCTCCTGCTTGCGGCGCTCGCGGGCTGCAGCGCCATACGCATCGGCTACAACCAGGCCGATGTGATACTCGCCTGGCGCGCGGATGATTACTTCGATTTCGATGCGCGGCAAAAACCTGAATTCACCAAGCGGCTCGCGCGTCTGCTCGAATGGCACCGGCGCGATCAACTGCCCGACTACGCGGCGTTTTTCGCCGAAATCCGCCAGCGCATGCAGCGCGCGCCCGTGCGCGAGGACGCCGTGTGGGCGGTTGAAGGCGCAAAGGCGCGTTATCGCAATATCGTCAATCGCGGCGCAAATGACGCCGCCGACATGCTGGCGCTGCTCAACGCGGAAAACATCCGCGCGCTGCAAACACAATTCGAGAAAGACAACAAGAAGTTCGTGCGCGACTTTCGTCTCGACGGCAGTCTTGAGCAGCGCAAACGCGCGCGTCTCGAACGCACGTTAAAACAAATCAAGGATTGGACCGGCAGCCTAACGCACGAGCAGGAGGAACGCATCGCCGCCTTGAGCAACGAGATCACGCCCATCGATCACCTGCGTCATCAGGATCGCCAGCGCCGGCAGCGCGAATTCATCGCCATGCTGCGCATCCGCGACAACAAACCTGAATTCCTGCCGCTGCTGCAAAACTGGCTGCTGCACTACGACCGAGGCCGCGCGCCCGAATACGTCAAACAACTCGATGACGTTTACGAAAAACGCATCGCGCTGTATCTCGAGGTCGAACGCATGCTGACGCCGCGGCAGCGCGAACACGTGCTGCACAAGCTGCAAAGCTACATCGACGACATGAAGGCGCTCGCCGCGCGCCCGGTAGACGCGGAACCCTCTAAGAAATAGTTGTTTAAAAACCAATACTTATACTCACCTTGTCATTGATAAATACACGCGCTAACAAAACCGTCGCGCCGGCCTGCCTGCTCTTGTTTCTGCTTCTGAATGCCGCCGCGTACGCTCACGGCGTCGCCGAGGGCGACAAGGGATACATCCAGGAAATTTCCGGTGTGCATCTTTTACCCTTTGCCTATCTTGGCGCCAAGCACATGGTTACCGGTTATGACCACCTGCTGTTTCTTGCGTGCGTGATCTTTTTTCTTTACCGCCTTAAACACATCGCGCTTTATGTCAGCCTGTTCGCGATCGGGCACTCGGTCACCATGCTCTACGGCGTTTATGCCGGGGTTAACGTCAATGCCTATTTGATCGACGCGATCATCGGCCTGTCTGTCGCGTACAAGGCGCTTGATAACCTCGGCGCCTGCAAGCGCTGGTTCGGCATCCAGCCCGATGCCAGGGCGGCGACCCTGGGTTTCGGTCTGGTTCACGGCTTTGGGCTTGCAGCCAAGGTGCAAGACTACGAAATATCCCGCGACGGACTGCTGCCCAATCTTCTGGCTTTTAATGCCGGTGTCGAGATCGGACAGTTGCTCGCGCTGGGTGTCATCCTCATCGCCATGAGCTACTGGCGGCGCACGGATTCTTTCTTCAAGCACGCCTACACCGCCAACGTTGTCCTGATGAGCGCCGGATTCGTGCTAACCGGTTATCACATCACCGGCTTTCTGATTCACTGAGTCTGGCGGCGCATACCCCTATGTACAACACCGATCTTCCCAGCCGCGCCGAATTACCCGATTCCGCGACGTTGCTGCGCTCGACCGCCGCCGCCGCGCTGATTGCAATCGGTCTGCTCGTTACCGTCATTCTGCCCGCCGAATACGGCATAGACCCGACCGGCGCGGGGAACGCCCTGGGCCTCAAAAAGATGGGTGAGATCAAACTGGCGCTCGCACGGGAGGCCTCCACGCAAAAACCGAGTAGCGCCGCCGCACCCGTCATCGCGGAGGCAAAGCCAGCCGATAAGCCGGCGGCAACCGTGCCAGAGCAACAACACACCACCATAGTCCAGTTAAAACCCGGACAAGCCGCGGAGATCAAGCTCACCATGAGCAAGGATTCCATTGCGCGTTACGAGTGGACGGCAACGGGCGGGCCGGTGAACTACGACACTCACGGCGATCCCGCCAGCACGCAAAAACGTTCGTATCACGGCTATGGCAAGGGACTGAACGCCAATGGCGATGCCGGCAACCTGCAAGCGGCGTTCGATGGCACGCACGGCTGGTACTGGCGTAATCGCTCCAATGCCGAAGTCACCGTCACGCTCAAGACTCGCGGCAACTACCAGCAGATCAAACGAGTGCTCTGAATCCGCGAACGCGGGCGCTATAATTCACGCGCGCAAAACACAAACGCAGCCGTTCGTTTTTTCACATACTCATGCAAAACTATCCGCGACCCATCACATCCAAACTGCCCAGCGTCGGCACAACGATTTTCACCATCATGTCGCGGCTCGCCACCGAGCACAACGCGATCAATCTGTCGCAGGGATTCCCGGATTTTGATTGCGCGCCGGAACTGCGTGCGCTGTTCTGCAAGTACATCAATTCGGGACTTAATCAATATCCACCGATGGCCGGCATCATCGGTTTGCGTGAAGCCATCGCCGAAAAAATGCAGTCGCTCTACGGCGCGGCCTACGACCCGGAACATGAAATCACCGTAACCCCCGGCGCGACCTACGCGATCTTCACCGCCGTCACCGCGTTCGTCAGTCCCGGCGACGAAGTGATTCTGTTCGAGCCGGCGTACGACAGCTACGGCCCGGCGGTCGAGGTCAACGGCGGCAAGGCGGTTTACGTGCAGATGCGCTACCCGGATTACAGCATCGACTGGGAAGAAGTGAAAAACGCCATCACGCCGAAAACACGCATGATGATCATCAACTCGCCGAACAATCCGACGGCGAGCGTGTTCTCCGGCGAAGACTACCGCACGCTGGCGAACCTGCTGCGCGACACCGGCATCATCATCGCCAGCGACGAAGTTTACGAACACCTGGTCTACGACGGCCACAAGCATCAAAGCGTTGCCTCCATTCCTGGACTTGCGGAAAGGAGCTTCGTCGTCAATTCATTCGGCAAGACCTACGCCGTCACCGGCTGGAAAATGGGTTACGCCATGGCGCCGAAAAATCTGATGCTCGAATTTCGCAAGGTGCATCAGTTCAACGCCTTTGTCAGCAACAGCCCGGTGCAATACGCCTTCGCCGATTACATGAAGAATAAAGACGCGTATCTGTCGCTCGCGGCCTTCTACCAGAAAAAACGCGATTTTTTCCTCGAAGGCGTCAAAGGCTCGCGCTTCAAGCCGCTGCCCTCGCGCGGCACGTTCTTCCAGAACCTCGCCTACGACGCGATCAGCGACGAACTCGACACCGATCTGGCGATACGCCTCACCAGGGAAAAAGGCCTCGCATCGATACCCGTGTCGGTGTTCTACCGCACGCCGCCCGCACACAAGGTGCTGCGCTTTTGTTTTGCCAAGTCGGAAGAGACGCTGGCGAAGGGCGCGGAAATACTCTGCAAAATTTGAATAGGAATAGATTCAATGACAACAAGCTCGCCCTGGATAGAACACATCGCCGGCAACATGGTCTGGTCCAACGCCATCCTCGTCACCAAGGGCATGGCTCCATACGGCGCGGTGGCGCTGGGTGAAATCGACGAGGTGTGCGAAAAACTGCGTGCGCGGCAAAGCGAACCTCAAGCGTGGTGGGAGGAGTGGAGCGCGATGGGCGCGCGTCTCGAAAAACGCGCGGATACGCTCGAAGCCGCCGGGCACCGTTTGAGCGCGGGGAATTTTTATCTGCGCGCGGGCATGTATTACTTCACCGCCGAGCGGTTTATTTATCCCGGCACGGAAAAACGCGAGATGGGCCGCATCGCCATCGGCTGCCAGACCAAGGGCATTCTGCGCCGCCATCCGAATTGCGAGCGCGTCGAGGTGCCGTTTGAAGGCACGACATTGCCAGCGTTTTTCATGAAAGCGAATAACACCAATGGCCGCGCGCCGACCATCGTGGTGTTCAACGGCATGGACAATTGCAAGGAAATGAGCGTGCTGTTCGCGGGGCTGGAATTCGCCGCCCGCGGCTGGAACACGCTCGCCATCGACGGCCCCGGCCAGGGCGAATCGCTGCGGCTGCGCGAGCTGTACGCGCGTCACGATTACGAAGTCGCGGGCACGGCGGCGTATGATTTTGTCGCCGCGCGCAACGACGTCGATGCCGCGCGTGTGTTCGTCATGGGCTACAGCTTCGGCGGCTATTACGCCTCGCGCGTGGCCGCGTTCGAGAAGCGCTTTCGCGGCGGCATCGCGATGAGCGCGCTGCACTGGGATCTGCACGGCTGGCAACTCAATATCAAAAAGCGCCAGGACGCCGACCCGAAAGGCACGCCGCAATCGGCGTTTCACTTTCGCTGGATCATGGGCTGCATCGATGACCCGGATGGCGCCAACGCCGCGCTGGAAAAAGCGAAAATGTTTTCACTGGCCGAAGCCGCCGGTAAAATCACCTGCCCGTTCATCATCGTGCATGCCGCCAACGACACTGTGGTGCCGGTGGCCAATGCGCACAAACTTTTCGACGCCGTCGCGTCAAAAGACAAACATCTGAAAATCCTCACCGAAGAAGACGGCGGCCACTACCACGCGCAGGCCGACAACCGGCAAGTGGGCATCGACTACATCGCCGACTGGATTGAAGATCACCTGTAATGCGGATTCAAGATACCGCATTGAAAACGTAGGATGGGTGGAGCGTAACGAAACCCATCACAAACACACTGTGCAAATTTCCGTTGTGATGAGTTGCGCTACGCTGAACGCAACGTGCAAACCCGCTTTACTTCACCCAGTTGATCTCGCGCGCCGTCGCCACGCCGATCACGATGTCACGCAGGCTCTTGGGAATCTCGGCCTGCGATTCCGAAACGGGAATACGCCCTGCCATTAACTCAGCCTGCTTTTGCGGATGCAGCGGATGGGCTTGCGCATCGGCGTAACCGTCCGGAAATTTCGGCCGGTTATTGGCGAAATCGTATTTGTCGGTTGCACCGAAAGTATGCAGCAGCTCATGCGTGATGACGACGTTGTTCGAGCCATCCATCTGCGTGTGCGCGAAGGCATTGACCACGCCGATCAGGCCCTTTTGCAAGCCGGTGGAATGCGCCAGCCTGTGCGTGCGCACTGGGTCGTAATAACTCACGAACATGCGCACATCGGGCTTCGGCCCCTTGAACTTGTCCTTGCTCCATGCCCAATAACGCATTTGCAGGCTCCATAGCATTACACTGAGCGTGCCGGCGCCGTGCGGCGCGGGCGGCGGCGGTGATGCGATCAGGGGTGCTAGATAAATCTCGACCGGCGTATCGAGCGCAACGCCGTGCCGCCGCGCTTCCAGACTCATGAATTCGGCGATGGGCTGAAAAGTCTCCTGCCGCAGCAAATCGACGTAGCCCGCGGTGGCCGCGCTGTCGTCGCCGCGTATCGGATACACCGCCACGCGCACGCCGTATTTCCATTCCGTGGTGCGGCTTTTCGCCAGCCACGCGGTCTGCGCCACCGTGGCAAGGATGAACAGCAGTATGCCGATGCGGATGTAACGCCACATGCGCGAATCAGCCCAGCCGCGGATCAGCGGTGGATTCGCCCTTGGGTTTGCGCGGCGGCCGCGCTTTCATCGCGGCTTCGTCAAGCTCGATGCCCAGACCCGGCCCTTGCGGCACGGCATAGCCGCCGTTGATGAGCTTGGGATGATCGCCTTTGATAATCTCATCGTAGACCGCGCCTTCGCTTTGCCGCTCCAGTATCAGAAAATTCGGCACGAGCGCGCACGCGTGCAGGCTGCCCATGTTGCACACCGGGCCGGTCGGGTTGTGCGGCGAGAATTTCACGCCGCATTCGTGCGCGCGATTCGCCACCGCAAGCATGCCGGTGTAGCCGCCGGTGTATTTGATGTCGGGCATCACCACATCCAGCAGTTTGCCGCGCAGCAGCGGCTCAAAGCCATACACGCCGACCTGCCGCTCGCCGCCAGCGACGAGCACGCCCATTTCATCCGCCGCGCGCCGCACTTTATCCAACACCGGATGATGTTCGGCGCGCTCCGAGGTCAGGCACTCGGCCCAGAACAGTTTCACCGGCGCCAGATCGCGCAGCAACTGCAACGCGCTTTTTTCATCGAAGCGCCAGTGGCAATCGATTAGAACGCCCGCATCCGGGCCAGCCGCATCGCGCACGGCAAAGATACAATCGAGTGCATGCTGGTATTTCTTTTTGACTTCCGCGTCTCCCATGTCGGCCCAGTACACGCCGTCAAACGGCGCCAGCTTGAACGCGGTGTAACCCTGCGCCGCGCGGTCGCGCGCGAGCGCCGCAAAACCGGCGGGCGAGCGATCAGTCGCCGCGCGATTGATGTTGCCGTAAACGCGTATGGTGTCGCGCAGCGGCGCGCCGAACAGCCGGTGAATCGGCACGCCCGCCGCGCGCGCCTTCACGTCCATCAGCGCCATCTCGGTGGCGCTCAATATCGAATTCCACACCAGGCCGCCGAGGCTGTGCGGATAAACGGCGAGCATCAGCAGCGCTTCATCAAGCGTCTTGCCGCGGATCATGTCTTCGAGCCGCTTGCAGCACAAAGTCTGCATCTCTTCCCAGCCGCCGGAGAGCGAGGCCTCGCCCCAGCCTTTCACGCCATCGTCGGTTTCGATCTTCACGAAGAACCAGTTTGTTTTCTCCGACACATTCACGGCATGCGATGTAAGTCTTTGTATTTTCATGAGTTTTTATTTGCGTTATACACGGGCGCCCGCATACGGCGCAGCGCGAGTTGATCTATATTAGAGTGCAATTTTCGCACTCGGAGGGAGTCTACAACATGCCTGAATACAAACTGCGCGTTAACCAGAATGATTACCCGGTTAACGTTGAAGCCGACACGCCTTTGCTTTACGTGTTGCGCAATGATCTATCCCTGAGCGGCGCCAAGTATGGCTGCGGCCTTGCGCAATGCGGCGCATGCACGGTGCAGATCGATGGCAAGGCGGTGCGCTCCTGCGTGACGCCGGTTACGGCGGCGCTGGGCAAGGAAATCACCACTCTTGAAAGCCTCAAGACGAAGTTCGGATTCCATCCGCTGCAGCAGGCGTTCATCGACGAGCAGGCGGTGGAGGTACACATCATCAACATGCCTGACGAACGCCCGCTGGGCGTCGGTGAAGGCTCGCAAGGCCCTACCGCCGCCGCCATTGCAAATGCAATCGCCCATGCCACCGGCAGGCGATTGCGCGATCTGCCGTTCACGCCGGATAAAGTCCGTACCGTCAGCGCATGACAAAAAATTTCATCGAGGAGCAAAAATTGACCTTGCACAAATGGTTCGCCGCGGCGCTCGTCTGCGCGTTGCCCGCGCTTGCAGTAGCACAGACTTTCCCCGCAAAACCCGTGCGCATCATTGTGCCGTTTCCACCCGGCGGCGGGCTTGATTTCACCACGCGCGTGGTGGCGCAAAAACTCGGTGATCTGTGGGCGCAACAGGTCGTGGTGGAAAACCGTCCCGGCGCCAGCGGCATGATCGGCGCCGAGGTCGTGGTGCGCGCGTCCAAGGATGGCTACACGCTGCTGTCGTGCTCACCCGCGGAAGTGTCGCTTAACGCCGCGTTGTATCCGAAGATGCCCTACGACCCATTTCGCGATCTGGCGCCCATCTCTCTCACCGCGTTGTATGCGAATCTGATCACGGTGCATGCGTCCGTGCCGGTGCGCACGTGGAAGGAACTGGTGGCGCTTTCCAAACGCACGCCCGGCGGCATCGGTTACGGCTCCAGCGGCACCGGCAGCACGCAGCATCTCACCGGCGAATGGTTAAAGCGCAACGCCGGCATCGACTTGCTGCACGTGCCCTACAAGGGTGCTGCGCCCGCCACCACCGACCTGCTCGGCGGGCAAATTCCCTCGGGCATACTCGGCGTGGCGCCGCTGATGCCACATCTGAAAACCGGCCGCTTGCGCGGCATCGTCGTCACCACGGCGCAACGCACATCCAGCCTGCCCGACACACCCACGCTCGCCGAAGTCGGCGTGAAAGGCTTCGATTCATCGCAGTGGTTCGGCATCCTCGCGCCTGCGGGCACGCCCGCGACGGTGATCGCTAAAATCAACGCCGATCTGCAACGCGTACTCGCACTCGCCGACGTAAAGGAACGTCTAGCCTCGCAAGGCGGCGACGCGCATCACACCACGGCGGAAGCGTTCGGCGCGTTCATGAAAGCCGAGCACGCGAAGTATCTCAAAGTCGTCAAGGACGCCGGCATCAAGGTTGAGTAAAATATTTTTAAAAAACAAAATCTTACGGAATTCCTGGTTTCAGATGCGCAGCGCACTGGCGCTCGCCGTCTTGGTTGCCGCCGCGGTATTGGGCTTCGGCTACTGGCACCTGGGCACGCACGCCACCTTGTTTGTTCAATTACGCGACAAGGCAAGAGCGGATGGCAAAGTGCTCGACGCCAAACTCGTTTTCTACGACATTGCCGGCAAGCCGCTTGCACGCGCGAAATCCGACAACACGCACGGCGTGGTGTGGCCGCGAAATCCCATTTCAGGCTACTGCGGGCCTGATCTTTCCGGCGATACGTTTCACGCATGCTTCGACATCGAGTCGATTTGGCTGATGGATTGGGTAGCGCAAACGCGCCTGGCGGAATTGCAAGTGGGCGCGTGCAACATCAGAGATATCCAGATCGACGTAAAAACGCACCGCGACAACCCGTGGCTATGGTGGCTGCCGTTGCCGCACGCGGGCGGCATGCCGCGCATCAACTACAGCTTTGACATCACCATCGATAGCCGCGAGTGCCGCAAGCTGTAGCGCTATCTACGGCGACGTGCGCCGCAGCCGCCGTTCCAGCGCGGGCGTCACCGGCGTGCGCCGCTCAAAATACGCCACCAGCGCATCGAGGCTTGAGACGCCGTTTGTTCGATCGCGCCCTTCGCGCAGTATCGGCAGGTTGTCGCCGCCATCGGCGAGAAAACTGTTGACCGTGATGCGGTAGTCACGATCCATGCGTAGCGGCTCACCGTTGATCATTACGCTGCCGCGCGCGATGCGTGCGCCGGCGGGCTGCGCTGGGTCCCATGCGTAGCCGAAGCCTTTGGACACTTGCAATATGCGCAGGCCGCTCACGCTCCATTGTTGTTCGAGCAATTGCAGCAGTTGTTCGCCAGCGAGCGTCATGGTCACCAGATGGTTGTTGAAGGGCTGCACGGCGTAGAGCGCCGAGTAGGTGACCGCGCCCTCGCCCTTGAAATCAACCGGCACGCGGATGCCGCCGGGGTTCATGAAGGCGACATCCGCGCCGGCGCCGCGCGTGGCTTCGAGATGCGCGTCGGCGATGATTTGCCCGAGCGGTGACTCGCCGTCGGCGTTCTGGATGTTCAACACCGATTTCACGATGCGCCCGACCGTGCGGTCGAGCGTTCTCAACATCTGCGCCTGACGCGCGGCGAGCGCGGCGAGCAGCGGATTTTCGGGCACATCGGTGCGCACCACGTGATTCACCGCGCTTGCCGCAACCACATCACGCGTCGCGCGGTCGATTTGCAAATCGATCTCGGTCAGCACGCGCCCGTACGATCCCGCGCTGGTGACCAGCCGCCCTTCGACGCGGCAGATATACGCCTGGTGAGTGTGGCCGCTGATGACCACATCCACCGCGCGGTCGAAGCGTTTCACGATATCGATGATCGGCCCTCTGAAATCGGTGCAGTCGTTGGGGCCGCCGCGATTGAACCCGCCTTGATGAATCAGCACGACTATCGCTTCGACGCCCGCTTGCCTGAGTTCGGGCACGAGGCGATTCACGGTGTCAGCCTCGTCGCGAAACTCAAGCCCGGCCGCCGCCGCGCGCGTGAGCACGGAGGGGGTTTCCTTCAGCGTTACGCCAATGAAGGCGACCTTGATGCCGCTGAATTCGCGTATCTCGTACGGCGCGAACAAGGTCTTGCCGGTGTCGCGCAACACCACGTTCGCGGAAAGAAACTTGAACTTCGCGCCCGCAAAAGCCGTGCCCGATTTACAGCCGCCCTTGGGGCAGCCGCCCTTCTGCTGGCGCATCAATTCAACGCTGCCGCGGTCGAATTCGTGATTGCCCACGCCGTTGATATCCAGCCCAAGGCTGTTCATCGCCTCGATCGTCGGCTCGTCGTCGAAATAGCCCGACAGCAACGGCGAGGCGCCGACCAGATCGCCCGCAGAGACGAATGCAAAATTCGAATTGCCCGCACGCAGCCGTTCAATCGCCGTGGCAAGCCGCGCCACGCCGCCCGCGGGTGTGCGCGTCAGCGCCTTTGATGCGGCATCGATCTCCGGCACGCCGCCGGGCGGCAATTCGATATTACCGTGAAAATCATTGATGGCCGCGAGCTTCAGCATCACCGGCCCCTGCTGCGGCGTATTTACGACACACGTGCTCAACGTGATCGCGAGTACGAGTAATACAATTCGCGTGGCGGTCATGGGCTATCGCTTGACTATTGCAGGTCGCAAAGTAACATAACGCGCGTTGATATCACGGCGTCGCTACAATCAAAAGCAGGGAGGAAATCATGTCAACAAATTCGGCGCAATACACCACGGTAGCAAAAATCCTGCACTGGCTGATCGGCCTCGGCGTGCTCGCCCAAATTGGCATCGGCTGGTGGATGATCAACCTGCCCAAGGGCGCGGGCACGGTGCGCGTGGATGCGTTCAACATGCACAAATCCATCGGCGTGCTGGTGATGCCTGTCACCGGCGTGCTGGGTTCGATGTTCACCAAGTTTCCGATCAAGTATTTCGGCTACACCATCTATCGCAGCAGCAGCGAGTGGCCCGCCGCGCAATTGCTCATGAGCCAGATTCACTACGGCTGCGTGATCCTCTTCATGCCGCTGATCGCGCTGCATATCGCCGCGTCGCTCAAGCACGAGTTCGCGCCGCGCGACGGAGTGTTTCAGCGCATGTGGCTTGGTGGAGATCGCGCGCGATGACCGAAAGTCAAAGGCTTCAACGCAAAGACGCAAAGGCGCAAAGAACACCCGCAAGGAAAAACGAATACGGGTTTGATTTTCTTTGCGTTTCCTTTGCGCCTTTGCGCCTTTGCGTTGGTCTGTTGACGTTGTTGTTGCTGGCCACACCCTACGCCAACGCGCAAAACTACCCCACCCGCCCCATCCGTCTGATTGTCCCGTTCTCCCCCGGCTCCAGCACCAATGACATTCTCGGGCGCGGCATCGCCATGCGCCTCACCGCGGCGCTTGGCCAGCAGGTTGTGGTGGACAATCGCCCCGGCGCGGGCGGCACATCGGGCTCGGAGATCGTCGCGAAAGCGCCGCCGGATGGTTACACGCTGCTCGTCGCCATCGCCGGGCCGCTCACCGTGGCGCCGCATGTGTATCGCAAGATCGGCTACGACGCCACGCGCGACTTTGCCGCCGTGGCGCGCATCGCGGTGATTCCCTACTTGATGGTGGTGAGCAACAACGTGCCCGCCAACAACATCAAGGAACTCATCGCGCTGGCGAAATCAAAACCCGGCGGCATCAACTTCGCATCGTCCGGCGTGGGCGGCTCGCCGCATCTGTGCGGTGAGCTGTTCAAGACCGTGGCCGAGGTGGACATGGTGCATGTGCCGTACAAAGGCGCGGGTGTCGCCACCACGGACGTGCTGTCGGGGCAGATTCAGATGTTCTGCACCGGCGTCACCGCGTTAAACGCATTGGTGAAAGCCGGACGCATGCGCCCCGTGGGCATGGCGACGTTGAAACGCTCGGCGCTGATGCCGGAGATACCCACCATCAGCGAGCAGGGGCTGAAGGATTTTGAAGTGACTTCGTGGACCGGCATCGCGGCCCCCGCGCAAACGCCGCGCGCCATCGTGCACAAACTCCACGATGCACTCGCCAAGATCGCGCAGACGGACGACATGAGAAATTTCGTTCAAGGGCAAGGCGCGGAGCTCGCCCTGCTCGGCCCCGATGCCTTTGCCGCCGACATCAAGAACGACATCGCGAAGTGGGGCCGGGTGGTCAAGGCCGCAAAGATACAGCCGGAATAGGTATGCGCCTTCGATCCGCGCAACTGGCAAAGATCCGTATGCGTAACACACCATTCCTGTCGTTCTCGCGCAGGCGGGAACCCATAACACCGTGCTACTTGCGACCGCGTATGGGTTCCCGCCTGCGCGGGAACGACAAGGGAAATGTTTCCTGCTCTTGCGGCGCTTCGCAAGAGCACTTCACGACATGATTCACGACGTCTCCACCGATGCGGACGACCCGCCCCAGTTCGTCGCGCTGCGCGAGACGCGGTTGCAATGCCGCAATGGTGCTGACTACAGCGGCGGCAAGCAGCGTCATGCCGGCATTGAACCGCGGGTTTTTACGCAACCGCGCGAGCGGGTCTTTGGCGCGGCACTGGATGCCGCAAACGCGCTGCACTGGCACATCGCCGCCGCGGCGGAATCCGAAGGGCGCATCGAAGCCACGGCCACCACGCCGCTGCTGCGCTTCAAGGATGACGTGGTGATTCGCATTCGCGCGCACAACAGCGGGTCGCGCTTGGACATTCGCTCCGCATCCAGAGTCGGCAGCAGCGACTTCGGCGCCAACGCAAAGCGCATTCGCGCCTTTCTGATTGAATTAAATAATCTTTTAAAAACAATTACTTAGAGAATAACTTCATGCCGCAATTCTGCGCTAATCTCACCCTGCTCTACAACGAACATCCGTTTCTCGAACGCTTCGGCGCGGCAGCGCGCGCGGGCTTCAAGGGTGTCGAGTATCTGTTTCCATACGAGTACGACAAGCACGTACTGACCGAATTGCTGCATCGTCACAATTTGACGCAAGTGCTGCACAACCTGCCCGCGGGCGATTGGGCGCAAGGCGAGCGCGGCATCGCGTGTCACCCCGACCGTGTGAACGAGTTTCAGGCCAGCGTGGAAAAAGCCATCGACTACGCCAGCGCGCTCGATTGCAAGCAAGTCAACTGCCTCGCGGGACTTGTGCCCGCGGGTGTCGCGCCAGAAAAACTGCGCGAGACCTTTGTCAACAATCTTAAATTCGCCGCGCCGAAGTTCAAGGCCGCGGGCATCAAGCTATTGATCGAGCCCATCAACAGCGTGCGCGACATGCCGGGGTTTTTCTTGAACCACACGCAACAGGCGCTCGACATCATCCGCGATGTCGGCAGCGACAATCTCTACGTGCAATACGACATCTATCACATGCAAATCATGGAAGGCGACCTCGCCAGCACCATCGAAAAAAACATCAAAATGATTCCGCACATGCAGTTGGCGGATAACCCCGGCCGGCATGAGCCGGGCACGGGTGAGATCAACTACCCGTTCCTGTTCGACTTTATCGACAAGCTGGGTTACAGGGACTGGATTGGATGTGAATATAAGCCGCTGGCAGCGACGGATGCGGGGCTGGGGTGGGTGAAAAAATATCTTTGAGAGTGGAAACACGCCTGCCTACTCCGTCATTCCGGCGAAAACCGGAATCCAGTGCGTAACCCCTTGCGCAGCAAGCTTGAATCAGGCCCTGCGGGCCGCGTTACAACCTGGGTTCCAGCTTTCGCTGGAACGACGGCGGTGGTATCTCACGGGTATCGCCCATCGTCACTCTTGCTGTTAAACGCGAACATCCGGCGGAATATGCACGCGCCGCTCTTTTTCGTCCTCCTTGCCGCTGCCAAAATCGCAAGAGCCGCAATTGCTGAAAATGTCGCACGGCAAGTCGCATCCGCCAAGGTCGCATTCTCCCCGTTGCAAGCGAAGCCGCGGCGTCTTTGCAACCGCCATCCGCCGATGCGCCACGCCGCACAAATAGGTTCGTTCGCGAAGTACGCTTATGCCGCCAATGACGCCGTAGCGCCGAATCGCGCGATATCCCAACTGTGAACAACCGGCGTGCCCGGTGTAGAGCCGGTACGCGCAGGTAAACCCTTTGTGCGGCGACACGTACCGCTGATACGCCGTGATCGCCAACAGCGCCAGAAATCTCATTTTGCCGTGCTACCTTCCTGCGCCCGCCGCCTTCATCACCTTGCCCAGCCGCGCCGTTTCGGCATTGATGATCTCAACCAACTCCTCCGGCGTCGATGGTGACGGCTCGATGCCCGCCTTGATAAAAATATCCTTGGCCTGCTGGCCGCGCAGATAGCGCCCTATCTCCGCGTTCAGTTTGCCGACGATCGCGGGCGGCGTTTTCGCCGGCGCGAACATGGCGTGCAGCACTTCCGACACATAGCCCGGCACGCCAGCCGAGGCGATGCTGGGCACGCCCGGCGCGAACGGCGAAGGCTTCGGGCTGCTCACCCCCAGCGCACGCAGCCGCCCCGATTGCATGTGCGGCGCCACCGCGCCCGCCGATGAAAACATCACCTGCACTTCACCGGACAGCAGCGCGGTTATCGCCGGCGCGTTGCCCTTGTATGGAATGCGTGTGATGGTGATGCCGGCCATGTGGCTGAACAGCACCGCCGCGACGTAGTTGGAACTGCCCGGCCCGCCGACCGCGACATTCAATTCGCCTGGACGCGCCTTGGCGATCGCGACCATCTCCATCACGTTCTTCGCCGGCAGCGACGGATGCACCACCAGCACGTTGGGCGAACGATCCACCAGTGTGAGCGCCGCGAAATCGCGTATCGGATCGTAATTCACCTTTTCCACCAGCGGGCCGATCCAGTGCGCGCTGCCACTGAGCAGCAGCGTATAGCCGTCGGGCGGCGACTTGGCGACGATATCCGCGATCAGCACCGTCGGGCGGTTATCCACCACGATCTGCTGACCCAGCGGCCCGGTCAGCGCCGCCGCGATCAGGCGCGCGGGAAAATCATTGCCGCCGCCGATGGGCGATGTGACGATTCGGATGGTTTTTGCGGGGTATTCCTGCGCATATGTAGCGTCGGCTGTCACGGCCAAAATGGCGACAGCGCATGCAGTCAATCGAATATTCATGTAATTGTTCTCCTCATGCGCAAAAGTAGCACATTCCGGACTTCAACCGATTGTTTCCCGCAAACGCAACTCGTTCTTCCAGAAGCGCAACGTGCGCACCGCCGAAAAGTGATAGGGCAATACGATACAGGCCGAGATTATCGAGAAATTCATCAACCATGTTGCAACGGGTCGTGCATCCCAGGCGCCGAAGAATTTCACGATGCTCGCCAGCACGAAATACGCGCACGCCCCCATCAGCAGCGCCGCAAGCCCCGCAACCATCACATGCGGATGCATTTTGATCACCATGCACGTTCCGGTTTCGTGCGGCGCCAGGCGCGCGGTCAGCGTCGGCCTGTTGCTGTAGAGTTTTCGCCGCCCGGATTCGCGGACGCAGAAAAAGCCAGGCGCGAGCTCGCCGAAATACGGTTTGTTCTTCAACACCAGCTTGTCCCACCCGCCAAGATGCGTGTGCCGTTGCACCGCCGCGCGCACATCCTCCTCGGATAGCGGCGTGTGGTAGTGGTGTGTGCGATACGGAATGACAAATTCCATGACGGATGAGATCGTTTATTGGTGAGACGCCAGTACAGCAGAATTCAAGCCGTCCCGCAATTGCCCCGCTGCCGCGCCTGCTGTGGCAAAATTTGGCCGCACCATTAGGGAACGAGTTCAGGCTAGCTAGATTGCATTCATCGCGCCCGACCGCGCGTGCCAGCCCGCCGAGGCGCGTGCGCTGGTGTGTTGGCGTGCGATCAAAACGCAGGCGGTTACGCTCACAAAGCTCGCGAACGCCTTCCAGCGTGATATTTCCGCACTCAGTCACGCCGCCTCCCGACTCGATATGCGTTCGCGCAGTGATTCTGAAAAAGAGGAATGCTACTTAGCTAGATTTGACCCCGCGCCCTGGCAGGTTTTAACGCCGACATTGTCATTTCTCCTCTTTAAGGTATTGATCCATAAAGCGCGCCTCATCCAAGCATAAGTCAACTATTTCCCCATCCCTGCGAATTAAACGAGGGCAAATTAAATCCTCAAGAGTGCGGAGTTCTGCTGCGTTTTCCAGCGGCCTCGGCCTGCCGCTCGTGATCATCGATCCACTTATCAGTGAGCCGGTCTAGCTCGTCTAGTTGTTTTTCGGAATAGTCGGGCGGTGCATATTCCATCTGCAACCAGCCGATCAGATGCTCTTCGATCAGCTCAGGTGGAAAGTCTGGGTTGTTCGCGTGAATGCGTTGCACAGACTCGGGAATGGACAACCGTTTGCCATCTTCCCAGATAATCTTACGCTTCTTCGCGTTGACGTTAGCTGTTTCCAGCAACGTCCAGACCGCATCTAACACTTCACCGGAAAGCTCGCCTTCGGCCGAGCCCATCCATTCGGCAAAGCCGTCGAGGAAGGGATTGTCCTCAAAGAGATGCTTGGGTTGGCGTTTGCCC
>CAMDLH010000085.1 GCA_945901405.1 Bordetella parapertussis | reverse complement strand
TGGATAACTTCGCTCATCAGATTGTTCAACCAGGTAAACACCCAGCTTCCTAAAATGGGTGAAACTCACCCACAGATTCTGCTGACGAAGCTTCTTTCCTTAAGTTTTAAAGGGGTGGTGCAAATTGCTTTAAAAAATAATTACACAGTCACGGCATCGAGTCTATAGAACTAAAGTATTAGGTCGTCCCGTGCGGACTGGGGAGGCGCGCAACGAAACGTGCGTTAATTGCCCCTATTAAACAACTGTAATTTACTTTTCTTTGTGGAGAACAATGATAAAAGACTAAAAAAATATTTATGTATCAATGTGATACGATGGTTTTTTAGTGTGGTTTCTTGATGCGGCCTATGCGGTCATCCTGATTGCCAAAAATCGATACCTTGGTATCGATACCAAAGTATCGACTTTTGAACTATTTTTTTCACGCTGCCATGAATTACGAAAATCACAAGCGCGAACCGAGTATTTGTCCCGGCCCCGATCCTCATCCGGTCAAGCCGTTTTTCGCCCTGCCTTCCGGTGCTACGGATTGCCATGCCCACGTATTCGGCCCGCGCGAGCAATATGGCTATGCGGATGACCGGTTATACACGCCCGCGCCGGTTTATCTGAAGGACTACATCGCCATGCTCGATGCCATCGGCTTCGAGCGCGGGGTGCTGGTGCAGACCGGTGTGCACGGCACGAATAACAGTGTGATCGTGGATGCTATTGCACAGTCAAACGGCCGCCTGCGCGGCATTGCGCTGCTGCGCGAGGATGTTACTGATGCCGAACTGGATGCACTCGATCGCGCTGGTGTGCGTGGTTTTCGTGCGAATCTGGTTGCCAAGGTTGGCGTGCAGTTTGATGCCGCGAAGAAACTTGCCGCGCGCGTGGCGCGTCTCGGTTGGCATGCGCAGTTCCTGCTCGATATCGAAGACTTTCCTGATTTTGACCGTATCGCGGCGGAGTTTCCCAGCGAGATGGTGGTTGACCACATGGGCCGCCCCGATCCCGTGAAGGGCATCAACGCGCCGGGCTTTCAGGCGCTGATACGCGCGTTGAAGAGCGGGCGTGTGTGGTCGAAGTTGTCCGCGCCGTATCGCACCTCTCGTACGCCGATTCCTTACGGCGACATCACGCCGTTTGCGCGTGCGCTGGTTGAGGCCGCGCCGGATCGTCTGGTGTATGGCGGCGATTGGCCGCATGTGATGATGGAGGGTGAAATGCCGAACACCGGCGTGCTCGCCAATCAACTCGGCGTGTGGGCGACCGATGCAGGCGTGCGCAACAAGATACTTGTGGAGAACCCAGCGCGGCTCTACGGATTTTAATCCTACGACTTCACGCGAAATTCGAGAACTTCGCCGGATTCCGATGCTGTCATGTAGCCGACCGATTTGCCGTCGGTGGCGATGGTGATGCCGATGCGCACCGGCCCCACACGGTTGTCGCTGATGCGCGACTGGCCGATGTTGATGGTCACGCCGTATAGATTTTTCGCCTTGGTTTCCGCGGTCGTGCGTTTGCGCGCTTCCTTGATCAGCGCGGGAATCAGGTTGAACTTCACCTTGTCGATGTCGAACACGTTGTCCACGACCTTGGCCTTGCCCAGCAGTTTGAACGGACGCGGCTTGCCTTCGATCACGCCTTTTTCATAACCAATCGATTGCAGCACCTCCGTGCCCGGGCCGGTTTGATAGGTGATCGCCACGCGGTCGAACGGATCGAACGAGACGCCGAAGGCCATCACCGGTGTGGTGCGAATTTTCTTTTTGAAGCCGTCGATGACCGCGAGCACGTCCTTTTCGTTGTCCACCAGCTTGCCGCTGCCGGACACCTTGATCTTCACCGGCTGATTCGCGGCCTCGTCGAGCTTGGTCTTGGCGGCCTTGATGGTTTCCATCACCGCGCCTTGTGCGGTTGCTGCGCCCAAAGTACCCAAGGCACCCACGCAAAGGCTGGATAACACGATGCCGCAGCGAGTTTTATTCATTGCTGTTTCCTCGAGAGATGGCGAATGTGCAAGTTTATCAAACCGCCATGCCGGTGTAACTCAGCGCTGGCAGAGCGGACAATAGAATGTGGAACGTTGCCCCTGCTGCACGCGTTTTATGGGCGCGCTGCATCGCCTGCACGGTTCGCCGGCGCGGTCATATACCGAAAAATTGCTCTGGAAATTGCCGGCCATGCCGTCGCCGCCGACGTAATCGCGGATGCTGCTGCCGCCCGCGGTGATGGCCTCGCTCAAGGTTTCGCGTATCGTGTTGGCGAGCGTATCGCAACGCGCGCGCGTGAGGCGGCGCGCTGTGATGCGCGGGCTGATGCCTGCGCGAAACAGCGCTTCGCTGGCGTAGATGTTGCCCACGCCGACGACAACGTGACTGTCCATGATGACGAGCTTGATCGCGGACGAGCGCTTGCGCGTGGCGGCGTGGAGTGCGGTGCCGCTGAAATGTTCCGACAGCGGTTCGGGGCCGAGCTTGGCGAACAGCGGGTGATTTGAAATGTCGCCCTCGTGCCACAACACCAGCCCAAAGCGGCGCGGGTCGCGCAGGCGTACGGATTTGCCGCTTTCGAGCACAAGATCGAAGTGATCGTGTTTCTCCGGCGGCGTGCCGCTGTCGAGCAGCCACAAGCGGCCAGACATGCCCAGATGCACGATCAGCGTTCCGTGCTCGCAGTCAATCAACAAATACTTGGCGCGCCGCGTGAGCGCGCGAATCGTCTTGCCAGCCAGTATCTCAGGCAGTTTTTTCGGAATCGGCTGGCGCATGCGCGCGTTGCGCACGATGGCGCGCGTGATGTGCTGGCCCACGAGGTGCCGCTCAAGTCCGCGGCGCGTGGTTTCTACTTCGGGTAGCTCTGGCACAGGATAAAAAATGTTTATAAACAAATACTTGCGTTATTTCGCCGTGGACGGCGGCGCGAGCATGCGTTTGCCGACTTCGCCCGCGAACGCATATTGCAGATTCAAATCCGGTCGCAGCAACACCAATTCCGTTTCGCGGCTCAGGATGCCGAACGCGAGTTTTTTTCCATCTTTGAACTCGACGCGAATCTCTCCGAGCGGCTTGCGTTGGTCCTGCGGTACGACATGCGCGGCGTGCATGGCGGTGGCCTGGCGCCACCCATCCACCCAGCGCAAGGCGTCGTCCTGGCTCAGTTCGGCGGCGGGGGCGAGTGTCCATTTACCGTCTTTCGCCGCGAGGCTGAAATCGGCGAACTCGAATCGCACCGGCACTTCGTCCGCGCCGAATATTTGTTTGCGCAGCAGCGCCGATGCATCGAGCGGCAGGCCCGCGCCGTGACGCATTTCGATCAGATGCACGGAGTTGCCACTGAGCACATACTGCTCGCGCGTAACCGGATTGATCGCGCCGAATGCGAATGATAGCTTGTCGATGGTGACTACCGCCTGCGGCGGATCGAGGTCGAATTTTTTCAGATCGCCCGCCGGGTAACTCACCGTACTTTTCGCTTCGAGCACGGTGAGCGCGCGCGCGACCTGATATAGATCGACGGGTGCCGCGTATGGAACGGTAAGCGCCCAATGCAGTCCCTTGCGTTCGAGTTCGATCAGCGGTTTACCCTTGCGCGCGATGCTCAGTTTGACGGGATCGTTCGGGCGCAGCGTGGAGAGCGCTTGCGCCGCTTCGCGCGCCGGCGGCTTGAAGTAGATGAACGCGCCCAGCGCCACGGCGGCCATGAGCATGATGCCCGTGGTGATCCATGTACGCTTCATCGCCGGCGGTTCACTACACCGCGCGGCGGCGCCGCCACCACACGAACACGCCGGTGAGCGCGAACGCCAGCGGCAGCACCAGCAAGAAAATAAACGCGATCGCATACAGCGTGTTCTGCGTGATTTCGAGCTTGGTGTCGCCTGCCGGGCGCGGCGGAATCGCGATCAGCTTGTCGTCGCCCGAAAGCCAGTTGATTGCCGCAAGCCCCAGTTGCAGATTGCCGCCGTTGCCAAGAAACGCATTGGATAAAAAATTGCCATTGCCGACGACGACGATGCGCTGCTGGCGGTCATTCGTTGTGCGCTCGAACGCAGTGGCGATGTTGACAGGGCCGGGCACGTCGGTGCTCTTGTCGAACACGGGGTTGTCGTCGAGCTTGCTGGTTTCAACCCAGCCGCGTTGTGCGACTTCAACCAGCGGCGCGGCGCGCCAGTCGTCGCGATCGGCGTGGCCGATCTGGCGCGCACCAGGGAATAACGTGTTGATGCGAAACGACCCGGTGATCGGATGGCGCGCGTAACTGCCCGCAGTGGCCATGATCGGCGGGCCGCCGCGCGGCTTGAGCGACGGATCAACCACGGTGCCGGGTGTGAGCACAAGGCCAAGAAACTCCGCGACGGATTCCAGGCCGCGCAACGGCTCCGGGTCGATCAACCACAACAGGTTGCCGCCGGCATCGAGATAACGTTGCAATTTCTTGATTTCGTCATCCTGCAAATCCGCCTGCGGGCTGGCGACGATGAGCAGCGCCGCGTTGCGCGGCACTTCCTGCGCGATTGCGAGATTGAGCCCCGTGACCTTGTAACCCTTTAGTTGCAACTGCCGGCCGAATTCACCGAGATCGTGATTGGCGATGCCGTCCAATTTGCGCTCGCCATGGCCATCAAGCCAGAACACCACCGAGGCCGAGGTGCGTGACAGCCGTATCAACGCGTTGGCGAAATTCTGCTCGTTGAATTCACCCAGCGGCAGATGCTCGATGCGCTTTTTGTATTCGATCACCAGTTCGTTGGGCGAGCGTATCGCGGCAGCACTGGCACGCTTGGGGTCCTCGCGCGGATCAACCAGCGTCAACGCGATATCGGGCTTGGCGCGCTGATACGCGCGCATGCGCTCCTGCAACGCTTTTTGCAGATTGCCTCCGCTGGCGTCCTTGGTGAGCGCGAAGGCGGTGATGTTAAGCGGGCCGTCGAGCTGGCGCAGCGTATCCAGCGTGCCGGCCGCGAGCGTATTGCGCGCGCCGGCGGTGGCGTCGTATTCGTGGCGGTATTCCTGCGCGAGGTAGGCGGTGAACGTCACCAGCGCCAGCAGCAGCACGATGAACAAGCCGCTTTGCGCGAGCAGTTGCAGCCGGAACTTTTTGTTGATCTGCATGATGAATCAGCCGCCTTAGCCACGCAAGCGCCGCGCTTCCAACTGGCGCACGGTGAGCGTGAGGAAAAACACCGTGAGCAGCACCAGGCACACGATGGCGTAGCTGTCGACCATGCCCTTGCCCAGCGGCTCGTAGTTTTTCACCGGGGAGAACACCTGTGCCAGCGCCGCCGGGAAAGTAAGCCCGCGCGCGGTGAGTCCTTCCACCGCCGTCTCGCCCATGAACACCATCAGCAGCAGCACGCCGAACGCACCCAGCGCCGCCGCCACCGGGTGCGTGGTGAGACTCGACATATAAAGGCTCGCCGCCGAGAAACCCGCCGCCAGCAACACCAGCCCGCAAGCGAGACTCGCGGTGAGGCCGTAGTCGAGACGCGTGCTGCCCGCGAAGGACAGCGGCATCGCCACCACGACCAGTATCATCAACGACAGCAAACCCATCAGCGCCAGAAATTTGCCGAGCACGATTTCGATGATCGACACCGGCGCGGAAATCAAAAACACCATTGTCTGATTGCGCCGCTCCTCGGCGATCAAACGCATCGCCAGCAGCGGCACGGCAAACAGCAATATCGCCGCCGTGGTGGCAAACGTCGGCCCCGCGACCAGTTCGGTGAATCCGGGCGGACTGGAGAGCTTCACCAGTTGCGATTGAATTTGCAGGAAATCATCAAGTTTTTTAAGAAATCCATAACCGATGATGACCTGCGCGAAGGTGAGCACCACCCACGCCACGGGAGAGGCGAACAGGGATTTCAGGTCTTTGCCGGCGATGGTGAAGATCATGATTTAGTTTTGAATGTTTAGTGTTTAGTGTTGAGTTGCGGGCGCGTCCACCGTGCAGTTAACTCAACACTCAAAACTAAACACTTCACACTCGATACGTTCACGAATTCTCTTCCTTGCGCGTCAGATGCACGAACACATCCTCAAGGCTGGTCTGCGCGGGCGCGAGTTGATGCAGGCCCCAGTTATTTTGGGCGGCGAGCGCCACGATTCGTTCGGATGGGTCGTCGCCTGCGGCGATCTGAATGCGAAACAATCCGTCGCTTAATTTGTCAGCCTGCAAGATGCCTGGCACGCCCAGCAGTGCCGCGATGTCGGGCGGCTGACGCAGCCCAAGCAGCAACGTGCGTCCGCTATGAAATTGCTTAAGCCCGGCGATAGTGTCGCTATACACCAGGTTGCCGTGATGCATGATCTGCACCCGGTCGCAGATGGCCTCGACTTCCGGCAGGATGTGCGTGGACAAAATCACGCTGTGCGCGCTGCCCAGTTCGCGTATCAGCGTGCGGATTTCGCGTATCTGGTTCGGATCAAGCCCCACCGTCGGTTCGTCGAGAATGATCACGTCCGGCTCGTGCACGATGGCTTGCGCGATGCCCACGCGCTGCTGATAGCCCTTGGACAACGAGCCGATCAGCTTGCGCCCGACATCGGTCAGGCCGCAGCGCTGTTTGGCGTTGTCGAGTGCGGCGCGCCGCCGCGCCTTGGGCACGCGATGCAGCTGCGCGGCAAGATCAAGATATTCGTCCACGCGCAACTCTTTGTAGAGTGGCGGTGTCTCAGGCAGGTAGCCGATGTGCGCCTTGGCCGCGGTTGGCGAGTCGAGCATGTCGATGCCGCAGATGCTGACCGCACCCGCCGTGGGCGCAAGATTGCCGGTCAGCATGTGCATGGTGGTGGTCTTGCCCGCGCCGTTGGGGCCGAGAAAGCCCAGGACTTCGCCGCGTTTGAGCTCCAGATCGATGCCGTTGACGGCGACGTGGCCGCCGAAGTTACGCGTCAATCCGCGCGCGGAGATGGTGACGGTTGGGGTGACGGCGCCGGTATTTGGGGCGGAAGTGGTGGCGGTAGACGGGGATTCCTGCATCAGTAATGCGAGCTATCGATGGGCAGCTTGTAGTGTGCCCGAAATATACCTAAACTGTGAGTGATTATGAAGCGAGAGCACGATTTATTTCCAAAAATCATTTGGTTACGTTGCTCCGCCAGGAAGCCCTGAATATGAATTGGTTACGTGGTTTGTTGCGCAATAGAACACTTGCAGCCGGCATTGCCTGCGCTGCGTGCCTGCAATTATCCAGTGGCGCCATTGCCGCCGATCTTGCGCAGGCCGCGCCCGCGGCCAAGCCCGCGCCGCGCCAGCCCGATTTGCCGGCGATTGATCTGAGTGAAGAACTCATGTATCGCCTGATGGTGGTCGAGATCGCGGTGCAGCGCGGGCAAACGGGTGAGGCGGTTGCCGAATATCTCAAGCTTGCGCGCGAGACGCGCGACCCGCGTATCGCGCAGCGTACGACCGAGCTCGCGTGGAATGCGCGCATGCTGCCGCAAGCACTCGAGGCCGCCAGTCTGTGGCTGGCGGTTGATCCGGCGTCGCCGCAGGCGCGCCAGGTGGTGGCTTCACTGCTGATCAACCAGGAGCGTGTCATTGATGCGCAGCCGCATCTCGAACAGTGGCTGGCTTCCGGCAAGGCGAACATCGCGCAGAATTTCATCCAGCTTACCGGCCTGCTTGCGAGGCATAAGGACAAGGCGGCGGTGGTGCAGTTGATACAGGCGCTGGCGCGGCCCTACGGCAATATCCCGGAGGTGCGTTTGGCGGTGGCGCAGAGCGCATGGGCCGCGGACAACGCCGAACTCACGCTGGCCGAATCGCGCGCCGCGCTGAAAATAAACCCCGATTTCGAGCTTGCCGCGCTGGTGCATGCGCAAGCCCTGCAACGGCGCTCGGCCACCGAGGCGGCGGCGTTTCTGCGCGAGTATCTCGCCGCCAATCCCAAGGCGAACGATGCGCGGCTTAACTATGCGCGCATACTGGTGCAGGATCAGCGTTTCCCCGAGGCGCGCCAGCAATTCGAGCAACTGCTCGCGTCCAATCCGAAAAATCCGGACATGGCGCTGTCGGTCGCGCTGCTGGCGTCGCAGGCCAGGGATTTCGACGCGGCCGAGACAAATCTGCAAGCAGCGCTCGCCAACAATCACCGCGACCCCGATCTGATTCGCATGCATTTGGGGCAGGCCAACGAAGACCGTTCGCGCCACGATCAGGCGCTCAAATGGTACGGCGAGATCACGCACGGCACGCATTTCATCGCCGCGCAGGCGCGTTATGCGGGCGTGCTGGCAAAGCAGGGCAAGCTCGCCGAAGGCCGCACGCATCTGCAAAAACTGCAACCGGCCGACAATACGCAGCGCCAGCAGTTGATACAGGCCGAGGGCAATCTGCTGCGCGAGGCGAGTGAGTTCCAGGAGGCATTTGATTTGCTGGGCAAGGCACTGGCGCAGTCGCCCGATTCGATTGATCTGCTCTACGATCAGGCGATGATCTCCGAGAAAATCAATCGCGTGGATGTGCTGGAGACCAATCTGCGCCGCGTGATCAAGCTGCAACCCGATCATGCGCACGCCTACAACGCGCTGGGTTATACCTTCGCCGACCGCAACGAACGGCTCGATGAAGCGCGCAAGCTGATCGAAACCGCGCTCAAGTACGCGCCCAATGACGCGTATATCATCGACAGCATGGGCTGGGTGCTGTTCCGCCTGGGGCAGACCAAGGCGGCGGTCGAACAGTTGCGCCGCGCTTATTCGATGCGGCCGGACGCGGAAGTCGGCGCGCACCTGGGCGAAGTGTTGTGGGTCGATGGCCAGCGCGATGAGGCGCGCAAGGTGTGGGGCGACATGTTGAAGGATCATCCCAAGAACGACGTGTTGCAAAACACCATCAAACGCCTCGCGCCGAATCTGATTCCATCCGCCGCGCGATGAGGTCACGCAGGCCGCTGGAAGCGCTATCGGCGCTGCTCATCCTTTCGTTGCTGTCCGCATGCGTCATTTTGCCGGGCGGGCGCGACAATACCCTGCCGCGCTCGGCCGATTTCGATATGCTGGGCCGCGTGCTGGTGGTCTACGGCGGCAAGGCGTTCACCTCGAACATGCGCTGGCTGCATTCATCGCAGCGCGATGAACTGTGGCTGCTTACACCCACCGGGCAGGCGCTGGCGCACATCGTCGATTCGCCGCTGGGCGCAACGCTCACGGGCGCGGATCAGACGGCCTACCATTCGGCCAGCGTGGAATCGTTGACGCGTCGAGCACTGGGCTGGGAATTGCCGCTGGCGCGTTTGCAACACTGGGTGCGCGGCGCGCCGATGCCGGGCGTGGCCACGCAGAACATCGAACGTGACGACAGCGGCCGGCTAATAAAGCTCACGCAGGATGGATGGCGGGTCGAATACGTTTATTATCCCGCGCCGGAGCAGGACGGCCAGCCGCGCCGTCTGGAAATTTCCAGCGGAGACAACAAGATTCGCCTGGTGATCGACAGTTGGCGGCGCGAGCCCGCCGCGCCATGAACGGCTGGTCCGAGCATTACCCGGCGCCGGCGAAACTGAATCTGATGCTGCGCGTGGTGGGACGTCGCGCCGACGGCTACCATTTGCTGCAAACGGTGTTCCGCTTTATTGATCATGGCGACATGTTGCGCTTTCGGGTGCGCGCGGATGGCGTGATCTCTCGCGTAAACCCCGTTGAGGGCGTCGCCGAGAATGACGATTTGTGCGTGCGTGCGGCGCGCGCCTTGCAGGTTGCCGCCGGGACCACTCTGGGCGCCGATATTGACCTCGATAAACGCCTGCCGCTGGGAGGCGGCCTGGGTGGCGGCAGTTCCGACGCGGCAACGACATTGCTGGCGCTCAACAATCTCTGGAAAACAGGCTTGAATCGCGCGAAATTGCAGGATTTAGCATTGAAATTAGGCGCGGACGTGCCGGTTTTCGTGTTTGGCCGAAACGCACTGGCAGAAGGCATAGGCGAAGCGCTCAAGAGTATTGAAATGCCGCCGGCCTGGTACGTGGTTCTGGCGCCGCCGGTGGCGGTGTCCACGGCAAGCGTGTTTAGTCATCCCGGTTTGAAGAGGGACTCCAAAAAGGCTACAATACAAGGCTTTTCTGACATAACGCCAGTGAATGATCTTGAGCCGCTGGTGTGTCAGGAGTATCCGGATGTTGCGCGCTATTTGTCGTGGCTCGGGCAGTACGGTGCGGCGATGATGACGGGGTCCGGAGCGTGTGTGTTCGCGGTTTTTGATACGCAGGCGCAAGCCAGCGGTGTGTTGGGCAGGCTGCCAGAGGATATGCGCGGGTTTGTCGCGCGCGGACTGGAGCGGCATCCGTTGCATGAATTGGCGCAGTGAGGTCCGCGAGCGCAGGGCAAGAGCAGTAGAGCAAGATTTTAGGGGCGTCGCCAAGTGGTAAGGCACCGGATTTTGATTCCGGCATTCGTAGGTTCGATCCCTACCGCCCCTGCCAAAATTGGTAGGTTGGGATGGGTTTGGACGTTGTCGCTGTAGTTACCAGTGTCACCGGAAAAGGGGAGCCGCGTGAATGAATACACAAAGAGACTCAGCGATGCTTGATCGGCTGATGGTGTTCAGCGGGAACTCGATTCCGCAGTTGGCCAGCGATGTCGCGGGCCATCTGCACGTGTCGTTGGGCCGCGCCAAGGTCGGGCGGTTTTCCGACGGCGAGGTGATGGTCGAGATCCTCGAAAACGTGCGCGGCAAGGATGTGTTCGTGTTGCAGTCGGTGTGTGCGCCCACCAATGATAACCTGATGGAATTACTGGTGATGGTGGACGCGATCAAGCGCTCGTCCGCCGGGCGCATCACCGCAGCGATACCGTACCTGGGTTACGCGCGGCAGGATCGCCGGCCGAGTTCGGCGCGGGTGCCGATCACGGCGAAGGTGGTTGCAAACATGCTCACCGGCGTGGGTGTCGACCGGGTGCTGACGATGGATTTGCACTCGGAGCAGATACAGGGTTTTTTCGACATCCCGGTGGACAATATTTATTCCGGGCCGATTTTGCTCGGTGATGTATGGAAGCGCAGTTACAGTGGGCTGGTGGTGGTGTCGCCCGATGTCGGCGGCGTGGTGCGCGCGCGTGCAATGGCCAAGCGGCTCGAAGCCGATCTGGCGATCATCGACAAGCGGCGTCCGCGCCCGAACGTGGCGACGGTGATGAACATCATCGGCGAGGTCGAAGGCCGCACCTGCGTGATCGTGGACGACATGGTCGATACCGCGAACACGCTGTGCGAGGCGGCGGGCGCGTTAAAGCGTCATGGCGCGCTGAAGGTGCTGGCGTATTGCACGCACCCGGTGCTGTCGGGCAAGGCGATTGAGCGTATTACGAATTCAGAGCTGGATGAACTGGTGGTGACCGATACCATCCCCCTGTCTGAAGCCGCAAGGCAGTGCAGCCGCATACGTGTGTTGTCCGTGGCGGGCTTGCTTGCCGAGACCATGCGCCGCATCAGCGCGGAGGACTCGGTTAGTTCTTTGTTTGTTGAATAGGTAGTTAGTGCAGTGTTGAGTGTTTAGTTTTGAGTGTTGAGTTAAGACCAAGGTTGGACCAAGGTTGTCACCGTTTAACTTTACACTCAAAACTAAACACTCAACACTGTTTTTAAAACCCGGAACGGTCTGGTCGCGGACGTTCCGTTAATCAGGAGAATGCAATGAAAATAGCTGTAACCGCATTTCCGCGTACGCTGCAGGGCACGAGTGCGAGCCGCCGCCTGCGCGCCACCGGAAGAATACCTGGCGTCATTTATGGCGCCGACAAGCCCGCGCAAGCGGTTGAAGTTGACCACGCGGCGCTGCTGCGCCATCTGAAACTCGAAGCGTTTCACGCATCGATTCTCGACATGACCGTGGAAGGCGCCACTTTTCCGGTGCTGCTGCGTGATTTTCAGATGCACCCGTTCAAGGCGCAGGCCCTGCACGTCGATTTTCAGCGTGTCGACAAGAACAAGAAGATTCACATGAAAGTGCCGCTGCACTACATCAACGCGGAAATTTGCGTGGGTGTTAAGGAAGGCGGCGGCGTGGTTCAGCATATCCTGAACGACATCGAGATTCAGTGCTTGCCCGATGATCTTCCGGAATACGTCGAGATCGATCTCGCCGAATTGCAGGTTGGCCACTCCCTGCACATCGCGGATCTAAAAATGCCCAAGGGCGTGGAGCCGATCGCCCGCGTGAAGCACGACAACGCCGGCGTGGTAACGGTGCAAATCCCGCGCGAGGCACCTGCCGAGGAAGCAGTCGCTGGCGCGCCGGTCACCGAGATTACCGGTCAGAAGCCCGAAGATGCCGCTGCCGCTGCTGGAGGTGACAAGAAGGATGGCGGGAAGGACGCTGCACCCAAGAAAGAAGCCGCACCGAAGAAAGAAGCCGACAAGAAGTAAGCTTAATTACTTTCATCGGCAGTTGGTACCAACACGCCCGCCATGCCACACCGGTATGGCGGGTTTTTTGTCTAATGGCGCCTAACATAATGAAACTGGTCGTGGGCCTCGGCAATCCGGGCAAAAAATACGAAGCCACGCGCCACAACGCCGGGTTCTGGTGGGTGGACAGGATCGCCGAACGCGAGCGCGCCACCCTGCGCCGCGAATCGCGATTTCAGGGCGCGGCGGGCAAGGTGCCGCTGCCGGCCGGCGATCTGTGGCTGCTAAAGCCCGAGACGTTCATGAATAATTCCGGTCAGGCGGTCGCCGCGCTGGCGGGCTATTACAAGATCGACGCGAAAGAGATACTCGTGGCGCACGACGAACTTGATCTGCCGGCCGGCGGTGCAAGGCTCAAATTCGGCGGCGGGCTGGGGGGGCACAACGGCTTGAAAAGCATCGCCGCGAGCCTGGGCACGCAGGATTTCTGGCGCCTGCGCATCGGCATTGGCCACCCGCGCGATAACGCGGTATCGGAAAAAGAAGTCATCGATTACGTGCTGCACGCGCCGCGCGCCGAGGAACAAAAGGCCATCGACGATGCAATGGCGCGCGCGACGGATGTATGGCCGGAAATCATCGCGGATAAAATGGAAGCAGCGATGCTCAAATTGCACACACGCGCATAGTAACCTTCACCCTTCACCCTTCACCCTTCACCCTTCACGTCCTCAAAATCATGTCACTCAAATGCGGTATCGTCGGTCTTCCCAACGTCGGCAAATCAACGCTGTTTAACGCGCTGACCAAGGCGGGCATTGCCGCCGAGAATTATCCGTTCTGCACCATCGAGCCCAATGTCGGCATCGTCGAGATGCCCGATGCGCGGCTCGATGCGCTGGCGGCGATCGCCAAGCCCGAGAAGGTGATTCCCGCCGTGGTTGAATTCGTCGATATCGCCGGGTTGGTGGCGGGCGCGTCCAAAGGCGAGGGGCTGGGCAACAAGTTTCTCGCCAACATCCGCGAGACCGATGCCATCGCGCACGTGGTGCGCTGCTTTGAAGACCCGAATGTCATTCACGTGTCGGCGAAAATCGATCCGCTGTCCGACATCGAGACCATCAACACCGAGCTGGCGCTTGCCGATCTCGCGTCGGTGGAACGCCAGCTTGCAAAATACACCAAGGCCGCGCGCGCCGGTGGTGACAAAGAGGCGGCGCGGCAGGTGGCCGTGCTGGAGAAATGCCTGGCCGTGCTGAACGAGGCAAAGCCGGTGCGTTCGCTCGATCTTTACGCGGAAGAAAAAGTGTTGCTGCAGCCGCTGTGTCTGCTGACCGCAAAGCCCGCGATGTATGTCGCCAACGTGAAGGAGGGCGGCTTCGAGAACAATCCGCTGCTCGACGCGGTGCGCAAACACGCCGAAGCCGAGCACGCGCCGGTGGTCGCGGTGTGCGCGGCGATAGAATCCGAAATCGCCGATATGGATGCCGCGGACAAGTCCGTGTTCCTCGCCGACATGGGCATGACCGAGCCGGGATTAAATCGCGTGATCAGCGCGGGCTATTCGTTACTCGGCCTGCAAACCTATTTCACCGCCGGGCCGAAGGAAGTGCGCGCGTGGACCATGCACAAGGGCGACACCGCGCCCAAGGCCGCGGGCGTGATTCACACCGATTTTGAAAAAGGCTTTATCCGCGCCGAAGTCATCGCCTACGCCGATTACATCGCGGGCAAGGGCGAGGCGGGCGCGAAGGAAGCCGGCAAGCTGCGTCTCGAAGGCAAGGAATACATCGTCAAGGACGGCGATGTGATGCATTTCAGGTTCAACGTGTAATCACCGGGAGATTTCAATCATGACCAAGCCGCTGAAACATACTCGTATTGAATTGAATAACGCGGTGTTCTCGCTGCCGGATATCGTCGCCAAGGCGGAAGGTTATTTCGCGGAGGAAGGCGTGGATGTCGAGCTGGTGCTGCCGGAGAAGCGCCGCGCCATGCTGGCGGCGGCGGGCGAGCCGGTCAGGCAGCACACGGCGATACAGTCTTTTCTCTGGCACGAGGGCATCGAGAAGGGCGAGTTCTCTGTTTATCATGCCTGCGAGTGGGGCCAGATGCGCCGCACGCAGGATACCTGCGCGGGCGTGAAGGTCATCACCAAGCGCGCGGCGGTTTCCACGCAGGCCATCATCGTGCGTGGCGATTCAACATGCAACGTGCCGCAGGATCTCGCCAACGTCGAGGTGGCGGTGAATTTTCACGCCGGCTCGCACTACATCACGCTTGCCATGCTCGCTGGCTACATGAAAAAAGAGGAAGTGAAGACACTGCATATCGGCATACCGAACCAGCGCTTCAAGGCGCTGATGGAAGGCCGAGTGGCGGCGGCGGCGGTGATGGAGCCGTGGATTTCCGCCGCCGAAAAGCTGGGCTTCAAGGTGATCTGCGAGGCGTTCTACAACGGGCTGGAAGTCGCCGACCCCTCGGTGGACGACGGCATATTCAACGCGTTGCGCCGCGCGCACATCAAGGCGGTGGACAAGATAAATCAGGATATCCGGCCCTGGCTGCATCTCCTCACACAAGAAGTGCCTGCTGATATCGTCAAGCTCGAAACATCCGATCTGCACTTGCCGCGCTTGCGTTACAACCATCCCGAGCTCTATACGCAGGCTGAGTTTCAGCGTACCTATGACTTCATGCTCGGACGGGGGCTGATCAACGCGGAGAGCACGTTTGACAAGCTGGTGAGCGGGCGCGTGGCAGCCTAGCGGCGTGGCGGGTGAATTAGCTATACTCCAGCCGCGGGCCGTGCTCTGCCGATCGCCCGCGTCGATCAACGAACACTGTTACGGGGGACGCGACATGAAAATTTTTTCCACACGCTTCATTGGAACGCTGTTAGTGCTGTGTGCGACTCTGTTGATTACCGGCTGCGCGGGCATGCAGGGCGGCGGCGGGCCCCAGGTATTTGATCCGCACCGCATGGGCTCGGCCATCGGACTTGATGATGTCGGTTTTGTGCGCCAGGCGGTCGAGTCACGAACGATCACCGTCAACCAGCCCATCGCGGCGATGGGTTACGAGGCGATTCCGCTGATAGCGCTGGCCGCCCGCAATGGCGCGGTCAACGTGCTGAAGTATCTGATCGCGCAGGGCGCGAATGTCAACGTGCGCACGCCCGATCACGACACGCCGCTGATGCTGGCGGCGTTTTTCTTCGAGGAAGGCCCCGGCGGCTCGAAGGTTTCCGTGCGCAAGCACGAGGAGGCCGTGCGCATGCTCGTGGACGCGGGTGCCGAGCTTGAAAACTGGGGCAATCTTTACACGCCGCTCGGCTACGCGGCGTATCAGGGGCGTGACGACACCTTGCGCTATTTGTTAAGCCGGGGCGCGCGTGTGAACGCTGATGCGCAAGCGCGCAGCATCAACATCAACACGCCGTTGATGATGGCGTCGATACAGGGTCATGCCAACGTCGCGCGTCAACTTTTAATGGCGGGCGCGGATGCGGGCATACGTGTCAAGGGCGGGCATACCGCGCACGAACTCGCGCTCAAGTACAACCATACGCATATGTTCCAGATGCTTACCTGTGCCGAGCGGCTGCAATCGGGTGAATCGTTCGCGCAACGCTGCAAGTAAAAAGTCATTTAAAAACAAATACTTACAATCTATCCGCGCAGCAGCGTGCCTAGCTGCCGCGCGCCCGCGCCGGGGCTTGTGTTGCGTATCGCGCGCGCAATCGCGCCGGTGTCCAACCTCAGCGGTGCCAGCGTTGCAAGCCGCGTGAATTTTTCTTCCAGCTCGGCATCGCTGCACGGATCAGCCGCGGTGCCGTGCGGATCAAGCGTCAGCGACTGCCTGATTTCGCCATTCGCGAGTTGCAGCTTCACACGCGAGCCGAAGCGCCGCGGATACACCGCGTCGCACTCGGCATCCACTTTCAGTTCAACTTGCGCCGCGAGCGCGCGCAGCGCTGGGTCGTTGAAAGCCGCGGCCTCGAAGTTGCGCGGGTCAGCCGGGTCGCCGGTCAACGCCAGCGCCGAGCAGTACGGAATGCTGTACTGCGCATCCATGGTGTCCGCCGGCGCGTAGTTGCCGTTGTGATGCACGGCGAAAGCGCTGGTGCCGACGGTGACTTTCTTGATGTCCGCGGCGGCGAGAGGGCGCGCGCCGCGCATCTGCAATAACTGTTGCGCCACGCCCTGTATCCAGCCGCACAACGGAAACACCTTGAACCACACGCCGTCGATGGCCCATGCTTGATCGGCCTCATTGAGTGCGCGCGTGAGCTGCGTAACATCGGCGCTCTTGCCGCCGAACACCTCAAGCAGACCGAGTTTGCCATCCACCGCGCCGGCGGGCGCGGTGAAGCCATCACGCGCCAGCAGCGCCGCGCGCACGCCCGACGAAGCGGCCCAGCCCGCATGCATGCGCTTCACCATGCTGCCGCCCGCCGTGTAGGCCTTGACGCCGGAGGCCATCGATGCGGCAAGGCCCGCGGCCCAGGCGATTTGTGTTGCATTCAATTTCATCAACACGCCGCATGCAATCGCCGAGGCCACCGGCCCCACCACGCTGGTTTTGTGAAAGCCGCGTTGCGAAGGTTCAGGCCCCATCGCCAGACTCAGGCGCGAGGTGACTTCGTAGCCGACGACAATGGCGCGCAACAAGTTTTCCATCGACGTGTCGCATGCCTCGGCCGTGGCGAGCAGCGCGGGCACGATCACCGTTCCGGGGTGGATGATCGCCGCTGGCAGCAGATCGTCGAGTTCAAAACCGTGTATGGCGGTGCCGTTGGCGAGCGCGGCATTCGCGGGCGCGAGCGTTGCGCGATGGCCGAATACGGTGGATACACCCTGAGACTTTTCCGCGAGCAATTGCGCGGACAAAATCGCCGACCACGGCTGCGCCGCGCCGAACAGACCGCAGCCCAAAGCATCCAGTAGACAACGTCGTGCGTTGTCAATCGCGGTGCCGGGAATGGCGACGTTGGCGGATTGCGCGGCAAATTCAAACAAACGTGCCGCGTGTGATTTGGTATTCATCGTGTCAATTCGAGGATGCGCGCATGCACCCTGTCGTCGAGATTAATCACGCCCTTGGCGAGATTCTCGCGGCGTTTTCTCTGGCTGCTGTCGCCGGGCATGCGCACCGCGCTGCCGCCAGCCTGCGCGCGGTTTGCCAGCAGCACTTGCTTGAATTCAGACATGCGCGACTTTAAATTGCCGCCCGGCATCACGGCTTCCGGGTCGATCACCATGAAAAACAATCCGTAGTTGCTCACATCATCGATCACCAGCGCGCTGCCCGCAAAAATGCCGAGCAGTTGCACCGCCAGCGCAAGCCCGCTGCCGCGAGCGCCGCCCCACGGCAGGATCGCGCCGGCCAGCGCTTCAATAGGGTCCGTGGTCGGATGCCCGGCGGGACTCACCGCGACGCCTTCGGGCAAGGGCACGCCCTTGGTTTGCGCCAGCACCACATCGCCCCAAGTGGTTTGCGAGGTGCCGATGTCGATCACCAGCGGATCGTCCTCGGCGGGGAACGCGATCGCGAATGGATTGGTGCCGAGCAGCCGGTCGATGCCGCCAAACGGCGCCACGCGCGCCGTGGAGTTGGTGGTGTGCATGGCGATGAATCCCTGCCGCGCCGCGCGCTCGACGTAATACGCCAGCCGCCCGCTGAACCAGGTGTTGTTCGCGCACACCACCGCCACGCCATTTTTGCGCGCGATTTCAATCGCCTTGTCGATGGCGTGCAGCGACACCACGTAAGCCACGTTGTCGCCGCCGTCGATCAGCGCCGAGCAGTGATTCTCGCGCGTGACGCGTATCTCGCCCGCCGGCCCCTTCTTGCTCATCTCGCTCACCAGCGCGATCACGCGCGGCAGGCTTGAGAATTCATGTCCGCACAGCGCCGCATCGACCAGATGCTCGGCGGTGATGCGCGCGGCCTCGGCGGACATGCCGCCCTTGGTTAACGCGGCTACAGCGAGATTGGTGGCATCCGTCAAAGTCAGTTGCATGAGCGCTCGAAGTCAATGTGTGGCGGGTGATTGCCGCGCAGTTTACCGTTTACGCCGGGGCAGGGCGAGCGCCGCCGTTGCGTCATCGTTGCCTCACTTTTGCATCCAGCGCTAGAGTCCTAGCCGGATTTTGCGGGTTATGACAAGGCCGCGTGCGCCTACACTGACGCCCTTGCAGGGGGAGAAGATCATGGATTTCGGTATTTAGTGTCGCTCAAGACGCGACGCGAGAAAGTCGCCAACAATTACATCGTGCAGGAGTTTCCGTACGACGACGAACCCAGCATCGAAAACATCTGCCGCAATCTGCCGGTGGGCGATGTCGATACTTGCATTGAAAAAATGATACGCATCGTGCGCGTGCTGGATCTAAGCCGCGTGCTCACCGGCCCGTATTGCGCGCAGTTGCTCGCCGATCAGGGTGCGCAGGTCATCAAGGTCGAAACCCCAGGCACCGGCGACGAAAACCGCGTGTGGTGCATGCGCGCCAGTGACGGCATCACCAGCAATTTTCACAGCGTCAATCGCGGCATCACGCTGAATCTGAAATCCGAGGCCGCGCGCGAAGTGCTGCGCCAACTGATCGCCAAGGCCGACGTGGTGATTCAGAGTTTTTTGCCCGAATCCGCGGCGCGCTCGGCGTGGATTGCGCGGGTGTGAGCGCCATCAAGCCCGAAGTGATCTATTGCTCGATCAACGGCTACGGCCCCAAGGGCGAGCCGCACAACAAGGCTGGTTACGATCTGATGATGCAGGCGTTTTCCGGCATGATGTCCACCACCGGCTATGCCGACAGCCCGCCGGTGCGCTCCGGCGCCTCGGTGATCGACATGACAACTGTCATCGCCGCCTACAGCGGCATCATGACCGCACTGGTGAAACGCATGCAGGGCGGCGGCAGCCACGTCACCGCGTCACTGCTCGAAACCGCGATCTCGCTGCTGGGTTATCACGCCGTGGCGTGGCTGCCTCACCGATCAACACCCTCGATCAGGCGCTGATGCATCCGCAGGTCGCGGCCAACCATATTCCCCATCATCGGCGTGCCGTTCAAACTTTCAGGCGATGCGACATACGCCACGCGCGCCGCGCCGCCGTTGGGGGCGGATACCGAGGATGTGCTGCGCGGGGATTTGGCGATGGATGATGCGGCGATTGCGCGGTTGCGGGGGCGTTGTAGTGGACGCTGCTTACCCAGGTGTGCGAGGAGGCAGAGGCTTACCTTTTCAGACCCACTGGCGGACGATACGGCTTACACCGGCACACCGCAGTCATCAAACGCAGTCATCAACACAAGGGAACACATCATGTCCTCTGTCCGCCACTTCCTGGCATTCGTCTCGCTGGCCTTGCTCACTTGCCTGCCAGTGCGTGCGCAAGTCGCAGCCGAGCCTGCGGTGGCGCTACAGGGCATGGATGTCGTCAGCTACTTCAAGGACGGTGGCCCGTTGAAGGGCCAAGCGGCATTCCGCGCGGACTTCGATGGCGCACGCTACCTGTTTTCAAGTGCGCAGAACAGGGCGGCTTTCACGGCTGATCCCGATCGCTACCTGCCGCAGTTCAGCGGCCTGTGCGTGACCGGCGTCGCGGTTGGCAAGGAGCTCAAGGGCGACCCGAACACGTGGAAGATCGCCGACGGCAAGTTGTACCTCTACTATTCCGACACCGTGCGTGCAAGGGGCGATAGTGACCCGGCCACCATTTCCCGCGCGCACAAGAACTGGGCGGCTCGCAAGTAGCCGGACTTACAGCCCCGCCTGGCGCAGGGCTGCCTGCAGGCGCACCCTCGGCGCAGGGTCGACGAAACGACTCCCAAACTCCGCGACGGGGAAGTTGGGTTGCAGCCGCCGTACCTCGGCGGCTGACTGGCGGGCTTCCTCGATTCGGCCTGTTTGCGCCAGGATCGCCGCCCGCATGAGGTGCAAAAAGGGCAGATACGGATGATCTGCAAGCGCACGCTCGCAAGCCGCCAATGCCTGCGGGTACCGTTCGGCGGCGAAGTACGCCAGGACGATTTCATGCCTGACCGGTGAGTTGCGTCCAACCGGGTCCAACCGAAGCGCGCTTTCCATCAACTTGATGGCTTCGTCGAACCGGCCGAGCCAGAGCAGCGCGCCCCCGCGTATCTCCGCGATGAATGTATCGCTGGGGTTCAGCGCAATCGCGCGGTCCGCCTCGGCCAGCGCCAGATCGTGTTCACCCCGCAGGATGTGGACACGGGCGAGTTGCACGTGCGCGCGCGCGTTCGCACCCGGATCGTCGATGGTGAGCGCATGGCGCGCAGCGCGCTCGGCCAACTTTGTGCTGTGCGCAGGGTTTTCAACCCACCCCAGGTTGCCGCGCTGCTCCTCGAGCTGGCTTTCGACGACGTAGACCATCGCGTAGCGCCTCGCCGCGATACCCGACGGCCAGGCCAAGACCATGGGCCTGGCGGTGTACAGCGAAGTCGCCGCCGGGGTTGTCGCCTCGCGCGCCAACGACGGGCGCGACGTGGCACTGGTGCCCTATGTGTCCGGCGCCGCCGCGGGCCAGTTCCGCAGTGCCAACCCGACGCCCATCTTCCGGCATTTTCCCGCGATCAAGCCCTTCGCGCTGAACAGCCTCGGCCAGTTCCGGCCAGCGCCTCCGCCGGCCCTCAACAGCGCGGCCTATGCCACGGCGTTCAACGAAACCCGCTCGCTCGGCGGCGTGGACAGCACCGTGCGCACACCCGAGCAGCTTGAGGCGGCGCGCTTTCATACCGAGCCGCCGCCCCCCGCCGTGACGCGCAACCTGGGTCGCTTTGCGTCCAGCACGGCGGACGTGGCCGATGCCGCCCGGCTGATGGCCATGGTCTATGTCTCCTTCGCGGACGCCATCGCTGCCTGCTTCGAGACCAAGTATCACTACAACACCTGGCGTCCGGTGAGCGCCATCAACATGGCCGATGTCGACGGCAACGACACGACCCAGATTGATGCGGGCTGGAAGCCGGTGCTGCCCACGCCCAACCATCCCGAGTACCCCGCCGCCCATTCCTGCACCTCGGGCAGTCTGGGCGAGGCCTTGCGCGGCTACTACGGCACGCCCAACGTTACCTTCACCTGGGACAGCAACGTCACAAAAACGACGCGAACCTACATCGGCATCGAAGAATTCAACGCCGACGCCGGGATCGCCCGCCTCTACGGCGGCATGCACTTCAGGTTTGCGACCGTTGCCGGCGAAGAACTCGGCAAGCGGGTCGCGCAGTGGGTGACATCGCGTCACTTTGGGCGCCAGGATTAACTTCCATTAAACGAACAACTGAAACAACGATAAGGAGCACTCATGAACACGAATCGCCGCCGTTTGTTGCAACTTGCCGCGCAATGACCCGAATGGCATTGCCGAATTTCGCAACATCTATCCGGAGTATTACCTCGAGCGCGCGATTCACATCCACTTCAAGGTCCACGTTGGCAACCGCGCCTTCCTGACCAATCAGGCGCTACTGCCGGAGCCGGACAACACGGCAGTGATGGCCATGGCACCCTACAACATGCCGCGCAAGAAGCGAGTTGGCATCTGCCGACGATGAAAATCATCGAGCGTCAGCAGACCCGATTGGCCGTGCTGGACCTGGTGCTGTCTGTTTGACGGTTTGATCATGGCCATACCTGTTCGACCGATCAGCCTGCCGGGCTGGGACTTGCTACTTGCGTTTGAAAAGCCGCTCGTCCCATGTTACGGGTTCCGGCGATGAGGCAACAATCAGCCGGAACTCGGCATGCGCGGGATTGATGACGAGGTTGCGCTCGTATCGGGCGACAACCGATGGCACGATGAGGATGGCGCTGCGCTTACCCCGTAGCCATTCGTCGCCTAACTTGCGTGAGGCGAGATAGTCGTCGCGATCCCAGCCCGAAGGCAGGCGAGCCACCGTCCATTCCTCGATGGTTACGCGCGCGGGGATACGGATGATTACTGCTTTTTGGTTGCGTGGCACACGTCCGGTACCAGAGTGCGCCAGCAACTCCAGCATGGCGCCGGCGTAGGAGGCCGATGCATAGATTACCGCACGACCGGGTGAATTCCACCTGCCGCCGATCAGCGCGGCCCCGGTGCTATCAAATATCGGGTGGCGGGCGTCGGCAATGCGGTAGGCGGCCAGTGGCTTTACGGACGTGGTGCTTTTACGCCGCGATGCCATGGTAGAGCTTCCACAATAATTCTTCGACGCGCCGGGCGCCAAGCTCCGTGAGGGCGGCATCAACCGGGCGCTGGCCATCGAGTTGTGTGTGTGTTGTCGTCAGAAAACGGCGCGCTTCACTCTCGTCGTCCCAGACATGCTCGGCGGTGGCGATCACGCGAGCCAGGCGTTCGGTGCGCTCGCTCTCCTCAAATTTGAGGTGATCGCGCCTGCGCTTGAATGTGGCCTCGGGGACGATGCGGTACAGAATGGCCTTGCGCTCCGCGCCTTCGGGGAAGACTTTGGCCACGCTTGCACGCAATGCGGATTTTGGTAATCCTTTGTTGACTGCGGCGCACAACTCGCCGAGCGAATGCACGGTGCGGGGCAAGCCCATCACTCTGGCTATACTTTTCGGACTGACGATGGCGCTCATAGGTTGACTTTGTTTAGTATCAGTTGATGCCATATATTGTATCACTTGGAGATTAAGCGCACTGGCTTCAACGGTGGCGATTTAACAGGTCGCATATGACCAGTCATAACGGATAAACGGTCACATGAGACTCATAAAATTCGGTAGACTTCAATAGCTAACGCTGCGTCTTAAACAACCCCGCCAAAAAATTCACAAACGCCCGTGACTGTCGGCGACAGTCCGCGGCTGTGCGGATACACCGCATATAGCGCGGTGTCGTAGTCGGTGGGGCTGACCTCGTAACCGGGCAGCACGGCGGCGAGTTTGCCTTCCTTGATCGCGGCGGCGGCCATCCACTTTTGCACCACCATCACTCCCAGCCCTGAGAGCGCGGCGGCCATCAGCGTGGCGGCGCTGGAGGTGTGCAGGTTGCCGGGGTCATCCATGATGGGCCGCCGCTTCGATGATGAAATCGCAAAGACCGAAAACAAACACTGTCGTTCCCGCACAGGCGGGAACCCATAACACAGTGCCACCGGGAAAATTGCATGGATTCCCGCCTGTGCGGGAATGACGGGTAAAGTTTCCGCGCATCTGGAATCTACGCGGCGCGGTTCGACTCCCGATTGTGATTCCGCGGCAAGTTGGTGGTGGTTACCGCGCCCGATTCGCCGCAATATGCTCGGCCGCGCGAAAGCCGGTGGTCGATGATTTGGAAAGCCCGCCCACGTAACCCACGGCGGGGCCGCCCTCCAGCCCGCCGGTGGCGCAGCCCGCCGCGTACAAGCCAGTGATCGGGTTGTCGTTGGCATCCAGCACGCGGCTGTCGCCGTCGATGGCGATGCCGCCCATGGTGTAGGTGATGCCCGCGCACAGTTTCGCGGCGTAGAAGGGTGCGGTGCGTATCGGCCACGCTTTGTGGCTGGTAGTGCTGCGCGCGGGGGTCAGTTGCGTCGTGACGCCGGCATCGACCGCGGCGTTGTATTTTGCGATGGTCTGTTCAAGCGCTGCCGCCGGCAGGCCGGCTTTTTGCGCCAGTTCGCCCATGGAGTTGGCTTTGTGCACGGTGCCGCCGTTGCTGACGATGAGCGGGTTCGCCGGCGTGATGAATTCCTTGCCGGGGCTTTCCCAGATCGGTTGATCGTAAATCACCGTGGTCGACAACGGATCGGCAAGTGCCGCGACGTGGTTGGCCAGATACACGCCGCCCAAGCCTTCATCGACGAGCCGGTTGCCGAACGTATCGACCATCACGCCCGCGCAGCACAAATCATCCATCAGCGGAAACGGCCACAGGTCGTCGTTGGTCAGCGCGTCCTGAATCAGCATGTGCCCATAGAAGCGGTTCATGCCCACCAGCGCGGCGCCAGCTTCGCGTGCCATTTTCAGGCCATCGCCCTTGGCGGTCTGCGCGTTGCGCTGGCGGATTTTTTCCGGCGCGGGCGAGATGTATTCTTTGACCAGATCGAGGTTTGCCTGAAAGCCGCCGTC
>CAMDLH010000084.1 GCA_945901405.1 Bordetella parapertussis | reverse complement strand
GGCGATCTCCAGCGCCTGCTCGCCGTTGTCGGGCTGCGAAATCAGCAGGTCTTCAACCTTGCATCCGAGCTTGGCCGCGTATTGCGGATCGAGCGCGTGCTCGGCATCGATGAACGCCGCCGTGCCGCCCAACTTTTGCATCTGCGCGATCACACTCAGCGTCAGCGTGGTCTTGCCGGACGACTCCGGCCCGTAGATTTCAACCACGCGCCCGCGCGGCAGGCCGCCGATGCCGAGCGCGATATCGAGCCCCAGCGAACCAGTGGACACCACCTGAATATCACGCGCGATCTCGGATTCGCCGAGGCGCATGATCGATCCCTTGCCGAACTGCTTTTCGATTTGAGAGAGCGCGGCGCTGAGCGCCTTGCTTTTGTTTTCGTCCATTTTATTATTCCTTGAATCCTTGATTACCGGCTCGATGTTTTGGTCCATGATAGTGCCTCCTGTGAGTTAGCGACAGGCACATTATTTCATATAACTGTATAAAAATACAGTCATTTGATTTATCGTGAACTTCTACAAAAATAGTTATTTAAAAACAAATACTTACGCAACACCTGTCACTGGGGAATCGAGCCGCGCCAGTACACCTTCTAGCGCGCGCGCCACCGCTTGCCGCCGCACGGCATCACGATTTCCCGCATAAAGATTGGTCTCGGCAACCACCTCGCCATCCGGCCCCACCCACGCGATACACACCGTGCCCACGGGCGTTTGCGGCGTGCCACCCGACGGCCCGACGGCGCCGCTCACCGCCACCGACACCTGCGCGTGGCTGCGCGCAATTGCGCCCTGCGCCATCTCGCGCACGCATTGCTCCGACACCGCGCCGTGCGTGCCCAGCGTGCCGGTGTTGACACCCAGCATCTCGCGCTTCGATATATAGGTGTAGGCCACGAAACCGCGCTCGAACCACGCCGAGCTGCCCGCCACCGCGGTGATCGCCTCCGCGATCCAGCCGCCGGTGCACGACTCTGCGGTCGCGATCATCAGGCCCTGGGCTTTCAGCGCCATGCCGGCTTTTTCGGCCAGCGCGTAAAGTTGCGCATCCGTCATTGCATTCTTTCCAGAATAACTTTTGCCACCGCCAGCACGATAAGCGTATAGCCCGCCGCCAGCAAATCGTCGAACATCACGCCGAAACCGCCCTTCACCGTGCGGTCAAAATACCGAATCGGCGCGGGCTTGAGTATATCGAACAAGCGAAACAGGGCAAACGCCGCCGCCTGCCAGACGAGCGTCGCGGGCGTGAAAAACAACACCAGCAAAAACGCCACGGTTTCGTCCCACACCATGCCGCCATGGTCAGCCACACCCAGCGCCCGGCCCGTCACTGCGCAGGCCCAGATGCCGAGCACAAACAGCGCCGCGGTTACAGCGAGATATAACGCCGCATCGAGCGTCGCCATCATCAAAAGATATAGAGGAATCGCCAACAGCGTGCCGAAAGTACCCGGCGCGAAAGGCGCCAGCCCCGCGCCGCCGCCGAAGGCGATCCAGTGCGCGGGATGCGCGTGGATGAAGCGCCACGTTGGCAGGCGGGCTACGTCACCCAAAATGGTCGTATCCCCTCTGAGCCAGCCGCAACGGCAATCCGGCTTTATCGACGAACGCTACTTCACAAGCGCCTTCTGGAGCGCGCAGAATGCGGCCAATGCGCGTAACGCGCACACTTGCCGCAAACGCGGCGCGCACAACCGCCGTGCGTCGCGCGGGTGCGGCGGTGAAACACAATTCGTAATCGTCCCCACCGCCGAGCATCGCACCTTGTGCAACCGGTTTTGCGAGATTCCGCTTCAGCAGCGGCGACGCAGGCAAGCGTTCAAGTTCGATCACCGCCGCAACGTTGGAGCGTTCGCAAATATGCCCCAAATCACCAAGCAGCCCGTCGGAAATATCCAGCGCCGCATGCGCGATGCCGCGCAAGGCAATGCCTAGCGTCACTTGCGGCGTGGGCGTGTCGAGCCGGCGCGATGCCGCGGCCAACTCCGTCTTGCTCAAGACGATTTCACGCTTGCGCGCCGCCACCGTCAGCGCCGCGTCGCCCAGCGTGCCAGACACCCAGATATCGTCGCCCACGCGCGCGGCGTCGCGGCGTAGCGCTTTGCCCGGCGGCACTTCGCCCATGATCTGCACGCACAAGTTGAGCGGGCCGCGAGTGGTGTCGCCGCCGACGAGATCGACATCGTGCTTGCGCGCGAGACGCATGAAGCCGCGCATGAAGGCAGCGACCCATTTCGCATCCGCGCGCGGCAGCGCGAGCGAGAGAGTCGCCCAGCGCGGCTGCGCGCCCATCGCCGCCATGTCGGAGAGATTGACCGCGAGCGCCTTGTGGCCGAGTTTTTCGGGGTCGGCGCCCTTGAAGAAATGGCGGCCTTCGACCAGCATGTCGGTGGACACCGCCAGCGCCATGCCTTTGCGTACTTTGAACAGCGCCGCGTCGTCGCCGACACTGAGCAGCGTGTGACGTGTGGGGTGGGTGAAGTATCGCGCGATCAGTTCGAATTCGGTGGGCATGCGAGGCGGAACGGCAACCAGGTGACGAACACGAAGTGAGTTTGCACCCACCCCCACCCCTGCCCTCCCCCTGAAGGGGAGGGAGAAGAACCATTAAGCCTGCGGCGGCTTTTCATTCAGCTTGCGCCGCTGTTCTTCGAGCTTGGCCAAGTCGGCGTAGTACTTTTTCTTGAGCATGTGCGGAAAATAAAAATCCACCGCCGCGAAGCCCAGGAAAAACAGCACCACCGTCATGTACTGATCTTCGTTCAGGAACGTGCGTCCGGCCACCAGAACGTAGAGGCCGATGACGAGGTTAACGACCCCGGCGATGTAGAACATGGTGATGCGTTTTTTGAGTTTGTCATCCACGTTTGCCTCCTTCCGATAATGCGGTATTTCCCGTTCGCGATTCGTGAGGGCGCAAAACGGGCGCCAGTTTGTCGAGCACTCCGTTGACGTACTTGTGGCCGTCGGCGCCACCAAACATTTTAGCGAGTTCCACTGCTTCGTTGATCACCACGCGATAGGGCACTTCCGGGTGGTGGCGCAACTCATAACCCGCGACCATCAGGATGCCGCGTTCCACGGGGGTGAGGCGCGTGAACGCGCGGTCGAGAAATGGAGTGATGTCGGCCTCCAGCGTGGCCACGTTGCGCACCGCGCCTTCAAGCAGATCAATGAAATACGGCGCATCACACAACTCAAAACCTCTGGATTCGGACAACTGATTGACGATGGTTGTGGCGTCGTGCTTGGCGATCTGCCACTGATACAAGCCTTGCATCGCGAGCTCACGTGCGCGTCTTCGGCTTGTTTTCATATTATTGTAAGTATTTGTTTTTAAATGATTATTTTAGGTTGCGCAAAAGGTTGGCCATTTCAATCGCGGCCTCGGCGCAATCAGCGCCCTTTTGCGACATGCGCGCGAGCGCCTGATCGTCATCCTCGGTGGTGAGGATGCCGTTGGCGATTGGTATGCCGGATTCGAGCTGCACGTCGCTGATGCCGCGGCACGATTCGTTCGACACAATTTCAAAGTGGTAGGTCTCGCCGCGGATCACCGCGCCCAGCGCGATCAGCGCATCGTATTCTTCGCTGTGCGCCAGCGCTTGCAGCGCCAGCGGAATCTCCAGCGCGCCCGGCACGGTGACGATGCGGATGTCCTCGGCGCGCACGCCGTGTTTGGCGAGCGCGGCCGTGCAGCTCGACAACAGGCCCTCGCCGATGTCGATGTTAAATCGGCTCATCACGATGGCGATGCAAAGACCCGCGCCGTTCACATCGGGTTCGAGTTCTTCAATATTGTTGTAGTGGCTCATGGTCTGGTCATCTCACTCTTTAAGCTTCACGCACCGGCGGCTGCATGTATCCCGTCACCTCCAGATCGAACCCCGCCATGCTCGGCATGCGCCGCGGCAATGTCAGCAGGCGCATTTTTTTGACTCCGAGATCACGCAAGATCTGCGCGCCTATGCCATAATTTCTCAATGCAATTTTGGCTCGTGTGCCCCCCGCCTGCGGTGGCTTTGCCCGTGTCAGCAACTCCTCGGCGGTTTCCTGCCGGTGCAGAAGCACGATCACGCCGCACTCCGAATTGGCGACAGCCGCCAGCGCATCGTTGAAATTCCACGAGTGCGTGGTGCCGGCGGCATCGAGCAGATCAATCACCGACAGCGGCTCGTGCACGCGCACCAGCGCTTCCTTCGCCGGCGTGATCTCGCCTTTCACCAGCGCGAGATGCGTCTCGCGGCCGATGCGGTCGCTGTAGGCGTAGAGCTTCAAGCGGCCATGCACGGTGTCGATGTCGCGCTCGGAGGCGCGCGCAACGAGTGACTCGGTGCGGCTGCGATACTGAATCAGATCGGTGATGGTGCCGATTTTCAAACCGTGTTGCGCGGCGAACACAACGAGATCGGGCAGGCGCGCCATCTCGCCGTCGTCCTTGAGAATTTCGCAGATCACCGCCGCCGGCGCGTGGCCCGCGAGCCGCGCGAGATCACAGCCCGCTTCGGTGTGCCCGGCGCGCACCAGCACGCCGCCTTGCTGCGCCATCAGCGGGAAAATATGCCCCGGCTGCACCAGGTCGCGCGGGCTCGCATCCGAACGTATCGCCGCGCGCACCGTGGTGGCGCGATCCGCCGCGGAAATGCCCGTGGTCACACCTTCGGCGGCCTCGATAGACACCGTGAAATTAGTGCCCAGCGGCGAGCGGTTGGTCGATACCATCAGCGGCAGATTCAACTGGCGGCAACGATCTTCGGTGAGCGTCAGACATATCAGCCCGCGCCCGTAACGTGCCATGAAATTAACCGCTTCCGGCGTCGCAAACTCAGCGGCGATCAACAAATCGCCCTCGTTCTCGCGGTCTTCCTCATCCACCAGCACCACCATCTTGCCGGCCTTGATGTCGGCGATGATCTCGATGACCGGACTCACGGCAGGCGCGTTCATGTGCTTGCTCCAAACGATTGCAGGCGCTCGACGTAACGCGCGACGGTATCGACTTCGATATTCACGCGGCTGCCCGCGGCAAGATCGCCAAGATTGGTATGCGCCAACGTGTGCGGAATCAGATTCACAGAAAATTCCATGCCGGATACTTCATTCACCGTAAGACTTACGCCATTGATGGCGACCGAACCCTTGCGCGCGATGTAACGCGCAATCCCGTTCGGCGCCGTGAAACGAATCACGCGATTATCACCCGCCGCTGTCACCGACACCACCGAGCCGGCGCCATCGACGTGCCCGCTGACCAGGTGACCACCCAGCCGGTCGGCGAGCTTCAGCGCGCGTTCGAGATTCACCCGCGCGCCCTGCGCGAAACCTGCCGTGCACGCGAGCGTTTCCTGCGAAACATCGGCATCGAACGCGTGATCATGCAACGCTATCACCGTGAGGCATGCGCCGTTAACCGCGATGCTCTCGCCGAGCACTGCATCGGCAAGATCGAGCCCCGCCGAGTTCACGCGCAAGCGTTTGCCGCCCTCGGACGGAGTTGCCGACTCAATGTTGCCGACTGCTGAAACGATGCCAGTGAACATTATACCGGCTCCACTCGTGCGATGACTCGAATATCAGGGCCAAAACGGTGCACGTCGCTAACCGTGAGCTTGCGTTTTTGCGAAAGCTCGGTGAGTTCGGGCAGATTGAACATGCCGCGCGCCGCATCGCCGATGATACCGGGCGCTTGATAAATCACCAGTTCATCGACGCAACCTTCGTTGAGCATCGATCCATTGAGCTTGTAACCGGCCTCGACATGCAACTCGTTCACGCCACGCCGCGCGAGTTCGCGCAGCACGCCAGGCAGTTCCACCTTGCCGTGCGCGCTGGGCAGCACGATGATCTCGGCGCCGCGCGATTCCAGTGCACGCGCCTTGGTTTCATCGCGCGCCGCCGCGAAAATCAGCGTGCCCGCGCCGAGTATTCTTGCATCGATCGGCGTTTCCAGCCGGCTGTCGATCACCACGCGTAGCGGCTGGCGTGTTGTTGCGACATCGCGCACCGTGAGTTGCGGATCGTCATCCTTCACCGTGCCGATGCCGGTCAGCACCGCGCACGCGCGCGCGCGAAACGCGTGGCCGTCGTGCCGCGCCTCCGGGCCGGTGATCCATTGGCTCTTGCCGTTCAACAACGCGGTCTTGCCATCGAGACTGGCGGCGATTTTCATGCGCACCCATGGCCGCGCGCGCGTCATGCGCGAGACAAAACCAATGTTGAGCTCACGCGCTTCGTCCTGCATCAATCCGGTGAAAAACGCAATACGCGCCGCCTGCAGCGCGGCAAAACCCTTGCCCGCCACCAGCGGATTCGGGTCGCGCATCGCCGCCTTCACCATGCCCACGTCCGCCGCGATCAATGCCTGGCAACACGGCGGCGTGCGCCCGTGATGCGCGCACGGCTCCAGCGTCACATACACCGTGGCGCCGCGTGCGCGCTCGCCCGCCGCGCGCAACGCATGCATCTCGGCGTGCGGCCCGCCGGCGGCTTCGTGCCAGCCCTCGCCCACCACCACGCCGTCGCGCACGATGACGCAACCCACGCGCGGATTGGGCGTGGTGGTGTACAGCCCGCGCCGCGCGAGTTCGAGCGCGCGCGCCATGTGGCGGTGATCTTCAGTTGAAAACATGACTCAGAGGCTACGAAGCAAACCTACTTCTTGTCGACCGGGCGCCGCACTTCCTTGATGACATCCTGGAAATCGTCAACGCCCTGGAAGCTGCGATACACCGAGGCAAAGCGGATGTAGGCGACCTGATCGAGCTTGTACAGCTCGCGCATCACCATTTCGCCAACGCGCCGCGATGGAATTTCGCGCACGCCCATCGCGAGGATGTTCTGCGTGATGGTGGCAATGGCTTCATCCACGAATTGCGTGGAAACCGGACGCTTGTGCAGCGCGCGCATGAAACCGGTGCGCAGTTTCTCCAGATCGAATTCGATGCGGCTGCCGTCCTGCTTGACCACCTGCGGCATGCGCAACTCCACCGTCTCGTAGGTGGTGAACCGCTTGTTACACGAAGCGCAGCGCCGCCGCCGCCGGATGCTGTCGCCCGCGTCGCTCACGCGCGAATCAAGCACCTGCGTGGTGGCGGCCTTGCAGAAGGGACATTTCATTGCTCAGCCATAAACCGGATGACGGTCGCACAATTTCTTGACCTCGCCCTTCACGCGCGCGATGGCCGCGTCGTCATTGGGCGCGTGCAGCACATCGGCGATGAGGTGACCGAGCATCTCTGTCTCGATTTCCTTGAAGCCGCGCGTGGTGATGGCGGGCGAGCCGATGCGGATGCCGCTGGTAACCGTGGGGCGTTGCGGATCATTGGGTATGGAATTCTTGTTGGCGGTGATATTCGCCTTCGACAACGCATCCTCGGCATCGCGCCCGGTAATATTTTGCTTGCGCAGATCGACCAGAAACAAATGGCAGTCGGTGTGCCCCGACACGATACGAAAGCCGCGCTCGTGCAGCACTTTCGCCAGCACGCGCGCGTTGTCGAGCACCTGTTCCTGGTAATCGCGAAACTCTGGCGTCAACGCTTCCTGAAACGCCACCGCCTTGGCGGCGATCACATGCATCAGCGGGCCGCCCTGCGAGCCGGGGAACACCGCGCTGTTTAAAATCTTCTCGTGCTTCTGGTCGGACAGCAGCAAACCGCCGCGCGGCCCGCGCAGGGTCTTGTGCGTGGTGCTGGTGACAAAATCGGCGATGCCCACCGGGCTGGGGTAGAACTTCGCCGCGATCAGCCCGGCGTAGTGCGCGATGTCCGCCATCAGCAGCGCGCCCACGCTGTCGGCGATCTTGCGAAAACGCTCCCAGTCAATGCGCAGCGAATACGCCGAGGCGCCGGCAATGATCAACTTGGGTTTGCGCACGGTCGCGAGTTCTTCGACTTCTTCGTAGTCGATGACTTCGGTGTCCGGGTTCAGTCCGTAAGTCACCGCATCGAAATAACGCCCGCTGACATTAACCGACGAGCCGTGCGAAAGATGACCACCGGCCTCTAGCGACATGCCGAGGATGACATCGCCCGGATGCAGCACCGCCTTGAACACCGCGAAGTTGGCCTGCGCGCCCGAGTGCGGCTGCACGTTGGCGTAACCCGCGTGAAAGAGTTTTTTCGCGCGCGCTATGGCGAGCTCTTCCGCGATATCGACAAATTCGCAACCGCCGTAATAACGCTTGCCCGGATAACCCTCGGCGTATTTGTTGGTGAGCACCGAACCTTGCGCGGCGAGCACGCGCGGACTGGCGTAATTCTCCGAGGCGATGAGTTCGATGTGGTCGTGCTGGCGCTGACGCTCCTGCTCCATCGCCTTCCACAGTTCGGGATCGAATCCGGCTATCGTGTCTTTGTCGTACGAATACATGGAGAGAGGCCGCGTTGACTGCTGTCGGTTGCGCTATTTGCCCGCGGGCTTGGGCGCGGGGCCGCCCAGCGCCTTGATAACTTGCTCGGTGATATCCACCGCCTTGCTGCTGTAGACGGCCTCCTGCACCACGAGATCGTAACTGCCGGCGGTGGCGATCTTGGTCACGATGGCGGTGACTTCCTGGAAATACTTGCGCCGCTCCTCGGCCTTGCGCCGCTCGACATCATCGACAAAAGCGCGCGCGGTCTGCTCGAAGCGTTGCGCCAGCACCTGGAACTCGCGCTCCTTCGACTCGCGTTCGCGCGGATCGGTGATGCCCGCGGCCTGCGTTTGCAGCGACTTGACGCGATTTTCCTGCGTGCGCACCTCCGATTCGCGCGTGGCGAATTCCTTGCGCAGCATTTCGGCGATATCAAACGCGCGGCGGGTGTCGCTTTCCAGTCGAATACCATCGACAAATCCGACCTTCACCGGCTGCGCAAAGACCGGCGCGCTCATGGCGGCAAACGCCAGCAAAATCATCAACAAAAACTGTTTCATTCGAATCCTGTGCTTGAAAACCGTGCGTCGAAAAAACCCCGTTGGATCAGGGGCGTAAAGTTACCACAAACCGCCCATCCCCGGACGCTCAGCGCAACTCTCCGTGCGGGTCTGCGTACAACTCTGCTCCGCGCTCCATCGCCTGCGCCTCGCGCTCCAGCGCGCCATGCGGATAACCCGGCGTGATGCATTCCCTGAGATAGGCGCGCAGAAAATTGCGGATACCGCCGAGCCGCTCGTATTGCGCGACGTGCGTCAGTTCATGCAGCAACAGGCGCCGGTCTTCCATGCAATCCGCGCGCAGATAAATGCCATAACGCAAGGTCATGCCGGCCGTGTGCGGCGACAGCCAGCCGCGGCGTTCCGCGGCCGCGCGCAGCGGCCGGTAAAGCGGCATCGGAATACGTTTGACCGCGAGTAGGCGCACACGTTCGGGGTGTTGCACGCCGGCGCGGCGCGCGCTGGCGATTTGATTGGGCGTGAGCGCCACTCCATCGCGAAGTATTTCCGCCTCGCGCCGGCGCACCCATGCGGATGCAAACGGCAGCGATAGCGCCGCGATGCTAATCGAAAAAATATCCTTTAAAAACAATTACTTATGAAATATCGCCATTAGTCGCCAGCAATCGTCATGCGCTCGATGAGTATCGAGCCGCACTGGCGCGAACTGCGCCGCAGTATGTCGTTGCCGATGCCGGTGATGCCAAGAAACATCTCTTTGAGATTGCCGGCGATGGTGATCTCCTGCACCGGATAAGTGATCTCGCCGTTCTCGACCCAATAACCCGCCGCGCCGCGCGAGTAATCGCCGGTGACTTGATTCACACCCTGCCCCATGAGCTCGGTCACCAAGAGGCCCGTGCCCATCTTGCGCAGCAATGCCGCGAAATCCTCGCCGGTGTTTTTCAGCATCAGATTGTGATTGCCGCCGGCGTTGCCGGTGGAGCGCAGCGCGAGTTTGCGCGCGGAATAGCTGGACAGAAAATAGCCCTGCACCACGCCGTTGGCCACGACATCACGCGGCTGCGTGGCGACACCTTCCTCGTCGAACGGGCCGCTTGCCAGTCCTTTCGGGATATTCGGCAGATCGCTGATTTGCACGCACGGCGCGAACACCTGCTTGCCCACGCTGTCGAGCAAAAACGAAGACTTGCGATACAGATTGCCGCCGCTCACCGCCGACACAAAATGGCCCAACAGGCTCGACGCAATCGGCGCCTCGAACAGCACCGGCACTTGCGTGGTGGCGATCTTGCGCGAATCAAGCCGGCGCACGGCACGCTCGGCGGCGCGCTTGCCCACCGACTCGGGCGTCACCAGATCGAGCGGCGAGCGCGCGGTGTCGTACCAATCGTCACGCTGCATGCCGTCATCCTTGCCGGCGATCAGCGAGCAGCCGATGCTGTGGCGCGAACTCGGATAACCCTGCAAAAATCCGTGTGAATTGCCGTAGATGAAATGCGATTCCTGCGTCGAAACCGACGCGCCCTCGGAATTGCTGATGCGCTTGTCCACCGCAAAACCCGCGTCCTCGCACGCGCGCGCGATCTCGATGGCGCGCTCCACCGGCACGCCCCACGGGTGGAACAACTGCAAATCCGGAAACTCGCGCGCCAGCAGATCGGGGTCGGCAAGCCCGGCGCAATCGTCCACCGCGGTAAAGCGCGCGATCGACAGCGCCTTGTCCACCGTGTCGCGGAGTGCTTTTGCGGAAAAATCAGAGGTGCTGGCGTGGCCGCGCTGCTGGCCCAGATAAACGCTGACGCCAATACCCTTGTCGCGGTTGTATTCGATGGTCTCCACCTCGCCGTGGCGTACCGTCACCGTCTGGCCGAAACCCTCGCTCACCTCGGTGTCGGCGGCGGTGGCACCGCGTTTCTTCGCGTAGTCGAGCACATCCTGCGCCAGCGATTTCAGCTTGGCGCTGTCGTTCGAAAATCCATTGTCAGGCATCGTAATTTACTGGGTTAAAATCGTGGCCGGAATGATAACAGGTTGACAACTCTTGAACGACGACATTGAACAGGGCGAAAGCAGCAATAGCGACTACCACGAAGGCCCCAGCAAGACCCGCCGCAAGGCGGAGGCGCAAGCGCTGCAAACCCTGGGCGCGGAACTCGTCGCGTTAAATCGCGCAAAGCTCGAAGAGGTGGAACTACCCGAATCGCTGCTCGACGCCATCATCGCCGCGCAAGCCATCACCAAACACGAGGCACGCCGGCGGCAAATGCAATTCATCGGCAAGCTCATGCGCCATGTAGATCCGGAGCCGATCCGCGCCAAACTCGACGCTTGGAAATCAGTGTCGATAGCCGACGTGGCGCACGCGCACCTGCTCGAACGCTGGCGCGACAAATTAATCGCCGAACCGGATGCGCTGGCGCAACTGGTGAAGGAATATCCACTGGCGGACATGCAGCAACTGCGCACGCTGATACGCAATGTGCAGCGCGAGCGCGAGCAAAACAGGCCGCCGAAGAATTATCGCGCGTTGTTTCAGGTGTTGCGTGACGTGATCGTGAAGCCAGAGCCGGCGCATGAATAAGGAAATGGCCGACGCGCTGATACGCACCGGCCCAGGCACGCCCATGGGCAAACTGATGCGCCGCTACTGGGCGCCGGTGTTGCAATCGAGCGAAATCGCCGAGCCGGACGGGCCGCAAGTGCGCGTGCAGATACTCGGTGAAAAGCTGCTCGCGTTTCGCGACACGCAAGGGCGCGTGGGGCTCATCAGCGAATTTTGCTCTCATCGGGGCGTGTCGCTGTTTTTCGGGCGCAACGAGGAGTGCGGCATCCGCTGCGCCTATCACGGCCTTAAATTCGACATCACCGGCCAGTGCGTCGATGTGCCGAGCGCGCCGCAGATCGCATCGAAGATGAGCATCAAGGGTTATCCGTGCATCGAGCGCGGCGGCATCGTGTGGGCCTACCTGGGGCCGCCGGATAAAAAACCCGCGCCGCCCGAAGTCGAATGGAGCCTGCTGCCCGACAGCCATCGGTATGTTTCACGGCGCCTGCAGGAATGCAACTACCTGCAAGCGATGGAGGGCGGTATCGACACCGCGCATGTCTCGTACACGCATCGTTACGAAGTCGATGTCGATCCGATGCACAAGGGTGCGAAGGCCAACGACTACATCAAGGCCGACGGCAACGTAATATTCAGCATCGAGAAAACCGATTTTGGCTTGACGCTATTCGGCCGCCGCAACGGCGACGCGGATACCTACTACTGGCGCATCACGCAATGGCTGTTTCCGTGGTTCACGCTGATACCGCCGTTTGGCGAACACGCGATGGGCGGGCACGTGTGGGTGCCGATGGATGACCACAACTGCTGGGCGTGGAGCATCAACTTTCATCCGAAAAAGCCGCTCAGCGAATCCGAACGCGCGCACATGGCCGCGGGCAAGGGCATCCACGTTGAATACGAGCCGGGCTCGTTTCGCCCCAAGGCCAATCGCGACAACGACTACCTGATCGACCGCGCGGCGCAACGCGAAAAGCGCGCCTACAGCGGCGTCTTCGGCATCTCCGTGCAGGATGCATCACTGCAAGAGAGCATGGGCGCGATCCAGAGTCACGATGAAGAACGCCTGCTGCCCACCGACAAAGGCATCGTCATGGCGCGGCGCATGTTGCATGAAGCCGTGCTTGCACTAGAGCAAGGCGCCGAACCGCCCGCGCTCGACGCCGGTAAACAACACGTGCGCGCCGCGGGCGTGCTGCTTGATCGCGCTGCCGACCCCGTGAAATGGGCCAGCGAACATCTCGCCGATGGGCTGACGCAGCCGGTTTATTCGGTGTGACCGGCAGTATTGCGTTGTAATGGAATTAAAACACCCGCGGCCGCAACCCGGCGTGAAACCAGTTGATCATCGAATAGATATCGTAGACCGGCAAACCCAGTTCATCGCGCAAAGCTGCCGCGTACGGCGGCATGTTGGTGCATTCGAGCACGATGGCGCCAATATCGGGATTACGTGCCACCAGTTCTTTGCCCGCATCGATGATGTCCTGCTCGGCGAGGGCTACGTCCATGTCTTCCTTCTCGGCCTTGATCAGCACGCGAAAAAACTCGCGGCCGTTTTCGATGCCGACGTACGGCGTATCCAACGGCACACGCGCGGCCTTCAGATGCGCCGGCGTCAATGTCGAGCCGCTGACGGTGACCACGCCGACGCGTTTGCCCGGCGGCAAGGTGGCCTGCACCCAGTTCACCTGCATCAAGGCAGACGTTGCGACGGGTACGTTCACCGCGGCGGAGATCTCGTTTTGAAACAACGACAGGAAACCGCAGTTGGTGGTGATCGCTTCCGCGCCAAGATTCAACAAGTCTTTTGCGGCGTCGATAAAATCCGGCAGCAAGCCGCGCGCGCCGTGCAGTACCACCTTTTCTGGACTCGCGCCGCGCACCACGCGATACAGCACCGGAAACGGCCATGTCGTCGCGTTGCCCATGTCGCCAGGGATGCGCGGGAAGCGCGCCTCCAGCATCAATATGCCGAGCGGTGCGCCATAGACGGCCTTGCCGCCGCGTGCGATGGTGTTGGATCGGGGCGCTGTCATCGTGTGAGTTTCCAATAGCCGGACGATAACCATTATTGCCGCTGGATTTGACTCTTTCAAGCGAAACGGCGCCGGCCACCCGCTAATTGCAAGAAAATGTAAAATCCGAAACGCCTAGTCAGTAGACCCGTTAAGATATTGACACGCGCTGGTGTGGGAAAACATATTAAAGGGGAAACTGAAAATGCGCACAATTGGCCGTTGCACCATGTACTTGGGATCCGCGCTGGTGTTGTTGCTGGGCGGTTGCGAAACCACGCCGGTTCAACGTCAGGATCCGGTCTACTACCCCTCGCAGCCGGCGCCCGATTACGCCTACCAGGAAATCAATCGCTGCCGTGCGAACAACCGCCAGGCCCACGCCGAGGTCGTGGACAACTACGAACGCGCGCGCCAGGCCGGCCGCATCGATGCCGCCGAGGCCCAGCGCTTTAATGCGATGGAAGCGCGCCTGAGAAACCTGCGCGCCGATCTCGCGCGCGACGGCATCTCGTTGCAGGACTGTCAGCGCATCGGCGCCGCCATTGAACGGGAACGTAACGAAGTAGCGCGCATGTCGCGCAGCGATCCGGCGGTGAGGCAATGCATGATCGACAACCGGCGCGCGCATCAGGATGTAGTCACGCAATTTGAAAACGCACGCCGCGCGGGCCGCATCAACCCGCAAGAGGCGCAGCGCTTTAACGCGATTGAAGGCCGGCTTAACAACATGCGCGCCAACCTCGCCAGCGACGGCATCAGCATGCAGGATTGCCAGCGGATTAGCGGCGCCATCGCGCGCGAGCGCGACGAAGTGACGAGAATGTCGCAATATGACCCCGGCGTTGGCCGGTGCGTGGCGGATAACCGCCGGGCGCACGACGAAGTGCATCGCGTGTACAACGATGGCGTGCGCAGCGGACGCATCAGCGCGGGCGAGGCGCAGCGCTTTCAGGCCGTCGAAGGCCGGCTGAGAACCTTGCAAGCCGACATGCGGCGCGATGGGATGACGCTCGCGGAATGCCAGCGTATGAGCGCCGCCATCGCGCGCGAACGCAAGATCGTGGACAGTATGATCCGGTGACCGGCGCGATGAGTGACAATGAAGAACTGCTGATCGGCCTGGTGTCGATCAGCGACCGCGCGTCGCAAGGAGTGTACGAGGATCAAGGAATCCCCGCGTTGAAGGATTGGTTCACGCAGGCGCTGACATCCAGGTGGCGCATGGTGACACGGCTGATTCCCGACGAGCGGCCCGTGATCGAGGCGACACTGAAAGAACTGGTGGACAAGGAAAAATGCCATCTCGTGCTTACCACCGGTGGCACCGGCCCCGCGCTGCGCGACGTGACGCCGGAGGCCACACTCGCCGTGGCTGACCGCGAGATGCCCGGCTTCGGAGAACAGATGCGGCAAGTGAGTCTGAGATTCGTACCCACGGCAATACTGTCGCGGCAGGTAGCGGTGATACGCAAGCAAGCGCTCATCATCAACCTCCCCGGCCAGCCGAAAGCCATCAAGGAAACACTCGAAGGCCTCAAGGACGACACAGGCAAATCCGTAGTCAACGGCATCTTCGCCGCCGTGCCGTACTGCATCGATCTCATCGGTGGGCCATACGTCGAGACCAACGATGCGGTTTGCAAGGCGTTTCGGCCAAAGTCGGCGCTTAAAAAATCGTGAGGCGTGAGGAGTAAAACCGTAGCCACCTTGCCACTCCTCACCCCTCGCTCCTCGCTCCTCACTCCTCCTCACTCCTCACTTCTCACGCAATGCTAGAAACCATAGAACTAGAAACCGGCCCCAACCCCACCGCTGCCGTCATCTGGATGCACGGTCTGGGCGCCGACGGCAATGACTTCGTGCCCATCGTCAACGAACTCAATCTCACCGGCGCGCCGCCGATACGATTTGTATTCCCGCACGCGCCGATGATCCCAGTGACCATCAACAACGGTTACGTGATGCGCGCGTGGTATGACGTGTCGCTGGGCGATTTGCAAACCGGCGCAAAACGCGCCGACGAAAACGGCGTGCGCAAGTCGCAAGCCGAGATCGGGCAACTCATACAGCGCGAAGTCGAGAGAAAAATCCCTATTAAAAACATAGTGTTAGCGGGGTTCTCGCAAGGCGGCGCGATCGCGTTGCAAACCGCGCTGCGCTACCCGGAAAAACTGGCGGGCGTGATGGCTTTGTCGTGTTACCTGCCGTGCGCGGACAGTTTCGCTGCCGAGGCGTCACCGGCGAATGCAAAAACACCGGTGTTCATTGCGCACGGCACCGAAGACCCGGTGGTGGCGTACCAGATGGGCGCAAACTCGCGCGCGCTGCTTGAGAAATCAGGTTACGCGGTTGACTGGCACGAGTATCCGATGCAACACTCGGTGTGCCTTGAAGAAGTGCGCGACATCGGCGCGTGGCTGGTGAAGGTGCTGCGCGCGTAGGCTTCGCGCTGCGCGAGACCGGAAATTCTCAGCCGAGATTGAACTCGGCAATAAACCGCGCCCAAATAAAATCCGGCCCGGTTTCAAGCACGCCCGCGGGTTTTAACGTACAGCGCCGTTCGTTGTCCTTGCCGTACATGCCGACAATGTTGTCGCGCAGCGTGAACGCATTGTGCGGCACCAGCACATGCATGCTGCCACTGGCGGACGGCTCCGCGTTGAGGAGGATCGCGCGATGCGGTCTGCCGCCCGCGCCCGACGAGCGCAGTTGTATCGGCAACGCGATGCGTGACACCAGTTGTATGCCGACGCGGCGCTGCTTGTAATCGTCGCTTTTCACGCGCCGTATCAAGCCCACGCTCCAGGTGGTTTCCTTTTCATTCTTGACGCCGATCAGCACGCCGACCTTCACCCAGTCATCCTTGCCCGCCGGCACCACCGCGCCGTAACCGCCTTGGCTCACGTTTTCGGCGACCCAGGTTTCATGCGCCAGCGCCTCGGTGAAATCGAGACCATCGCCAAGCTCGGGCGCGATCGCGCCCACCACCACCTCGAATGAATGTACGACCGAGAGTTGCATCGCGGTATCGCGCCACTCCGACGCACGCACCGGCAGCGCGCGCGCCCAGTTGGTCACGAGGTGGCGCAACACCTCGACCACGATATCCATGTTGCGGCTAGGGCCCAGATCGACACCCGAAGGCAGCGCGCCCACGGCGGCCGTCGAGTCGGCGAGGCTCTTCACCGCCAGTAACGCCTCGCCCGCATCGAAGTAACGCGCGGCCGGATTCACCGGCGTCTGGCGCGTCCAGCGCTGCGGCGGCGATGACTTGCCCAGATCGAAGTAATAGATGAATTCGGCCTCGGGGCGCGGCGGCAGCAAAAATTTATCCGCAAAATGCCCCGCCACCCACTCCACCACGTCCTGCTTCAAGGGCGACAGGCTGCCGGGCGAGGCGGCCCACAGCATCATCACGCGCAAGAATTCGTTACGCACCGATGTCGCTGGCGCCATCCCCGGATACAGTTCGATGCGATGCTCGACGATGCCGCCCGCTTCGGCATGCTTTAACAGTGTGCTGATGTTCTTCCAGCAGTCCGCTTCGATCTTGCCGTAACGAAACTGTACCCACTTCAGGTGCTGCGTCAGCGCGCGCAGGCCGCGCGCCACGACCACCGGCACGCGCGGTTTTAACTCCGATGAAATACTCTTCGCGGTCTCGATCTGAGCCACGCACTGCATATACGCGTCGCCCAGCGTTTTCCAGTACTTGGTTGCCGCGGCGTGGATGCGATTTTCCTGAAACTTGTTGTCCACGCCGACCGTAAAGTAGTCGTCCAGAACTTTCTGCTGGAGCTTGCGCGCGGCCATGTCGACCAATTCGATGGCATTGACGCGCGATTCGATCTTGAAATCGGCGGCCTGATTGATCGATTCCAGCCACTCGGTGGCTTCGGCCAGCGCCTTTACGGGTTCCGCGGCGGAAATTTCGTCAGCAATCTCCTTGGCACGCTTTGCGTCCGCCAATGGATGATCGCTCTTGCCGCCGCCTCCCCCCAGCCACTTGAACACGCTTTTCTCCGGCAGTGTTTACACAAGATCGCACGCGCCTTGGTTGGCTTCGCGGCGTTTCAAAATATCCGCCTCGCTGCTGCACGACCCTAACTCTTTGTATTATGGCACTTTTAAGTCTAAAGGCGAACCGTTAGGCGGCATTCCTTGTACCTGCACGGATACCCGGCTTAATCCTGTTGCAACGCCCGCGCCCGTCCGCGCGCCACGTCCAGCGACAGCACAATCAGCAAACCCGCAACGAAATATACCGCAGTACTTAAAATCGCCAAACGATGATCGCCGCCGGAAATCCACGTCACCGCGCCATAGGTCACCGGCCCCAGAATCGACGACAGTTTGACGGCAAGCCCCCACAAGCCAAAAAACTCGGCGGTGCGCGCGGGCGGACTCAAATACCCCACCAGCGCGCGGCCCGCCGACTGCGTGGCGCCCAGGCACAAGCCCACGATATTCGCCGCCACCCAAAACAGCAGCGGCCCGCGCGCGAGCCACGCCAGGAACACGGCAAGCAGCCAGCCGATCAGCGTCAACACGATGGTGCGCACGTGCCCCAGGCGATCCTGCACGTGCCCGAACGCAAACGCGCCCGCCGCGGCAGTGATGTTGACCAGCAAGATCAAAAACAAAGTGTCGCGCGTGGAAAACCCCATCGCCTGCTCGGCATAGATCGCAGCCAGTGCCACGAACGCCTGTATACCCGCCTGATAACACACCAGTGCGATCAGAAAACGCTTGAGGTCGCGATGGCGGCTTGCGCTCGCGAGCGCCGCGCGCAGCCGATCAAGTACTGCCGCGCCGGCATGAACACTCTTGCGCGGCACGGCGCGCTCGCGCAAAAACAAAAACGTGGGAATGCTCGCCAGCGCAAACAACCCGGCGGTAATCAGCATGGTCACTGGCACGAATTGCGCCGCAGGCTGGCCGCGCGCCTGCGCCCACGTCACATACGCAAGACTTAAACCCAGACTCAGCAGCCCGCCGAGATAACCCAGGCTCCAACCCCAGCCCGACACGCGTCCCATCGATTCGCCATCGGCAAGCTCGGGCAAAAACGCCGCGATCAGATTCTCGCCGCAGCCGAAGCAGAAATTCGATAACGCGATCAACGCCATCGCCAGCCACAGGTCGCCCGCGCCCACCAGCGCGAGCGCCGCCGTTGAAAGCACGCAGCCTGCCGTGGTGAACAAAAGCAAGCGCTTTTTCGCCGCATGCGCATCAGCATACGCGCCGAGCAGTGGCGCGGTAAGCATCACCGCCAGATACGACACCGCCAACGCGCACGTCCACGCAAACGTTGCCCACGGCGCCTTGCCCGCCACCACGCTCACAAAATACGCATTGAAAACCGCGGTGATGACCACCGTGGTGTAGCCCGAGTTGGCGAAGTCGAACATCGCCCACGAGAAAACCTCGCGCCGATTAACGCCGGGGGCCAGGCTGGCGGTACGCGGCGCGCTCAAGTCGTCTTCGGCGCTTGTGCGGACTCTTCTTCCGGCCAGTTCTTGATGTAGCGTTTAAGCAGCCGGTTCTCGAAATTCGTCTCCTTGATCACCGCCTTGGCGATGTCGTGAAACGAAATCACGCCCAGCAATTGCCCGGCGTCCTCCACCGGCACATAGCGCACATGATTCTTTGTCATCACCTCGCGCAGGTGTTCGAGCGAATCGCCGGGCGCGCAGGTGATCGGCTGCGCCATCACCTTGCGCACTTCAAGCGCGCCCAGATTGCCGCCCTGCATCTCGACGCCCTTCAGCACTTCGCGAAACGTCAGCATGCCCGTCATTTTGCCGCCGTCGAGCACCACCAGCGAACCGATGTCGTGCTTCACCATCACCGCCACCGCATCAGCCACCTTGCCGTCCGGCGCCACGCTGAAAATGGCGTTGCCCTTGAGATTGAGTATGTCGCGAATAATCATGGTGGCACTCCCGCATGGCCGCTGGCAAAACATCATCTTAGCGCACTGCAAATCAGGTGGAAAGCTATAATGACTTTTCTTAATCCCAAGGAACAGCACCATGACGCAACGACTGCGCGGCATCACCGACACCGAGGCCACCGGCCCCACCAAGGATCTCTTCGACGCCTCCAACATCATGCTGGGGCGCACCGCCAACCTGCAACGCATTCTCTCGCACAGCCCGCTGGTCGTGCGCTGGTTTTTGCCGTTGGTGGCGGCCGTACGCCAGCCCAACGCGGGCGCGGTGTCCGATGTGCGGCTGCGCAACCTCGCGTGTCTCAAAACCTCGACCATCAACAACTGCAATTACTGAACGCAACACAACAAAGTGCTTGGTCAAGCACTGGGACTCACGGACGCCGAATTCGACGCGCTGCAAGCCAAGGATTACCTCGCCAGCCCGTTATTCAACGACAAGGAAAAGGCGGTCATGGCGTGGTCGTAGGCGATGACGCTGAACACCGCCAAGCACGACGACGGCGTGTGGAACGAATTGCGCAAGCACTGCAACGAGGCCGAAATCGTCGAGGTGTCGATGATGTGCGGCTTGTTCAACATGATCAACCGTTTGAACGACTCATTCCGTACCGAGCTCGAGCCGGAGGAATACAACAAGCGCCAGCACAAGGCGGTGGGCGTCACCGCCGATGCACTGGTGGATTACGCGTGCCGGATTTGTGAGGCCCGGCGCGAGCAGGCGGTAACCTGACGCGCGATAGTCAAACACGAACGTGCGAGAAAAACTCCGGAAAGTGCAATGACCGGCCGCACTTTTTACCGCTTTCACACCCGCGGCCTCACCGCCAACATTCCGCGGACTCGTTGCTGGCGCGTTACTGGTTATGGCCGCCAAATGATGGGGACCTCGCTTTATCTGTGCGAGCATCTCATTTCAAACGCTGATGCCCAAACTGCTGCATAATCTTCTTTGCCAAATGCAATGAAGTTACGGAAAACCTATGCATATCGACCTCATCACTATCATTGGGCTGGCTGGAGGCGCTTTCTACCTGGCCAGCCACTTCATGCGCGGCATGGTGCCGTTGCGCATACTGTCGCTGTGCAGCAATGTCGCGCTTATCGTCTACAGCGTGTTCCATCTCAAGTTCGATTTCTCGCAGTTGATCGTGCAGCCCGAGTTCCTGCTGAACACGATCTTGTTGCCGATGAACGCCAGGCGGTTGATAGAGATCCTGCGCCTTACCAGGCAGATCGAGCAGGCCACCGAGCGGTCTCCGGTATCCGAATGGCTGCTCCCGAACATGCACCTGCACAAACACAAGGCCGGACATGTGCTGTTCCGGCAGGGCGATAAGGCGGACGAACTTTTCTATGTCGCCAGCGGCACATTACGGCTCGAAGGTGTGGGCGTGACCATCGGAGCAGGCAATCTGATCGGCGAGATTGGTGTCTTCTCACCTGAGAGACTGCGCACGATGACCGTCATCTGCGAGAGCGACTGCGAGCTTTACCAGATGACCGACGAGCAGATCTACCGCATGTACTACCAGGATCCGAGGCTCGGTTTCTACTTCATGAAACTCATAGTCGAACGGCTGTTAAGCGACATTCAGCGGAACAAGGCTGCCGCCCAGACGTGTTAGCGCCGCGGAAAAATAAGGGCAGACCCTCATGGCGCTATACAAAGATGAGAAGAGGCAGAAACCAATGGCACTATCTTGAGGAATAGGGGTGGGTTGGATGCCGGTGACGAAGGAACCGCATCGGTCGAATCTACCATGCGCCCGACCACTGCTGTATACGTGCCGCATGGAGCGAAGTACTACACCAGGTCGGGGATCAATCGCGCAAGGAAGGTGAATCGGGAGAATTTCGCATGCCGGCAAAATCGAAGACCCCAGCCAGAAAATCCAAAGACCCTTGCGCCGAGTTAAAGCGCGAGCTAAAGGAAGCACGCGAACAGCAGGCGGCCGTCAGCGACATTCTGCGCGCAATTTCCGCGACGGCGGCCGACGTAAAGCCGGCACTGCGAACCATCGCCAGGCACGCCATGCGTCTGTGCCAGTCGGTCGATGCGAGGATCTGGCTGGTGCAAGGCGACCGGGCCAAGTACCTCACCGGTTACGGCAGCATCCCTCCCGCGAAACCGGGCGAAACAGTAGCGCTCGACCGGACATCCGGCATGGGCCGCGCCATCGTTGACCGCAAAGCGGTGCACATCAAAGACGCCGCAACCGCATCCCTGCGCACATTCCCGATGGTGCGCGAATTGCAGCGGCGTCACGGCCATCGCACGCTACTCAGCGTGCCGCTCATGCACGAGAAGCGCGCGCTGGGTGCGATTACCATGCGCAAGATGGTCGTTGAGCCATTTACGAAGCGGCAAATCGAACTGGTGCAGACTTTTGCCAATCAGGCGGCGATCGCCATCGAGAACGTGCGGCTGTTCAAGGAACTGCAAGGACGCAACGCCGAGATCACCGAAGCGCTGGAGCAGCAGACGGCGACCGCGGAAATTCTCAAGGTCATCAGCAGTTCGCCGACCGACACCCAGCCGGTGTTCGATGCAATCGTCAAAAGCGGGAATCGTTTGTTTGGCGGCATGATAATTACGCTCCGCCTTGTCACGGGGGATCGGACAATGCCTGTGGCTAGCACTTTACCGCTGCGTATGTCAGATGACACTGCTGCCCTTTCAAGTACTGATGAGGGCGGCCCCTACACCCGTGCCATAGTACGCCGCGAGGTCGTGCAAGTTCCCGATATTCTGGCGGAGGAGTGGGTCAATGACGCGACCAAGCGACGAGTTAAGAGTAGAGGTTTTCGGGCATCACTGTCGGCGCCGCTGCTTAGGGAAAATAGTGCTATCGGTGTCATCAATGTTATGAGTACGACGCCTGGTTCATTCACGGACAAGCAGATTGCCCTGCTCAAGACCTTCGCCGACCAGGCAGTGATCGCCATCGAGAACGTGCGGCTGTTCAACGAGACCAAGGAAGCGCTGGAGCAGCAAACGGCGACCGCGGAAATCCTAAGGGTCATCAGTAGCTCACCGACGGAAATACAACCGGTGTTCGACGCGATTCTGGAAAGTGCGACGCGCCTGTGCGAAGCGCACATGGCCAACCTCTTGTTGCATGACGGCGACACGCTTCTTGCCGTCGCGCAGCGCGGAGGCAGCGCCGAGTACGCCCAGTGGGTCATGAATCGAGGACCGTATCGACCTGTCTCCGGCGCAATGGCACATATGCTTGCCGAGGGGCGGCCCGTGCAGGTTCCGGACCTGATGGATTCAGCCGGATACCGCGATCGCACTCCGGGCGCTGTCGCGCTGGTCAAGTTAGCTGGCGCCAGGACATCCGTCCTGGTGCCACTGCTTAAGGAGGGCCGAGTCGTCGGCGGCATCACCATTTATCGTCCGGAGGCGCGGCCGTTCTCGCAAAAGCAGATCGATCTCGTCAGCACCTTCGCCAGCCAGGCGGTGATCGCGATTGAAAATGTACGTCTCTTCAATGAAACGAAAGAGGCGCTCGAACAGCAGACGGTGATCAGCGAGATTCTGCGCGTGATTGGCAGTTCGCCCACGGACACGCAGCCGGTGTTCGATGCCATCGTGAAAAGCGGTGTCCATCTTTTCGGCGGGCTAGATGTGTCGCTGCGACTGGTTAAAGGGGATCAAATCTTTTTGATTGCCGCGACGCGTCCTGATTGGCAGTCGGCTGGTGGTATTGCGCTCAATGATTACCGACTGCCGCAAGCGCGGGCCATTTTGCACCGGGAGATAGTGCAGATCGTGGATGGCCTCAATGAGGATATTCCGGAAGTTACAAGGCAAAGATGGGAACACAGAGGTATCCGGGCGTTATTGATTGCGCCGATGGTGCGCGGAGATGAAGCAATCGGCACGATCAGCGTAAGTCGCGCAATGTCGGGAGCGTTCACCGACAAGGAGATTACCCTACTTAAGACCTTCGCCGATCAGGCGGTGATCGCCATCGAGAACGTTCGCTTATTCAAGGAGTTACAGCAAAGAAACGCGGAGGTTACGGAATCTCTTGAGCAGCAAACCGCGACAGCGGAAATTCTCAAGGTTATCAGTAGCTCGCCTACCGACATCCAGCCGGTGTTCGACTCCATTCTGGAGAATGCGACGCGACTATGCGGCGCGCACATGGCCAACCTGAGATTGTACGATGGGAATCGCTTTGCCAACGTCGCGCAACGCGGCGTCAGCCCCGAGTATGCCAAGTGGGTTTCCGATGAAGCACACAAGCATTCGCCACAGCCCGATGGCGGGATCGGCCGGATGATCGCTGAAAAGCGGCCCATACATATCCTGGACAGACGAGAATCCTCCACATACCGTAACGGGAGTCCCACTACCGTCGCGTTGGTCGAACTGGGTGGCGCACGTACTTTCCTTGCGGTGCCCATGCTAAAGGAAGGGCAGTTGATAGGTGGGATCGGTCTCTTCCGCCCGGAAGTGCGTGCGTTCACGCAAAAGCAGATAGACCTTGTGAGCACTTTCGCCAGCCAGGCGGTGATCGCCATCCAGAACGTGCGGCTGTTCAAGGAACTCCAGACGCGCAATACGGAAGTCACTGAGTCGCTGGAGCAGCAAACAGCGACTGCGGATATTCTCAAAGTCATCGCCAGTTCGCCCTCCAATGTCCAGCCGGTGTTCGACGCGATCCTGGAGAACGCCTGCCGTCTGGGCGACAGTCAGCTTGCGGGCGTGTTCCGCTATGACGGGACCCTGCTTCACATAGTGGCGACCAGGAACTGGCCGGCAGAAGCTCTGGCGTCCGTGTCGAGCCGATTCCCTATGCTGCCCGATCCCCGCACCGCCAGCGGACGGACCGTCCTGACCGGCGAGGTCGTGTGCCTGGAAGACACGCTGGCCGACGCGACCTACGATCAATCTTTCGCGCACGCCGGCGGCTGGCGGCGCATGCTTGGCGTGCCGATGATGCGCGAAGGCGTGTCGATCGGCGTGATCGTCGTGTGCTGGCAGGAACCGGGGCCGATACCGCAGCGGCAAGTCACGCTGCTCAAGACTTTCGCCGATCAGGCGGTGATCGCCATCGAGAACGTGCGGCTGTTC
>CAMDLH010000083.1 GCA_945901405.1 Bordetella parapertussis | reverse complement strand
GTATTAGCGAAAGGTTAAACCACAAGACCGAAGTCACCATCGGAAAAATCTGTTGCTTAGAGACGCAAAAAATGTAAAAACATGTTCTTAATCAGTTACTTGGGAAAATACCCTAGCAAAACTCACCCATTGTTTCTGCTGACGAACCTAAAGTTTATAGAGAGGTATTCGGTGAAGTATATTGACTTGCTTCCCTCGACAAACCTCCGAGAGCAGATTTCGTTTATTAATCTTGATGTAACACTTGCCGGGCATAGGTTGGAAGGCGAGGCATTTCAAATTCGGCTAGACATCACCATGCACACTGATCCCGAAGAAGGCTGGACCAAACCAGTTTTTGTCGTCCACTCTGGTCTGGAAGACTTTGATGAGGTTATGGACCTCGAAGATAAGTTCTTTGCCAACGCGACCGATGACTCAACCCTTGTTACACTACTTCCCTTGGTCATAGTTTTGCAGGCATAAATGCCTTTCAATCCTGTCGATTTCTACCACCTTGTTAGTTGGCTTTATGCGCAGCAAAGTCCTAATGAAGAAGCTCGCGCATGTGCCATTATGTCCCGGGCGTATTACAGCGCTTTTCTTGAAGCAAGAAATAGGGCGGGTATCGCCGACAAGACCCTCAGCGTGCATCAAAAGGTCCATTACCACTACTCGAAGGCTGGCCAGGCGGCGCTTGCAAATCGCCTTGATGACTCAAGAAAACGGCGCAATGACGCCGATTACGATACGGCAGTAAGTCTCACATCAATGGATTCCGGAAAAGCACTTAAACAGGCCAAGAGGATACTGGAAGAGCTTGGGGTTGCTCTTTAGCAATCTAGTCGCGCAAGACCTTTGTTTGGGGGGGCGGTCGCGAATGCAAAATAGGTTGAACGGGGCAAGTCGTTTGCGACGAGGGTTAGGAAAGCCGAGTCGGCATGGTAAGCGCATAGGCGATGAAATGCCTTGGCATCCCAGATCGTTCATTCAGCACCGACGCAAACTCAGGATTGAGTTCCAGTAACGCCACAGGCGACATCTGAGCAGCCGCTTTTGGGGAAAATCAGCGGCGGCTTTGGGTCGTTGGAGTCCGTCGCAGTCGACTATAACAAATGGCCGCATCCTGAACCTCGGAAAGTTTTAGGTCAGAAACTGTCAGTCGCGATTAGGTCACTTCGGATTTCTCCAACTTACGCAACAACCACCCTCCACTCCAAACCAAACCGGGCCAGATACTTTCGCAGCCGGTCGGCGTCATTGGTGGTGCCGCGCGCAGTGCGCGATGCGGCGAAGAGTTTGCGTCCGGCGTCGGACAAGTTTGTCGATTGCCGGCAGAGCTGAATCACTGATTCGAGTTGCAGCCGGTCGAACAAGTCGATGCGGGCGAGTTTTTCGGCGCCGACGAGTTCGTCCAGCGTGGGCGTCGGCGACGCATTGGGCGCCGCGTGCCATGCCGCGCGCAGCCGCGCTAGTTCGTTCTCCACGTCTGCGCTGGAGATGCGCCCGCAAGCAGGCTTCCGATGAGCTTGAACATTGTGCCGCGAAAAAACAGGTGTAGAATATTTAGCCATGGGAGACGCAGCCCGACATCTATTGCAGTCCTTTGAGGCATTGTCCGAGACTGAACGACGCGAGGTCTTGGAGGAGTTGCTGCGTCGATCAAGTGAGTTGCCATATTCGTTCCCAGCGGATGACGAACTCGTCCGAGCCGCAGATCAAGTCTTTTTGGGATTTGATCGTCTTGAGGCTCAGGGGTGAAGGCGCCGCTTCGCGGCGCCGTCTATCTGGTTGATCTTGGACTGGCAGCAAAGGTCCGCCCATGTCTGGTACTGAGCGTTCCCCTAGATGAGTCCGACCGATCTCTGGTTACCGTAATTCCTCACACGACCGCAGTGCGACAGTCCCGATGCGAGGTTGTGGTCTCCACAAGATTCCTACGTCCGGGCGCATTCGATGCGCACCGAACCAAGGGGTCAGTTCTTAACTTTGCACCTATAACATGCAAGATCAAGAACTGTGCCCTCCCTCCTGTGCACGGCAAGAGTTTATCGTTCCAGATGCTGGGTATTGAATTGCCGGGATGAATTCGGGTTGGAGGGCGCGTGAGAAGGATCCGACACTCAGTGCACGATGTAACCGCCATCCATCACCAGCGCATGCCCAACAACGTATGCGGCGTCCTTCGACACCAGGAACGCCACCACGCCAGCGACTTCTTCTGGCGTGCCAAATCTGCCGATAGGCACGTCGCGCGCGCGTTGCTCCAGTTCACCGGGATTGCGGCCCGCGATAAACCCCTCGGTGGACACCGGCCCTGGGCACACGGCGTTGACCTTGATGCCCTCGGCGGATAACTCCAGCGCCATCGAGCGCGTGAGTTGAATCAGGCCCGCCTTGGTCAGACTGTAAACCGCGCCGTAGCGCGAGGCAACGATGCCAAGCTGGCTTGCCATGTGAATGATGTTGCCGCCGCCTTGTTTGCGCATGATGGGTATCACCGCCTGGCTCGCGAAAAAAGGCGCGCGCAGATTCACCGCCACCACGCGGTCGAATTCTTCGTGCGTGAAGTTTTCGAACAGTTTGCGCACGCGTATGCCGGCGTTGTTCACCAGGATGTCGATGCGTTTGAGACGCTGGTGCGCGGCGGCAACCATCGCCTCGGCTTCGCCCAGGCGCGAGATGTCGTGCACGCCCCACGCCGCGTCCGGTGCTCCGGCCTGCATGCACGCGGCGGCGGTGTCTTCGAGTTCTTTTTGCGTGCCGTCGGCCGCGAGATAAATTGCAGCGCCTTGCGAGGCGAGACGCAGTGCAATCGCACGCCCGATGCCGCGCGATGCGCCGGTGATCAGCGCGGCTTTGTCGCCCAGTTCGCTCTTCAGTTCGCTCATTCGTGTTTGCCTCGCCGCATCCGTTGTGGTTCCAGTGATTTTGTATTCCGCATCTGATTTTACCTGTGTAAGATGACGTGGTTCACGCGCACTTTTAACCGGCGGCCGCGCGCCGTCATACCAGGAGTAATCACGATGACAAAACCGCTGGGCAACGATGATTTATCCGACAGGCCGGGAGAACGAGTGATCGATAAACCCGAACTGCCCGCCGCCGGTATCACCAATGAAAACGACGTGTTGACCGAAACCGTCAGCGGACAATTGCAGCTAAAGCGCAGCCAGTCCGGCAAGTTCGAAGTATGGTGCGACGAGCCCGCGCGCATCGGCGGCACGGATACCTATCCGTCGCCGATGACTTATCTCGCGATGTCGATCGGCTTCTGACTGCTCACTCAGGTTGCGCGGTACGCGCACATGATGAAGATGAAAGTCAGCGATCCGAAATGCCGCGTGGTGATGAAAAAACACTTGGGCGGCTCGGTGCTGAAGGGCACGGTGTTCAATCGCTGGGAAGGCATCAGCACCTATCTCACGGTGGATAGCGATGAACCCGCGGACAAGCTTGCGCATCTGATCAAGAACGCCAAGGCCGGTTGCTTTGCCGAGGGATTGATCACGCAGCAAGTGCCGCTCACCAGCTATATCGAAGTGAATGGCAAGGCGTTTCACATCGAGGGCGTCACCGCCAAGTAAGCCGCGTAGAGTTGTTGCCCCCGCTGCCAGCGTGTTACTGCTCAATCGCCGCGTCGTGTTCCAGCGGGGGTGCTACCAGCAACACAATATGCACCTGAGCGGGTTGAGGAGGATCGCGTTGGATCGCGTCCGGTCGTGTTTCGCTCTTGGCGGGCTTGATGTTGGTCGCCGAATAGATGCCCCACACCAGGCCCGCGACGAGCAGAACCGGATTGGTGAGTCCGGCCCACACCGCAAGCGAGCGGCCGGTGAGCGTGCCGCTGATGACGGCGCTGGAGCGTTGAAGCACCACGCGCTCGTTTGGGTCCATCGGCACGGCATCCAGCGCCTTGCCGACGATACCCTTGTAGGCCACATCCGCCACCAGTGGCGCAATGTTGTCATCATTCGCATGCGCGGATACCGCGAGCAGCAGGCACGCGGCAACTGCAATGATGGTGCGAATAATCAGCATGTTGAATCGATGGCGGGAGCAACCCAGTTTTGATTATGCGGCTTAACTGCGGTCGTGGGCTTGATTTGCCTCAAGTGACTGGCAGAAACGAAGTCGTTCATGCGCAGCATACTCCTGATCTGCGCGCGTCTATGGGATAAAAAATAGTCGTTTAATAACAACTACTTACGGATGCGCTGCTCAGGCGAGGCAGGCGAGGCGACGCAAATGTTCACTGAATGGCGATGCCCGCCGCCTTGATCACCTTTGCCCACTTGTCCATCTCGCCGCGAAAGAAGGTATCGAATTGCTCTGGCGTATTGAGTACCACGTCGTTGCCTTCGCGCAGCAGCCGCTCGCGCACATCGGGTGCCGAATAGCCGCGCGCGATTTCCTGATTCAGGCGCGTGATGATTTCTTTCGGTGTAGCGCCCGGCGCAGCGACGCCCGTCCATGGCGAAGTGTCGAATCCAGGCAACCTGTCGCCCACCGGCGGCACACCGGGCATCGCCGAGGTGGGTTTCGCGCTGCTGACTGCGATCGCACGCAGACGCCCGGCCTTGATCAGCGGCAGCGCGGGCAGGATTGCGCTGAACACCCACGATACATCGCCGCTCAACAGCGACGTGATCGACGGCGCGGTGCCCTTGAACGGCACATGCGTCATGCGCACGCCCGACATCAGCCGCAGAATTTCTCCGCCGAGATGTGTGGAAGTGCCGTTGCCGCCGGAGCCGAATGCGATCTGATCGGGCTTTGCGCGCGCCAATGCGATGAGATCGCGCACCGAGCGCACCGGCAGCGACGGATGCACGACCAGTACATTGGGCGTGGACACCAGTTGTATTACCGGCGCCAGATCGCGCAGCGTGTCGTAAGGCAGCTTCTTCATCAGACTGGGCGCGGTGGCGGTGCTGGTGGAGGTCATCACCAGCGTGTAGCCATCGGGCGCGGCCTTCGCCACGATGTCGGTGCCGATCACCGAGCCGCCGCCCGCGCGGTTATCGACATTTACTTGCTGGCCCCACGCCTCGGTCAGCTTCTGCGCGACCATGCGCGCGAGTATGTCGGTGGAGCCGCCCGGCGCAAAGGGCGCCACAAGGCGTATCGGTTTCACCGGATACGCCGGTGCGGGCGATTGCGCGTGGGCAACGCTTGCTGCCACGAACGCGAACGCCGCGTTCAGTACGAATTTAGAGTAGCGCATATCAGAAGGGATCCTCACTCACCGCGTATTCCCGCGTCCTTGATTACCTTGCTCATGCGTGCCATGTCAGCCTTCATCACGGCGGCTAGATGTTGCGGCGTGCTTGCCACGACTTCATTCCCGGCGGCGAAACATCGATCTTTCACGTCGGGTCTGCCGAGCACGCGCGCAATTTCCTGTTGCAGGTGATTGACGATCGCGGGCGGCGTTGCCGCCGGCGCGAACACCGCGAATAGGGTTTCCGATTCATAACCCGGCAGCGATGCCGCGACCGCGGGCAGGCCGGGAAACATTGCCGATGGACGCGCGCCGGTCACGCCGAGCGCGCGCATCCTTCCGGCTTTCACGTGGGGCGACAACGCGGCGCCCGAAGTGATGGTGAGTTGTACCTCGCCCGCCATGAGCGCCCCGAACATGGAGCCCTGCCCCTTGTAAGGCACGCGCAGCATATCCACGCGCGCCAGGGCCTTGAACAATTCAACCGCCAGATGCGTGGTGGAGCCTGATGTTGATCCGCCGTAGTTGAGCATGCCGGGTTTGGCTTTGGCTAGCGTAATCAATTCCGAGACGGACTTCACCGGCAGCGACGGATGCACGACCAGCATATTGGGTGCCGTGGTGGCCAGCGTCATCGGCGCAAAATCGCGCAGCGGGTCGTAGGGCGTGGACTGCAGCAGCGGCGCGACCCAGATGGTAGCGGCGTAAATCAGCAGGGTGTGCCCATCGGGCGCGGCTCTGGCAACGGCCTCGGCTGCCACCGACACGTTACCGCTGCGGTTATCGACGATCACCGGCTGCTTGAGCGCATCAGTCAGGCCGAGCGCGATCAGGCGCGACACAAAATCCGTGCCGCCACCCGCCTGCGCGGTGACGATGCGCATCGATTTGCCCGGAAAATTTTGCGCATGCGCAGGCCCCGTGCAAAGCAACACGCAAATCGAAATCGATTCGGCGCAGCGGCGAAGCTTTGATCTACTCACGACGATGGCGGGTGACCGCTGTTATTGCTTGGGAACGCGCAATCCCGCAGCGCGCGCCTGCTCTTCGATTTCCGGTATGCCGAGCCTTAACAACGCAGCGCAGAATTTTTTGTAGTCTTCAGGCGGTGGCATGCGGTAGGGTTCGCGCAGACCACCTTCGCCGCCCGGCAGTTTCAGCAGCTTCATTGCCATTTTCAACCCGCGCGGCACCGACGGCGCCCACTGCGCGGTCAGTTCGCCAAAGCGCGCGATGTGCAGGGTGTTGCGTGCGACTTCCGTAAAGTTTTTTCTTTCAAATGCCTCCACAAAGCGCCGCTGTGTCTTGGGGATGATATTGGCCTCGGTGCCGAACACCCCACCCGCGCCCATCATGAGCTTGCTTACCGAGCCGTTCAAATGCACATAGATGGGGATATCGCGCCTGAGCTTGTCTTTCAGTTGCAGAAAAAACGCGTCGCCGCCATAACTCAGATTGATCGCTTCCACCTGCCGGTGCCGGTTGCAAACATCGGCGATGACCGCGGCCTTTGGCATATAACCCGTGATCGGGAGGTTAACCGCCAGCGACATCGGATGCTTGATGCCCGCGAGCACCTCGTTGAAGTAAAGCGTGAGTTCCGTATTGGTGGGCTTCATGCCGTGACGGCTTGCCAGACCATAAATGCTTACCAGCTCCGCTCCGGCGTTGATCGCCTGGAACACGAGTTCGCGCATCGCACGTACGCTGTATTGCTCGGGTGGATTCGCATAGACCGGAATTTTGCCTTTGCATTCGTCAAGGCCGATTTCATAGATGCGCTGAATTTCCTCGTGCGTCAGCGCGTGCGTTTCACCGGCGCCGGCGCTGCCGAGGTAAATGCCGATTTTTGATTTGATGAAGCGCTGCAAAAATTCGCGCAGCGCTTCTTCATCTAGTTCTCCGCTTTTCGTGAACGGCGTTGCGATTCTGCAAAACGAGCCGAGGCTGGTCATACCCTGACTCCGCGCAATTTGTACCAGGGATGCGGATTGCCCGGCACTTTCACGCGCAGCGTGTACACGGAAGTGTGTGCGCAGCAAAACAGTGTGCGCATGTCAGGCCCGCCGAAGGCGAAATTCACTGCCTGCTCCGGCCACTTGATGACGCCCACGCGCTTGCCGTCGGGCGCGAACACCCAGATGCCTCCCGGCCCGGTGCAATACACGCGGCCGATGCTATCGACCTTCAAGCCGTCGGGAACGCCAGGTTCCTTACCCTCGTTCATGTCGGCGAAAATGCTGCGGCCCACCATGACGCCTGCTGCGTCCAACTTGATGCCGTGTATGTATTTCGAAGAACGCGTGTTCGCCACATATAAGGTGCGTTCGTCAGGTGACAACGCCAGCCCATTAGGGTATTCGCATTTCGCGATGCGGCTTATGCCGCCGTCGGTTGCCACGCGATACACACTCGCGCCATCCCACAGATTGTTTTCGCCTTCGCGGCCTGGGATTTCGCGCTCATGGAAGGGGCGGCGCTTTTCCGGGTCGGTGAAATAAATGCTGCCGTCGGTGTGGCACACCACGTCGTTGGGGCGGTTAAAGCGCCCACCCTTGAAATTATCAACCAGCGTTTGAACCTTGCCGTTCGCATCCGTGCGCGTGACGCGTCGTCCGTCGCCTTCGCACACGATCAGGTTTCCCTGCAAGTCGAAGGTCGTGCCGTTGCCGCCTTCGGTGTCGCGCACGAGTTCATGCTTTTGCCCGAGCTTGATGCGATACAGTTTGTTCGGTCTCAAATCGACGAAATACCAGAAATCATCCGGGTGCCACAGCGGGCCTTCGGTGAAAACAAAACCGGTGGCGACGCGCTCGGCTTCGGTGGTTTCGAGAACTTCGGGCAGGTAATTCGTGTTGGACATCGAGGCTTCCTTTGAGGATGGTGTGGGCAAGCTGAACTCAGCGAGTGCATTTGCAGGTTCAGCGTAGGCTACATTGCCGGCGCGGCGCACGCAACGCTATACTTCTTTTGCGTCACGGAACAATTTGTCCACTCCATGGGAACACATTCATGCGCACACGCCTTTGCTGCCTGATCGGCATCGCCTGCACGTTCATGCCACCTGCTTACGCACAGGCGTGGCCGGCGAAGTCGATCCGCCTCGTGGTCAACTTTGCCGCCGGCGGCAGCACCGATGTGATTGCGCGCGCGATGGCGCAGAAACTCGGTGACACGCTGGGCCAGACGCTGATCGTGGATAACCGTGTCGGCGCGGGCGGCAACATCGGGCTTGAGATCGTCGCGCGCTCCGCGCCCGATGGTTACACGCTGTTGCATTCATCCGACGGCCCGATACTCATCAACCCGCATATCATGAAGATGGATGTAAATGTCGCGCGCGACTTGCTGCCCGTGGCGCCGACCGCGGGTGCGGCGCTGTTCGTGGTGGCGCGGCCAGGCATCCCGTCGCGCAATCTGGCGGAATTTCTCGCGCACGCGCGCGCCAATCCGGGCAAGCTCAACTACGGTTCGGCGGGCAGTGGCACGCTGCAACACATCGCCATCGAGATGATCATGAGCGCGGCCAAGTTTAATGCCGTGCACGTGCCGTACAAAGGTTCGCAGCAGGTGCTGGTCGATATGCTCGGCGGGCGTGTGGATTTCACCGTTGATCTGGGTGCTGCGATTCCGCACATGAAGTCGGGCGCGTTGCGCTTGCTCGCGGTGCCGGGCAAGACGCGCTCGCCGCTTTTTCCGGACGCGCAAACGTTGATCGAGCAGGGGGTGAACGTGGACCTGGTATGGATCTCCGGTGTTTACGCGCCTGCGGGCACTCCGCACGCGATAGTCGAACGGCTCAACAAGGAAATCGCGCGCGCCATGCAATCACCGGAATCAAAATCTTATCTCGACGCGATGGCCGCGGAAGTAGCGCCGGCGATGACGCCCGAGGCATTTGCCGCGCATCAGCAGCGCGCGCGTGATCGCTTCGGCGCAGTGGTGCGGCAGGCCGGCATCAAGGCAAATTGATGTCCGTCTGAAGCGTTATAAATATATCAATAAAAACAATAACTTACGATAACCCGCATTAGCGCGCCAGCGGATCGGGCCGCAACTGCATCTTGTAAACCTTGGGCCGGTTTTGCGTGCCGCCTTCGTTGTGAAACACGGTGCGTGTCGAGTCTGTCGCCCACAACGCGCGGCCTTTCCAGCCCGCGCTCGGGTCGTCGATGCGGCCTTCCGCCCACTTGGCGAAAAACCCCATCGGGTACGGCACGCGAATTGTTATCCACTTGCCGTTGACCAGCGCAAAGTAGGAATCGCTCAGGTTGCCCGTCGCGATGGGTACGTTTTCCCCCAGGCCGAAGGTATTGAACTGATCTACCCAAGTGTAGTAACTCGCCTCGGCGCTGCCGCCGTCGGGTACGTCGCGAAACTGCGGTCCGGGAAACGCATACAGCGTCCAGCCTTCGGGGCAATGTTTGCCGGTGGCCTTGGGCCCGTTGAGCGGCCCCTTACATTTACTGCGCTCGAATTTGCCAAGATGTCCACTCGCGAGTGACGACCAGAACACGCCGTTGCGGTCGGTGTCGCCGCCGCGCGGCCCGTAGCCGGGGAACGGCGGCTCGAACACTTCCGCGAGCGAAGTGTGCGTCGGGTCCGGCCCAGGCGCCACGCGCACGATGCGCCCAGGGTAGCCCAGTTGCGTGCCCCAGATCGAGCCGTCTTTCGGGTTGTAGGCCACGCTGTAGAGATTGGCCGCTACACGCGTGTCCTTGCTCGCGTCGGCGGGCTGGTTCGGCTCGACGTACGCGTCGCGCTTGCCGTTGCCGTTGGTATCCAGCACAAACGGCGACCAGCCTTGCGAGCGCACTTCGTCGCCGGTCTCCTCGAATAGCTTGCGATTGATCCAGCCGAAGGCGCCCGGCCCGGTGACGCCGCTGGAGAACCACAGCGTGTTGTTGGCGTCCTCTGCGAGTATCACGTGATGCGTCGGAAAACACGTGCTGATCAGCGTGAATTTTCCGCTCGCTGGATCGTACATCGAGGCATGACGCGAGGCACTCTCAAGCGGGAACACTTTCGCAGACGGGTGATCCGAGCCTTTTTTGCAGAAATCCGGATTGTTCGGGTGCCGTACGCGCGCGGCCATCCACACACGGCCTTTTTCATCCATCATCTGATTGTGGATGCTGGTCTGGCTGTCCCAGATCGGATTCGGCCCCCAATACGGCGAGGGCTGCATCGCGTTTGTCTTGGATGATGGCGTCTTCGGGTCACGCACCGGGTGTTTCAGTTGCGTCGCGTTATGCGTGCGCGGATCCAGCACGGGAATGAAATCCGTGCTTTCCTCCGGCGCGCCGTAGAGCCTGCCGTTGGCGTTGACGGTCGGCGTGCGCCGGTCGGTTGAGATCAGGTCGTGCATATAATCCGTGGGCGTGCTCCAGTCCCACAGGGTGAGCACGACGTTGCGCTCCACGCCTTGCGGGCGCGCGGGCTTGTCGAACGGCAGCTCGCCCGCGGCGATGCGATCCGTCCAGTCGGCAAAATTGCCCAGCGCGCGCTGCCGCTCGAAGCGGTTGATGGTGGTGATCATCTGCGTCATCGCCTGCCCCGACGCGATGCGCCGCGCCCACGCGTCAACCGAATTCATATGCGCGAAATCCTTCGGCATGGTGCGCATGCCCTTGGTGCCGATCGCGTGGCACGACATGCAGCCGGTAGTCTTGAGCTGATTCAGCCATTCAGGCTGGCTTTTCATCGGCCCCAGCGGAAAATCGCTTTTCGCCGGAATCTTCAACATCGAATACCAGTAAATCGGCGGGTAATATTCGGCGGCCGCGGCAGCGCTTGGCGCCGGCACGGCGGTGAGATTCAGCGATGCTCCGGGCGCGCTGTTCACCTTCGGCGAATCAACAAGCCCGTAGCCGCGCACCCACACGCTGTAGTTGGCTTTCGGCAAATCAGGGATCAGGTAACGGCCGCGGTCGTCGGTCACCACGATCTTGGAAAACTTCGTCGGCAGATCGCGCGTCTCCGCGATCACCCATACCCCGGCTTCGGGGCCGTTGGGGCCGCTGACCACGCCGCCGATGTCCGTGGCGCCTGCGCCGCTGGTGCCGATGTTACTTGCGCACGCGGCGAGTATTGCGGCGGCAACCAATCCCGCGATGACTGAGCAAATGGTTCTCCCGAGTTTCATGGCACTCTCCCCGATGGAAGTTATTGAATGGGCCTGGCGCTGAGCGTTTTGAATCACAAACCTCAGCATACGGCTTTCGGCGGGGATAAATCTACCGCCCCGCGCGCAGCTTTTCCCACTCGACATAATTGCGCGTGCCGTATTGCCGCGGAAACTGCGGCGTCTGCGTTTCGAGCCAGCGAAACGGCTCGCTCCCAACCTGGCGAAACGCGTGACTCGTGCCCACACCCGTCCATGCGAAATCACCCGCGCCGAGGCGAAAACTTTTATCCTCGATCTCCATGATGACCTCACCGCTCAGTCCGAGGTAGAACTCCTCGATCGGATGATCGTGGCGCGTGCGATAAGCGCCCGCGGACATCTCGCCGCGCATCATGAAAAAACACTGCGCGCCGAACTGGCGCTCCATGAAGCGATACACCGTCAGTCCCTGTTGCAGCTCGGCGCGTTGCGCGGGCATGGCGTTTTCGGGCTTGTAGCGGCCTGTCATCTTTACTTGACCGGCAGTCTCGTTGATGAGAACGGGCCACGCATCCTCGCCGGTGAAAAACGTGTCGCGCAAAGCATTCTGGGGCTTGGGTTGCGGCGCGAGTATCTCGAACCAGCGCGCGGGCGTGTTGCCGCTGTTGCGAAATGCGTGCGCCGTGGCGTACGGAATCATCGCGTAACCGTTGGCGGGCAGACGAAAGTATTCGCCGGCGCGCATCACCTCAAGCTTGCCTTCAAATACGTAGATGCCTTTTTCGTAGGCGTGCACGCAGGCATTGACGCTGCCGCCAGCTTGCAAGCGCGAAACGCAGGCTTCGGTGTGCACCGAACCGCTGGCGCGGCTCACCAGGCTTGCTCTGTCGTAACCTATTGATTTTAAACAATAAATATCAGGGACGTTGAACTGTGATTCATCGTGCCTGCCGACGAAGTAATGCATTTCGAGTTCTCGGCCTGGCGTATCTGTCAAGGCACCACGGGCAAGGCCGTGGTGGATTTATCCTTCAGATATTGTTCCTTGAGCTTTTGTATGCCGGCGAGATAGTCGCCCATGCTGGTCTGGTTGTCGGCATACTTGCCCGATAGTTTTTGATACGCGGCGATGTAGGCTTGATCGGTCATGGCGGTTTGGGTTCCGGATTTCAGTGACCCATACTATACGCGCCTCGGATGCGCCGCAGCCAGCTTTCGCTAGCTTTCGTTACGATCGAAGCTCAGTCGGCCTTCGCTCCCGCCCTGGCGATCACTTTCGCCCAGCGGTCGTGATCTTCTTTTACGTAGGCCGCGAATTCTTCGGGGCTGTTACCCGCCACCTCGAGGTTCTGCGCAGCGAGTATCTTCAGCACCTGCGGCGCCTGCAAAATCTTCACCGATTCGCGTTGCAGCAGCGTGATGATTTCACGCGGCGTGCCGCGCGGCGCGAACAGGCCCACCCACGCCACGGCTTCAAATCCGGGCAAGGTTTCCGCAACCGCCGGCAAGTTGGGGAATGCCGGCGAGCGTTTTGCGCTGGACACCGCCAGCAGCGTGACTCTGCCGCTATCGGCAAATGGCAGCACCAGGCCGGGCGAGGCGAAGGTCACCGACACATTGCCCGCCATCAAGTCGATGAACGACGGCCCGCCGCCCTTGTAAGGCACATGCACGATGTCGATGCCGGCCATGGTCTTCAACATTTCGCCCGACAGATGCTGCGTGGTGCCGTTGCCGCCGGATGAATAATGAATCTGGCCTGGGCGTGCTTTCGCGAACGTGATCAATTCCTTCACGGTGCGTACCGGCAGCGATGGATGCGTGGTGAGCACCGTTGAGTACGATGCCAGCAGCGAAATCGGCGCCAGATCACGCAAGGGGTCATACGGCATCTTGCGGTAGAGACCCGGGTTCACCGTGATCGGCGCTGGTGTGGTCATCAACAGCGTGTAACCATCGGCGGGCGACTTGACCACGATCTCGGTGCCGATCATCGCCGCGCCGCCGGGACGGTTATCAACGGTGACCTGTCTGCCCAGCGCCTGCGAGAGTTGCGGCGAAATCGCGCGCGCGATCACATCACCGCCGCCGCCAGGCGGGTAGGGCACGATCATGCGTATCGGGCGTTCGGGGTAGTTGGGCTTTTGTGCGTGAGCCGCCAGTGGTGCAAGCAGGGCGGTTGTTGCCAACAATAGGTACTGATTCAAATTTATCCCGTTACCAAAAATGTAGGGCGCAATCGCCGCAGGCATTGCGCCGTTCCGGTATGGATAGGCCAAACGGCGCAATGCGCTTCGCTTCGATTGCGCCCTACGAGTTGTCACCTGAAATCAACTCACTCAACGTTTTTGCAGAGCCAAGTTTTTCCAGATTCAGAATCATCTCCGTCACTTGCCCCGCCTTCGCGGGCGTTAACGCATACTGCGTATTCTGCCGGAACTTGGCGATGATCTGTGCGGCGGATGCCGGCTCGTCGGGCAATACGTTCTTGCGACGCGACACCACGCGGCCATCCTTCAGGCGCACGATCACTTCGCCCGAGCGGAATTTCGGGAAGCCCGAGTCCGGATCGATTTCGTAGCTCACCTTGTCGGCAAGATCAAGTAACAACGGATCTGAATACGAAGCCTCTGCGGTTTCTTCCAGCGCAAAGCGTCCGCGCGCGAGACAGCACGCCAACGCATAGGGCAGGCTGAACTGCGCGGCGTAACTGTTGTGGGGCTTTTTCTTCGCGGCGAGCGGCTCGCACACGAGTGCTACCGCCGCCTCGGCCATGCGCGCGTGTATCGACTCGATCTGCGTGACATCGACCGCTTCCTGCTCGCGCAACTCCACCGCCGCGTTCATCGCGGCGTGTGATTGATAACACGCTGGATACAGCTTGATCGAGGTGCGCGCGCATTCCCAGTGGGCGCCGAGGCGTTGCGTTGCCAGACTCAAATCCGCGTCGCCCGCGTGCACACCCAAAAAGCATGGGAACAATCCGTAGCGGCCCTCGTAAACCTCGTGCGGGCCGGTGAACCCTTGCCGCGCCAACGACGCGGCGGTGATCGCGGCCGACCCCATCAGCCCCGGATGCAGGCGTTTCGCCCACGCGCCTTCCTGCGTGGGCTGCATATTGCCCGATGCAGAACTCAGCACGAGGCCCTGCGCCATCATCATCTGCTCGTGCGTGAGTTTCATCAAACGCCCCGCGCCGATCACCGAGCCGAACGCGCCGCACAGGCTTGTCGGATGAAAACCGGTTTTCAGAAAACTGCCTTTCGCCACGGCGGCAAGCCGTATGCCGCTCTCGACGCCGATGAGGCACGCCGCCAGCAAATCCGCGCCGCTGGCATCAAGATGCGCGGCCACTCCCAAGGTTGTGGGCACGCAGCTCGCGGTGAGATGCGCGGCGCCCGGCAAATACGTATCGTCATAATCAAGACCATGCACCAGCATGCCGTTCATCAACACCGCGTCGCGCAGCGTAAGCCGGCCCGGCATGCCGATGACGGTTGACGCGCCGCTATCCAGCCCAAGCATTGCCGTGAGCGCCTGCCGTGCGAAATCAAAACGCGACGAGGCATAGGCATTGCCAACCGCGTCGAGGATCAGCAGCTTCGCCCAGTCGCGCACGGCGGCGGGCGTCGCATCGATATTTGTGTTTACCGCGAACGTTGCAAGCGTGTCGGACAGCAGCGTGCGTTGGGTCATGATGCTATTGCGGCAGTGTCGTGAATGGCGGAGTATCTCAGAGCTGGGGTCACCGCGTCCTGGCTTGGCTGGCGATGCCTGTTTTCTCCAACTGGCCTAGCATGCCCGCGGCGCTGCCCCAGCAGCCATCGTCCGCGTTCTTGCCCGCCCAGCGTTTGAGCCGGCGCAGATGCTGCTCGTGCCCGCGCACATTGCGCATCACCTCGGCGGCGAACGCGTGAACATCGAACGCGCTGCCGAAAAACGACGGCTGATGAAACACGTCGTAAACATAATACAGCGCCGTCCATGAGTAATCCGCGTCACGCGAGAGCGCCTTGATCGCCTCGATCAATTCAGCCATCACGCACGGATCGCCGCCAAAATACCGCGTGATGCCGCCAAAAACCAGATCAGGTGCCGTGGGCGTATCCCAGTACCGATTGGGCAAGGCGTAGCCGCCCTCACCCTTGAGCAGCTTCTCCATGCCGGCTTCTTTTAGCGCGGATTCAAACCATTTCGCGTGCATGAATGCATCCGGTTGATGGCCGCCGGCAGCGTGCAAGAACAGCAGCGGGTGCCGAATCAACGTTCGTATGAGCGGTGAACGCCGCAAACGATTCGGAGTGCGGCACGCGGCTATTCATGGTGATTTCATCAGGCATCGAGAGTAGTGAAGTATATGCGCGTCAGCCGCCAATTCCAGCAGGCAATGTGCGACATCGGCCAACTCCGGATGGTGAAGGTTGTTTCCGGCAACGACAGATCTTCGGCCAGTCGGATTAGGTGAGTGGTTTCCTTTTTAGCGGCCATCTGAATCAATGCCCTACGTCGCGCGCGTGTTCTGACACCATTTGCCCGGCAAAATCCAAACTTCCACATACAATCGAATACCGTGCTTGTTATATCGATTTTCTCCGCGCAACCTTCGCGCCTCTGCTCCTCCGCGGTGAATAGCCCAAAATCAAAAAATCAACCCAGCAAGCGAACCACCTCGGTCACGTCCCGCTGATTCTCCAGATCACGCACCAACTCAATCGCGCGATCAATATTCTTAGCCGCAATCGGCTTCGCCGCGAACGACACGCAGTCGCGGAATTTGGTTTCGATCACGTCCCAGCCCACGCGCTGATTCGGGCCGCCGGGCACGCTGTCGGGTTTGCTGCTCAGCAGCCGCCCATCGCGGGTTTTGATTTCGACCGTGACGTTGCCTATCGAGCCGGATGAGCCGCCGCGTTCCATGATGGCGCCGGGCACGGGGCGGTAGCTCACCTTGTCGGCCATGGCGAGCGCCGCCGGATCGCGCAGGCCCTCGTCTGTGTAGTCGCGCAGGGTGACGTTGCCGCGCGCCATCATCACGCCGGTGGTGAAGGGGATGCTGTATTTGCCGTCGATGCTCACTTGCGGCCGGCGTTTTTTGTCCAGCGGCTCGCACAGTAGTTGCGTGCCGCCGGTGCCGCCGATGATGGTGATCGATTCGACGTCCTCGGGCTTGAGCTTATGCGTATTGCGCAATATCAATGTCGCGGCGTTGGTCGGGCGCGTGTATGCGCACGCGGGCCACACCTTGAAGCCGTGGGTGTCGAGCAGCGGAAAGCGCGTGCCGAGTTCGCCGGCAATCGCGTCCCAATCGGGCGTGCCGGTGCGCACGTAGTTGTGAAACATGCCGTAGCGGCCTTCGAGAAATTCCTTGTCGCCGATGACGCCGCGCCGCGCCATCTCGGCACCCGCCGTCGCGGCCTGCCCGGAGAACCCCGCCTGCATTGCGCGCATGTGTGTCGCCGCGCCCACCGCCATCTGCCGGCTGCCGCTCATCTGGTTGTAGCCGATGCCGAGTGCGTTTTCCATTTTCTCTTCGTCGAGATTAAGCAAGCGCCCCGCGGTGGCCGAGCCGGAGATGAAGCCGAACAACTGTGTCGCGAACCAGCCCTCGGCCATGGTCCAGTCGGGGATGTCGATGGCGAGCGACAAACGCGTGTGGATGTCGGTGCCCGCGACAACCGCCGTTAAGAAATCTTTGCCCGTCACTTGCGTACCATGAGCACCGAGCTTTTCCGCCACCGCGAAGCCAGGCGGTATGGTCGAGATGCTCACATGCCCGCCGTCACTCACGTCGTCGTAATCAAGCATGTGCCCCAGGCTGCCGTTGACGAACGCGGCCCACGGCGCGGGCGCCTTGCCGCCGAAGCCCCAGATCGTGCTTTCTTCCTTGCCGCCGAGATCGCGCACGTAGTCGTGCACCAGCCTGGCTTCGTCGTTGACGCCGCTTGCACCGATGGCTACACCCAAGGTGTCGAGCACACATTGCTTGGTGAGTTCGAGCAGCTCGCGCGGAATTGCTTCGTATTGCAAAGTCGCGGCGTGGTGCGCGAGTTTGCGCGAGGCGTCTTTTCCGTCTGCCTGAATTTTTGTCGCGTTGGGTTCGATTGCTTTGTTCATGATCGTGGTCTCAAAAATATTAATAAAAACAATTACTTACAAATCATCACTCAATCCTGATGCCCGATGTCGTGATGAATTTATTCCACACCTGTAGCTCCTTCGCAATCGCCTTGCGAAAATCATCGGGCGAGTTTGCTGGCGCGGCTTCGGCGGCATCGGCCGCGAGTTTTTCTTTCATCTCGCGCGAGTTCATCACTTCGAGCACGTCGCGATTGATGAGGCGCACAATTTGCGGCGACGTGTGCGCGGGTGCGAATAGCCCATACCAGCTTGTCAGATCAAAACCGGGCACGCCCGATTCGCTGATGGTCGGTAGATCGGGAAACGTCGCCGAGCGATTCGCGCTGGTGACGGCGATCGCGCGCAGGCGGCCGCTGCGCACCAGCGGCGTCGCAGTGAGTGAATTGGTGATCGCCAGATGCACCCGGCCGCTCATCACGTCCACCATCGATTGCCCGCTGCCTTTATACGGGATGTGCATCATCGGCACGCCGGCCATGGCCTTGAACATTTCCATCCCCAGATGCACCACCGAACCGGTGCCGCTGGAGGCATACACCAGCGGTTTTGATTTCGCCAGCGCAACGAGTTCCTTTACCGAATGCACCGGCAGCGAAGGTGTCACCACCAGCAGATACGGCAGCGCCACCATCTGCACCACGGGCGCGAACGCTTTCGGGATATCAACCTGCACGGTTTTCAGCAGCATGCCGGTGAGGTTTTGTCCGCTCATGGTGGTGAGCGTGTAGCCGTCGGGCGCGGCTTGCGCCGCGATGTCGATGGCGATGGCGCCGAGCGCGCCCGCGCGGTTGTCGATCACCACCGAGCGGCCCCAGCGCTCGCCGAGCTTCACCGAAACGATGCGCATGATCACATCCGAGCCGCTGCCCGCGGGCGCGCCCACCAGCACGCGCACGGGTTTTATGGGGTAGGCGGTTTGCGCGTACGCCAGCGGCGCGGCAAACGTAAGCCACGAAATTGACAGTACGAAAACCCGTTCTGCGCGCATGGCGCACCTCAAGATCCCGGTGAATTCAAAGCATACGGAACGGGTATGGAGCGGTCAACTTCTTTCCGCGTTGTGAGAACGCCGCGCAACAGGGGCGCGCTTCGGCGTAAAATTAGTGTCTCATTCCCGAGCCGCCGACGAGACCCCCTCATGGATTCCAAGCAAAAAACCGCGCGCCTGCAAGAGTTGATACACCGCAAGGGCAAGGTGCTTGCTGTGCTGCACACGCCCACGGCGCAGACCGCGCGCATCATGGAGCAGGCGGGCTGCGAGGCTGCTTTCGTCGGCACCAGCGGCGTGGTGGGCAACTATACCGGCATGTCGGATGTGGGCACGGCGACGATGACCGAATGCGTGCAGATCGCCGGGTGGATCGCCAGCAGCGTGAATTTCCCCATCATCATCGACGGCGACACCGGCCACGGCGGCATCATGGCGGTGCGGCGCCTGGTGCGCGAATCGATCCACGCGGGCATCGCCGGCATCCGCATCGACGATCAGCCGATCGAAGGCAAGCGCAAGACCCAAACCGCGGGCATGGAAGTGGTGCCCATCGAGCAGGCCATCGCGCGCTACCGCGCGGCGGTGGACATGAAAAACGAACTCGATCCGAATTTCGTAATCATGGCGCAGTGCTACGCGCGCGATGCCGCCAACAGCAGCCTTGACGACACGATGGCGCGGCTGAGGGCCTATCGCGAAGACGCCGGTGTGGATTGGGTGCAGCTTGAATCACCGCACTCGCAGGATGAAATCAAACGCGCGCGCGCGGCGGTGAACTGCCCGCTGTCGTTCATGAAGGGCAAGTTGGGACGTTATCTGTCGCTCGAAGAACACTTGGCGCTCGGCGTGACGATTGCGTGGTATCCCGGCTTCACGCACCACGTGTTGTGGGCGGCGATGTGGGATTTCATGCAGGATTTCAATACGCGCGGCATCGCGGCATGGGACGATTTTGTCGAGAGCCGCAAGGACAAACCCTATCCGCGCCCCGATGTCGGGCCGGATGGCGAGGGTGCGGAGAAGCAGCGCATGCTGGAGGAGAAATATTTCCCGGCGGAGTTGTTGAAGAAATACGAGAAGTAAAATCCCGCCATGTCATTCCCGCGCAGGCGGGAATCCATAACACCCTGCCATATGGCACTGCGCATGGATTCCCGCCTGCGCGGGAATGACGTGGTTGATATTGATCGACTTGCTGGCTGAAATTATTCGGCATTCACGGAGAACACCATGGCAAAAAATGGCTACAGAATTTTCGATTCCGACACGCACGTCGGCCCGCTCATCAATGTGATCGATCAGTTCATGACCGACGCCGAGAAGAAGAAGCTCGAAGGCTGGTCGGAATACAAGGTGGTGAACAAAAAAGGCGACATCACTTACAACCGCGGCCAGCGCCGCTATCGCCGCAAGCTCGGCACCGCCAAGGCGGAGGTGACGCCGGGCGGCTACATGGCTGGGTTCACCGGCGTGGCGAAAAAACGCGAGGTCACGCCGTTGTGCGACGCCGATTCGGCCGAGCGCATCAAGGACATGGATTTCGAGGGCGTGGATGTGAATCTCACGCTGCCCTCGGGCTGGTGGGGCACGTGGACCGCGACAGATGACGTGGCGCTGGAGGCGGGCATGTATCGCGCCTATCACCGCTGGATGGAGGCCTATTGCGGCAAATTTCCCGATCGTCTGGGCGGGGTGATACTCGCCTGCGGCCGCGACATCAAGAGCGCGGTGGAAGAAATCCATCGCTGGGGAAAATCGCGCTGGGCGTGGGCGGTGCTGCCGTACGCGCCGTACGGCATGCCGCTCGATCATCCGGATTTCGAGCCGGTGTGGGCCGCCGCCGCCGAGCATGATCTGGCGATCGCGCTGCACACCTTCACCGTGATGCCGCCATATGCGCCGGGCGGCACCGACAACTGGGAAAACCTTTTCCTGCAACGCTCGGCGTCGCACCCGTGGTGCGGTATGCGCAACATGGCTTCGCTCATCGGCTCCGGCCTGATGGATCGTTATCCGAAATTGCGCATCGGCACGCTCGAGGCGGGCCACGGCTGGCTGCCATTCTGGATGGCGCGCATCGACGAGCATGCGCGCACCATCCGCTCGGAAATCCCGAATCTGAAAATGATGCCGAGCGAATATGTCTTGAGCGGGCGTTATTTTCAAAGCATCGAAATTCCCGAAGGCTTGAAGCTCACCAACGCGGTAATTGATCTGGTCGGTGAAGACGTGTTGATGTATGCGTCGGATTACCCGCACGGCGAGAGCCACTTCCCGGAATCGGTGGGCATGGTGCTCGACTGGGACATGCCGCGCGCGCGCAAGAACAAATTGTTCTGGGACAACGCAATCAAGCTTTACGCGCGCTGCGGGTTGAAGTGAAGCTCTGGGTGGTAAATCGTAAGTATTTGTTTTTATTGATGTTTTTGTCGTGCGCGCCAATGTCGCTGGCGCGTGCGCAAGGCAGCGCCGCTGCGTACCCCGCCAAGCCCGTGCGCCTGATCGTGGGCTTCGCGCCCGGCGGCGCCACCGACATCGTGGCGCGCATGTTCGCGCAAAAATTGAGTGAGAGCTTGGGCCGCTCGTTCGTGGTCGAGAATCGTCCAGGTGGCGGCGGCGTCAGCGCCAACATGCTGGTGAAAAATGCCGCGCCCGACGGCTACACGCTGCTCGCGATATCGGGCACCTACACCATCACGCCGGCGATCAGCAAAAATCTGCCGTACGATTCGTTGAAAGACTACGCGCCGATCTCGCTGGTGAATCAAGCGCCGTTTGTCGTTGTGGTGCATCCATCGCTGCCCACGCGCAACATTCGCGACCTCATCACGCTGGCGCGCGCGCAGCCGGGCAAACTCGATTACGGCTCGGCGGGCCAGGGCAGCAATGTGCATCTGTCGGTGGAGCTATTCAACAGCATGGCGAAAGTGAACATCGCGCACGTGCCGTACAAAGGCACGGGCCAGACGCTGATCGACGTGATGGCGGGGCAGGTGCAGATGACCATCGCCAATATTTTGTCGGGTCTGCCGTATGCCAAGGCCGGCAAGCTGCGCGCACTCGGCGTGACGAGCGAGCGCCGCGCCAAGGCCGCGCCCGATTTGCAGGCGGTGAATGAAACCGTACCCGGCTACGCGGTGGCAAGCTGGAACGGCTGGCTCGCGCACGCGGCCACGCCGCCGGAAATCGTGGCGAAACTCAATGCCGAGTTGGTGAAAGCAGCAAAGTCGCCCGACATAGGCGAGCGCATGGCCGCCGACGGCGGCGAGCCGCTGGGCACCACGCCCGAAGAATTCGCGCGCCACCTCGCCGGCGAGATCAGCCGCTGGCACAAGGTGGTGCGCGACGCGAAGATACGGCTCGAATGATGCGCAAACCCGCGGCCAGCGTTTGTGATGGGTTTCACCCATCCTACGTATGCATCGCGGCGCTCTTATTATTTTCAAGTTGGAGTGGTCCGCATGCGTTTGCACAAAGCGATTACCCCGTGAAACCCGTGCGTGTGGTCGTCGGCCTCGGCCCCGGCGGCGGCACGGATATCCAGGCGCGCATGTTCGCGCAGAAACTCACCGAGTATCTGGGCCGCTCTTTTGTTGTCGATAACCGCACCGGCGCGGGCGGCACGGTGGCCTACAACTACGTAGCCAAGTCGCCGCCCGACGGCTACACGTTGCTCGCCGTGGCAAGCGGTTATTCGATTACCCCGGCGGTGTACGCGAAGCTGCCGTACGATCCGATCAAGGATTTCGCGCCGATCTCGCTTGCCGTCGAAGCACCGATGCTGTTGTTGACGCATCCGTCGTTGCCGGTGAAATCGCTGAAGGAACTGCTCGCGCTGATGCGCGCGAAACCGGACACGCTCGATTTCGGCTCGGCGGGTTATGGCTCATCCACGCATATGGCGCTGGCGTTATTCACCACGCTGGGCAAACTCAAAGTCACGCACGTGCCGTACAAGGGCAGCGGTCCCGCGCTCACCGACGGCGTGGCGGGGCAGATACATGGTTTGTTCACGAACATCCTGTCGAGCCTGCAATACGTCAAGGCCGGCCGCCTGCGCGCGCTCGCGGTCAGCGGCGCGAAACGCTCAGTGGTCGTGCCGCACTTGCCCACCATCGCCGAAGGCGGCGTGCCCGGCTACGAAACCACCACCTGGCACGGCTGGCTGGCGCCCGCGGGCACGCCGCAGCCGATCATCAACCGGCTCAACGTCGAGTTGTCCAAGGCCGCGCGTTCTCCCGACGTGGCGGAGCGCCTCGCCACCGACGGCGGCGAACCATTAAGCGGCCCACCCGAGCGCTTTCAACAATTGCTGGTGAGCGAAATCGCACGCTGGCGCAAAGTGGTGCGCGAGGCGAATATCAAAGTGGAGTAGAGGTTTACTCCACCTTCGCGCCCGAAGCCACGACGATTTTGCTCCACTTCGCCAGATCGCCGCGCACGCGTTTGCCGAGTTCCTCCGGCGTGCTGCTCATGGCTTCCGCGCCCTGTGCGAACAAGCGATCCTTCACGTCCTGCATGTCCGCCATCTTGCGCACTTCCTGACTCACGCGGCTCAAAATTTGTTTTGGCGATGCCGCTGGCGCGAACACGCCGTACCACACAATGACTTCAAAATCCGCGATGCCGGATTCGGCGACGGTGGGCAACTCCGGCATCAGCTTCGAGCGCTGCAACGAGGTCACCGCCAGCGCGCGCAGGCGGTTGGCCTTGATCATCGGCATCACCGAGGGCATGTTGGTGATGAACATCGACACCTGCCCGCTCACCAGATCGGTCACCGCCGGCCCGGTGCCTTTGTAGGGCACGTGCTGTATGTCGATGCCCGCGGCCTGCTTCAAGAGTTCTCCACCGAGATGCGCCGACGAGCCGCTGCCGGGAGAAGCAAAATGCAGTTGCCCCGGTTTCGCCTTGGCCAGCGCGATCAGTTCCTTGACGGATTTCGCCGCCAGCGTATTGCTCACCACCAGCACGCTGGGGGTCGATGCCACCAGGCTTATCGGCGCCAGGTCGCGCACGGTATCGAACGGCAATTTCTTGTGCAGCGCGGCGTTGATGCACATGGTACTCACCGAGCCAATCATGTAGGTGTGCCCGTCCGGGTTGGCGCGCGCCGCCATTTCGGTGCCGATGATGCCGGCAGCACCCCCGCGGTTATCCACCACGACCTGCACGCCGAAGGCGTCGTTCAAGCGTTGCGCGACCATGCGCCCCATGATGTCGGTGCCGCCGCCGGGCGGAAACGGGATGATGAGGCGCATCGGGCGCGCGGGAAATGCATCGGCGCCGAACACGTTGGCCGCGGCACACATCAGCATGGATATTGCAATTAACGCGCACGCATTCATTCGCAGGTCTCTCGAATACAAGGACGCCGCCAGTATAATCGAACGCTTCCGAAATGGTGTGTGCGAAAAAAATGAAACGCTGTCTCGCGATGTTGATGTGCGTTGCGCTGAATGCCGCGGCGCAGGATTTTCCCACGAAGGCGATTCGCATCATCGTGCCGTTCGCGCCGGGTGCTGCCACCGACATGCTTGCGCGCGCCACCGCGCAGCGGTTTACCGAAGCGTGGAGTCAGCCCGCGATCGTGGAAAACCGTACCGGCGCCTCGGGCATCACCGCCACGCAGTTCGTCGCGCGCGCGCCGTCTGACGGCTACACGCTGTTGATGGCGACCGCGAGTACGCACACGCTGCTGCCGCACTTATTCAAGGCGCCGGGTTACGACGCACTGCGTGATTTTGCACCGGTGGCGCTGTCGGCTTGGGTGCCCAATGTGCTGACGGTGCATCCCTCGTTGCCGGTGTATGGCGTGAGGGAATTCATCGCGTTTGCACGCGCACGGCCGGGGCAGTTGTTTTTTTCCTCGTCGGGCACCGGCACCACGCTGCATCTCGCGGGCGAGTTGTTCAAGTCGATGGCGAAAGCAGCAATTCTCAATTTAAAACTTGGGGCTTAAAACTCGGGTCTCACTGAGGCACTGTTCGGGTCATTGTTCAGTGTAACGCATTGATCGCTTAGCGGACTTGCCGGGGGCTGGCTTTTTCTGCCGGTCTTTGCTATAAAGTGATGCATG
>CAMDLH010000082.1 GCA_945901405.1 Bordetella parapertussis | reverse complement strand
AGCAGCCCAACCTACGAGTCTGCAGGCATGGTTACTCAGGCCGCGACGCACCCCGATTCGATGCTAGCATTAAGCAATACGGTGCCGAATGAACCGGGTAATTTGAGGTATCAAATGGAATCTCTTTGCAGCGCAAGCACGCCACAACCTTACAGGTGCCGACATGAGCATGAAAATTACCGATCTCTACAAGACCCAGATGTTAAAAACCTCCGGCCAGATGAAACACGAGACGCGCGCCGAACGATCCGGCAAGCCTGGCGAAATCTTGAGCCGCAAGGAGCAGCGCAAGCTCGACCAGGCGGCGGGGCTGGTGCCGTTTGCGTGCAAGCTGCCCAGTGATTTGGTGAAAACGCTGAACGATGCCACTACCACGAAGAAGCTCGGCATGAATGAGTTGGTGGCGGAGTTGCTGAGGAAAGGGTTGGCGTGAGGTTTTGATTACTGCGGCTCGATCTTTGCCGCCCGTATGGCCTTCTCAAAAAACACAAAGTCACGCTCGATAAACGCCGCGAATTCTTCCGGCGTGCTGCCGATGGGCCTCAAGCCGGATTCTTCAATGCGCGTGCGCATGTCGGGTGTTTTAAGTATGCGCACGATCTCGGCGTTCAGGCGCACGATGCGTTCGCGCGGCGTGCCGGCGGGCGCCCACATCGCCTGCCAGCCTGGCGTGTCCACTGCGGGGTAGCCCAATTCCGCGAACGTCGGTACATCGGGCAACACCGGTGCGCGCACGGGGCCGCCGAGTGCGATTGCACGCACGCGCCTTGCCTGTATCAGCGGGCCGATTTGCGAGATGCTGGGGAACATCACTTCGATGTGGCCGCCGAGCAGATCGTTTTGCGCGGGGCCTGCGCCTTTGTATGGCACGTGGGTGAGTTTGATGCTTGCCGCGGAGATTAGCATTTCGATGCCGACGTGCGTGATGTTGCCCACGCCGGCCGAGCCGTAGTGCAGCGCGCCGGGCCGCGTGCGCGCGAGCTTGATCAACTCTGCAAGTGTGTTCGCCGGCACCGATGGGTGCACCACCAGCACCTGTCCGTACGACAGCGTGATTTGCGAGATCGGCATGAAATCGCGGCGCGCGTCGTACGGCAGCTTGCGGATCAGCAGCGTGTTCGTGTTGTGCGAGCCGGTGGTGTAGAGCAGCGTGTAGCCGTCGCGCGGGGCTTTCGCCACGATGTCGGTGCCGAGCGTGCCGCTGGCGCCGGGGCGGTTGTCGAACACGAACGGTTGATTGAACGCCTCGGACAATTTTTGCAGCAGCGGGCGGCCGATGACATCGGGCGGGCCGCCGGGCGCGAACGGAATGACCACGCGCACCGCGCGCGACGGGTAATCGTCGGCGCGCTGTGCGTGGGCATTTGCGACCAACAGAATCCCTGCCATACAAGCGTAAAGGGCTATTTTTGTTGCGAACATTTTTGATGCCGCTGCAATTTGTGTGAGCAATACGCCAACAACACTGTCGTTCCCGCACGGGCGGGAACCCATAATACAGTGCCACATGCAGCAATGCATGGGTTCCCGTCTGCGCGGGAACGACAAGATTTAGTATTTTTGTATTTTGCGGCTTTGGATTGCGGTATGCAAGCCGCTGCCCCCCGCCGGTAATCGCTCATCACCCTCCTTGAACCTTCCAAACTGTTTTCCATGACCCTCGATACCCGCCAATGGCGGGACATACCCGCCCGCGTGCTGCTCATCAACCTGCGCGAAGGCGAAGAACCCAAAATTGATGCGCATGAACTGGTGCGCGAGACGACCAATAGTCGATCAACGCCGGTCTCTACAGCAAGCTCGCATTCGATCCTGATGGCGGGGCAGTTGCACATCAGTTCAGCCTCCACGCCTGGCGCGGTGCCGCAGGTCAAGGGCGGCAAGTTAAAAGCGCTGGCGGTGGCCAGTTCCAAGCGCATTGGCCAGTTGCCCGAAGTGCCCACGGTGTCCGAATCCGAGTTGCCGGGTTACGAGGCCAACGTGTGGTACGGCGTGGCAGCACCCGCGCGCACGCCGGAGCCCATCGTCAACCGGCTCAACAGCGAAATGGCGCGTATCATCGGCGAGCGCGCCCACCGCGAGCGTATGATTGCGGGGGATTTCGAGCCGACTTTCAACCACGGTCGTGCAATTCGGCGCATTTATCAGGAGCAAGATCGAAAAAATGGGCTAAAGTTGTAAAAAACTCAGGTGCGAGGGCCGACTAGCCACCTGTTTTTTAAAGGGAACTTGCCAAAATCAATGCTTTGGCATAGTGTTGGCGGCATCGGTCGTGTGGCGGAAGTGTTACAGCCACGCCGGGTGTGCATTAACGAACGCAAATTTTCAACCAGTAAATGGGAGTACGTTATGAATGACATGATTCGTGAAGATCTGTTGGCCTTGACCACCAACAAAACAAGTTGGAATCGCCGTGATTTTGTCGCCAGTTCGATTGCCGCCGGTTTCGCGCTGGCCGTGCAACCGGTGTGCGCACAGACGATGCTGATCACCGACACCAGCGGCCTGGACGCCGGCGACGTGCAAATCCCCACCGATAAAGGCAGCATTCCGGGCTACTGCGCCAAGCCCTACAAGGTCATCACCAACAGCCCGACGATACTGGTGGTGCAGGAGATTTTCGGCGTGCACGAGCACATCAAGGACGTATGCCGCCGCTTCGCCAAGCGCGGCTACATGGCCGTCGCGCCGTCGCTGTATCACCGCCAGGGCGACGTGACGCAAATGAAAGAAGCCAAGGAAATCCTTACTTCGGTCGTGAGCAAGGTTCCCGATGAACAAGTTATGCGTGACCTCGACGCAACGCTGGTGTGGGCCAGCAATAACGGCGGCGACAATGTCAAAGTCGGCATCACCGGATTCTGCTGGGGCGGACGCATTACCTGGCTGTATACCGCGCACAATCCGCGCGTGAAAGCTGCCGTGGCATGGTACGGCCCATTGATGCGCGAAAAGAACGCGATGAACCCGTATCACCCGATCGACGTGGTGAAAAATATCAACGTGCCGGTGCTGGGGCTTTATGGCGGCGCGGATGCGGGCATTCCGAACGACACCGTCGCCAAGATGAATGCAGCGCTGAAAGCGGCGGCGAAACCGGCGAGCATCCACCTGTATCCCGACACCCCGCACGCCTTCCATGCCGACTACCGCCCGACCTACCGCTTCGATCAGGCGCTCGACGGCTGGAGCCGCTGCCTGAATCATTTCAGGGCCAATGGCGTAGCCTGATTTATCTGTTGGAAATGAAGCGTTCGGGGTTATTCAATCCTGAACGCTTGATCCGCACTTTCTCCCTCCTGTTTTCCGAGATTCTCCGGCGGCCCTGCACAGGCCGCTGGAGAGCGTGCGTACGCCATCCATCCGTTACACTCGTAACTTTTAATCATGCCCGGTGAACACCTGCCGCTCGCCGCGCGCATGCGCAACATCGAGCCGTTTCATGTGATGGAGGTGTTGGCGCGGGCGCGGGCGCTGGAAGCCGCCGGGCGCGACATCGTGCATATGGAAATCGGCGAGCCGGATTTCCCCACGCCGCGCGCGGTGTGCGAGGCGGGAATGCGCGCGTTGTCGACGGGCGAGCTTTTTTATACGCCGGCCCTGGGGCTGCCGGCGCTGCGCGAGGCCATCGCGGGCTTTTACCAAACGCGACATGGCATGAGCATCGATGCTTCACGCATCGTCGTCACCACCGGCTCGTCGGGAGCGCTGTTGCTGGCAATCGCGGCGCTGGTTGACCCCGGCAAACGCGTGTTGCTTACCGACCCCGGCTACCCCGCGAACCGCCACTTCGTGCGCATGATGGAGGGCGTGCCGGTGGGGGTGCCGGTCGGCCCCGACAGCAACTACCAGATGACGCCGGAGTTGCTCGATCACCATTGGGACGAGCAAACCGTGGCGGCGCTGGTGGCGACACCTTCCAACCCCACCGGCGCGCTGATTCCACGCGAACACATCGCCGCGATGGCGCAAAGCGTCGAGCAACGCGGCGGCGCGCTGATCGTCGATGAGATTTATCACGGGCTGGTTTACGAAGGCGCCGCGGACACCGCCTTGTCTGTTTCTGAAAATGTGTTTGTAATCAATAGTTTCTCGAAATACTTCAACATGACCGGCTGGCGCCTCGGCTGGATGGTTGCGCCCGAGCCGTATGTGCGCGAGCTGGATAAACTCGCGCAGAATATTTTTCTTTGCGCGCCCACGCCATCGCAGTTCGCGGCGCTGGCGGCGTTTGAACCCGCGACGCTGGCGATACTGGATGCGCGGCGCGAGGAATTCCGCGCTCGCCGTGATTATCTGGTGCCCGCGTTGCGCGCGCTGGGTTTTGATATTCCGCAATTGCCCCAGGGCGCGTTTTATATCTACGCCGGCTGCGGGCGGCTGACCCGGGACAGCCGGCGCTTCGCGCTCGATCTGCTTGAAAAGGCGGGCGTGGCGATCACGCCGGGCGTCGATTTCGGCGGCAACGCGCCGCGCACACATGTGCGCTTTGCCTATACCGCCGGCATCGAGCGGCTGCGCGAGGGGGTGCGCCGCATCGGCGCGTTCCTGGGCGCTGCCCCCGGCGGAAATCTCGACGAAAAGCGCTCCGCGCCTGTATAGTACCGTCGTCGCATCAAGGAGTTGACATGAAGACACTTGCCCTGCCCAGCGCGCTTCAAGGCATACAGGAGCTCATTGCCCGGGAGACCGGCAAGCAGCTCGACGAGGCAGCCTCCTACGAACTCGAGCAACTGCTGTCGGATGCCGCCGCGCTGTATGCCGGGGTTTCGCCCGATCAGCAGTTCGCCAGCCGCGATGTCACGGTGCTGCTCACCGATTTGCGCGGCTTTACCTCGATCTCGGAGTCGTTCCCGGCGACCGTGCTGCTCGAGATACTCAATCGCTACCTGATACGCATGAGCGAAATCGCCATCGCCAATGGCGGCACCATCGACAAATTCATGGGTGACGCGATCATGGTGTTGTTCGGCGCGCCCTCCTCGCACGTCAACGACGTCGAGAATGCAATTACCTGCGCGGTCGAAATGCAGATCGCGTTGTTCGAGATCAACCAGTATCACAAGCAGATCGGCATGCCGGAGCTGAACATGGGCGTCGGCATCAACACCGGCTCGGTGATGGCCGGCCTGCTAGGCTCGAAAATCTACTCGGAGTACACGGTCATCGGCGACGAGGTCAACCTCACCTCGCGCATCGAGGCCTACAGCCTGCGCGGGCAGGTGCTGATCAGCCAATCCACCTTTGAGCGCTGCAAGAATTTCGTGGACATCGCCGAGCCGATGGAGGTCTACGTCAAGGGCAAAAAACAGCCGGTTGTGTTGTATGAAGTGCTCGGCATACCCTCGCTCGGCAAGGTGTTGCCGCGCCAGGAGATTCGCAAGAGTCCGCGCGTCGAGGTCAACATCCCGTTCACTTATCACACGGTGGATGGCAAGATTATCTCGGAAGATAAATTTCAGGGCACGCTGCTCGACTTGAGCTATAACGGCGTGCTGGCGGAGGTGGATCGTGATTTCCCGGCGCGCACCGACATCAAGCTCGACATGAATCTGTCGGTCGCGGGCACCACCGCCACCGACATTTACGCGAAGATACTGCGCACCTTCGAGAAAGAAGGCAGAAAAGTCGCCAGCATCGAATTCACCTCCGTCAGCGTGCAAAGCAACCTGAACATCCGCCACTTCGTGCAGTTGCTGATCCAGGGCGGCACCACGCGCTAGAGCTTGGTCACATTGCGGCGGCGCGCACCAGCAATGACGCGCCGCTCAGCAGCAGCAACGCGCCCATCACGCGCACCACGTGTTCGCGCGACAGATTCAGATGCAGCCGGTGGCCGCACCACAAGCCGAACGCCATCACCGGCAGCAGCAATCCGGCGCCTATCAAAATTTGCGGATTGAACAGCCCCGCGCCCGCGAAAATCACGATGCGCGCCACCGTGGTGAAACAGAACACCACCGGGATCGTCGCGCGTATTTGTTCGGGTGTCGCGCCGCGCCCGGTGAAATAAAACACGTAGATCGGCCCGCCGACGCCGAACGCCGACGAAGTGGTGCCCGCGAACAAGCCTATGGGCGCCACGCTCCATTTTGGCAGCCACACGAGGGTCTTGCGGGCCATCATGAAATTGCCGCCGAAGATCAGCACGAATACACCCAGTATCGCCAGCAGCCACTGCGGCGGCACCTTGAGCAACACGTATACCCCGATGAACAACCCCGCCAGCAGAAACGGCAGCATCGGCATGAATTCCGCTTTCCATGCGTCGGCGCGTAATTTGACGCCCAGGCTCAATGCGCCCGCGCAATCGAGGATCACCACCATGGGAATCACGAAATGCAGTGGCAACAGATGCGCGAGCAGCGGCACCGCGATCAGCGTCGAGCCGAATCCCGTCATGCCAAATATGATGTACGCAACCAGGATGACCACCGGCGCGATTATCAGTACTTCGATGCTGGGCATGGCGGGCTTGAGTTGACGTGGGCCGACGGAGGCGGGGAAGCAGGTAAAATGATTTGTCCGCTAAAAGCGAGCCCGAACGTTATTGGACGTTAAGTCACTATCGAATGTATTGAACGGATTTTGAAGCCGAAATGACGATGATACGATGGATTCTGGCGGGTATGGCGCTCCTTGTGTGCGTGGCCGTACGCGCGCAGGCGCCAGCGCCTGCTCCCGTGCCCGATCCCAAGGCGGTCGCCGGGCCCGATTCCAAAGCTGCCGCGGCGGCTGAAGTCAAGGCCGCCGAAGCGCGCATGCAAAAAGATCGCGTGCAGTTAAAGCAGCATCACCGTGCACTGGAAGACGTGCGCAAGACCGGCGACCGCAACGTTATCGACAAGGCGAACGCGACAGTGCGCGCAAGCCAGAACCAATTGCGCGACAGCCAATCCAGGCGCGATGCCGCGCGCGATAAATTGGCGGCGCTGGAGAATCCCGAAAAACAGGCCGCAAAGGCGCGCGGCGAGCAGATGCGCGCCGAACGCGCGCGCAAACGCTCCGAGCGGACGCAGGAAAAGAGCGACCAGAAGACCGCCGCCGAAAAGGCGCAACAAGCGCAGCAGGAAACCAAATCCGCGCAGTCCGCCGAAAAAGACAAACGCGCGATGGATCGCGAGGCCGGGCAAAAAAGCGGCGATGAAATACGCGCCCAGCAGGCGGAGCAGCGCAAGTTAAATGAAGCGGAGCGGGAGCAGACGGAAAAAATACGCAAGCAGCGCGAAGCCGAGCACGAAGCTGCGAAAAAGAAACGCGAAGCCGAGCTCGCCGATAAAAAGAGCAAGAAATAATCACACTCAGTAATAGCCGAAAAAAATGACCGAACTCATACTTGTGCGCCACGGCGAGACCGCGTGGAACCGCGAACGCCGCATGCAGGGACACACCGACACGCCGTTGTCCGAAATAGGCCGCGCGCAGGCCGCGGCGCTGGGCGTGCGCATGAAAGATGCACACATTGATGTCATCTACAGCAGTGATCTGTCGCGCGCGTTCGATACCGCGGCGGCGGTCGCCGCGCACACCGGGCACGAAATCCGCAAGGAGCCGCTGCTGCGCGAGCGCACCTTTGGCATTCTGGAAGGCCTCACCAATGCCGAGATGGCCGTGCGCCACCCCGAGGCGCACGCGCTGTTCATGTCGCGTGATCCGGAATATGCCGCGCCCGGCGGCGAGAGCGCGCGCGCATTCTACGAGCGCAGCCTCGGGTGTTTGACCGGCATTGCGCGGCGCCACGCGGATGAAACCGTGATGGTGGTCACCCACGGGCTGGTGCTCGACACGCTGTACCGCGCGGCGACGGGCCTGCCCATCGCCATCAAGCGCGAAGCGCCGCTGCTCAACGCCAGCCTTAACCGCTTTCGCTACGCGGCCGAGTCGTGGGAGATGATTTCGTGGGCCGATGTCGAGCATCTGGCACAGGTGGGCGTCACGCGCTTTGACAGCCGCGCCGTATGAGCGAGCCCGAGACCGTGGTGCTGGTGCATGGGCTGTGGGTGCATGGCGTGGTGATGACGGTGCTGGCGCGGCGCATCGCGAGTTGCGGATTTTGCGTTGCCAACTATTCATATCCGACGGTGCGCCTCACGCTGTCGGAAAACAGCGAGCGGCTTGCACGGTTTTGCGCGTCCATTGCGGGCAACGGCGGTAAGCTGCACTTCGTTGGGCACAGCCTGGGCGCGATACTCGTCGCGCGATTGCTCATGGACAACCCGCGATTCACCGTGGGCCGCGCGGTGCTGCTTGCGCCGCCGTTCAACGACACTTATGCGGGGCGGCGGCTCGCGTCGGTGGCTGCGGGCCGCGCCGCCATAGGCCGCAGTGTAGGCGAGTGGCTTGCGGGCGAACGCGCGTGCGATCTTGCGCAACACGATGTAGGCGTGATCGCCGGACGCGTGAGCTTGGGCCTGGGGCGCGTGATCGCGCCGGGCCTGCCCGCGCCCAACGACGGCACCATCACGGTCGAAGAAACGCGTGCGCCCGGCATACGTGATCACATCGTTTTGCCGGTGAGCCATTCAGCCATGGTGTTCTCACGCGACGTTGCGCGCGAGGTATGCGCGTTCTTGCGCGAAGGCCAGTTCGATCATCGTAAGGCGCACTGATGCAACATCGACGAACATACGCTATCCTGTTGTTTTTATTGATATTTTCTGGCTGCGCGCAAGTCGGCTATTATGCCCAGTCGGTGCAGGGCCAGCTCGATGTGTGGCGGCGCGCTCGCGCGATTGATACGGTGATTGCGGACCCGGTGACCACGGACGCGCTGCGCACACGACTGGCACTCGCGTTGAAGATTCGCGAGTTCGCGAGCCGCGAGCTTGCGCTGCCGGATAATGGCAGCTACCGGCGTTACGCCGATGTGCAACGCCCATTTGTGTTGTGGAATGTTTTCGCGGCGCCGGAGTTTTCAGTGACGCCCATGCAGTGGTGCTTCGCGTTCGCGGGTTGCGTGAATTATCGCGGCTATTTTTCCAAGGAAGACGCGGATCGTTACGCCGGCGATGCCGCCGCGCAAGGGCATGATGTGCATGTCGGCGGCGTGCCCGCGTACTCGACGCTCGGCTGGTTCGACGATCCGGTATTGAACACCTTCGTGAATTACCCCGAGGTCGAACTCGCGCGGCTGATTTTTCACGAGTTGTCGCATCAGGTGGTTTACGTCAAGGACGACACGGTGTTCAACGAGTCGTTCGCGACGGCGGTGGAACTCGAAGGCGTGCGCCGCTGGATCGAGCGCCACGGTGGTGCCAGCGACAGGCAGACGTTCGAGCAGCGCAGCCGCTATCGCGCGGGTTTTCGCGAACTGATCGTGCGTTACCGCGAACGGCTCAATACGCTTTATGCGAGCGCCGCCGCGCCGGATGAAAAGCGCTCGCGCAAGGCGCGACTTTTCGGCGAGATGAAACACGATTACGAAAAGCTTAAAGCCGAGTGGGGCGGCTTTGCCGGCTACGACCGCTGGTTCGCGCAGCCGCCCAACAACGCGCTGCTTGCCTCGGTGTCGCTCTACACGCAGCAGGTGCCGGCGTTTACGGCTCTGTTGGAAAAACATAATCGCGATCTGCCGCGTTTTTTTGACGAGGTAAAACGCCTCTCGCTGCTCGGCAAGCACGAACGCGAGGCCGCGCTCGGCAAGCTATAATTATTTTTTTTCAACCGGGAGAAAATCATGAAACTCACCAGCAACAGTTTCACCGATAACAATGCCATACCCGCCGAGTTTTCGTTCTGCGCGCCGGACGCCAAGACGCATTGCACGCTGGGCGCCAATCGCAATCCGCATCTTGCCTGGAGCGACGCGCCCGCGGGCACGAAGTCGTTCGCGCTGATCTGCCACGATTACGACGTGCCGAGCAAGGGCGATGATGTGAACCAGGAAGGGCGCAAGATTCCAGCGTCGCTGCCGCGCGTGGATTTTTTTCATTGGGTGCTGGTTGACCTCGATCCGAAGTCAACCGGGATCAACGCGGGCGAATTCTCCAGCGGTGTCACCGCGCGCGGCAAGGGCGGGCCGAACGGTCCGCGCGGCACGCGCCAGGGCATCAACGACTATACGATGTGGTTCGCCTCGGACAAGGATATGTCCGGCAACTACTTCGGCTACGATGGCCCGTGCCCGCCGTGGAACGACACCATCTTGCATCACTACGTGTTCACGCTCTACGCGCTCGATGTGGCGAAGTGCGGCGTGTCCGGTATCTTCAACGGCGGGGACGTGCGCGCGGCGATCAAGGGCCACGTGCTGGCCGAGGCGAAACTCACTGGCTGCTACAGCCTGAATCCTGACGTGAAGGCTTGATCATGAAATTGTTGCTGAGCGCTCTCGAATATCCTGGGCGTGATGCGATTTCCGGAAGTTAAACGATCCGCAAGCCGCTGTTGAAGCGCAGTTTGAGTATCGCGCGCGAGTGAATGCCGCAGGCAACGGCGCGCGACTGGTGCAGGCGTATACGGACGAAGTTGCGGACGAAGTTGGGCACACCGCGCAAAGCGCGGCCGAGCTGGCGGCGGCATTTGACATGCTGATGCAATGGATTGAGAAGCGTGAGAAACCCACTCCGTTGCCCATCGCCGCATCGTGCGAACGGTTGCGCGACGGCATCGGCGCCAATGCAGGGCCATGCCGTTATCGGCCCAACCATGAACCCAAGCCGTACAACACACGTTATGCGCGCAGTGCGTTAGCTCATTAAATTTCTATGTAAAAACAATAGCTTACGATATACGTAAAGCATCAGCGATCCGGTGCGGAATCGCGCTTGCGCTTCTGTAATTCCCGCTGACGATGTTCGCGTAGTTCCTGCTGCTTGCGCAGTTGTGCGTCGTGCGCGGAGTTCTGCTGATCGAGCCGCTGCGGGCGTTGTTCTTGTTGTTCCCTGCGTTCCTCCATCGCCTCGCGCCTGTCTTGCAGATCGTCACGCGCCGGTTTTTGTTGCGCACGATCCTTGAGGTCTTCGCGGCGTTCCTGCAATTGCTGCTGACGTTGTTCGAGTTTTTGCCGCAACTCCGTGCGTCGCGCCGCGGCACGGCGGTCGATTTCGGCGTGCAGGCGATAAAACCCAGGCTCGCGCTGTATCAGCCGCGGCGCCAGCCTGCCGTCACGCGGCACAAAGGCGATGCGTCCGCGCTGAACGGGGATTTGCCGCCCGCGCGCATCGCTTATAACGGTCTCGCCTTCGTTCACTTTATCGTAGGTGCCGGACTGGTGGTCCTCGCCGGGTGTGCCGGTTTCATAATATGCGGGTTCGTGATCGGTGCCGCGTATGCCGATGGTCGCGGTTGGCGTCTTGACCGCGTAACCTGCGCGATTGTTTTGTCCGATCAGCCCGGTTACCACGCGTAATGCACCTTTGGCGAGATCAAGCACGCTGCTGTTTTGTGATGCGGCGGCGTCGGGCGCATAGCGATACGTGGTGATGCGAAGTTCAGTCGAAGGGCGCACCGTGATTGTCGCGCCATCGCTCATCTCGAACAGCGCCCAGGCGTTGGCGCCGGTGCGCACTACGTCGCCTTCATCGACTTCGAGGCCGGTCTTCACGGCCTTGTCGCCGGTTTTTGACGCAATTTTTACCTCGCCCTCGAATGAATCGAGTTTACCGGCCGCGGCGTAAAGCAGTGCCGGCCACAGGCAACACAGCAGCAGAAGGGCACGTATCATGGGCAGGCGATTGTATTGGGTGTGAGAGTGGAGGGCGCTACGATACAATGCGCGGCCTTCATCTTGCGTTGACAGTGTTGAACCCCGCCGACCTCGAACAGCGGCTGCGCAATCTGCCGCAGCCCACTTACCCAGACGAATTGCCCGTGGTTGCGCGGCGGGAGGATATCGCGCGCGCCATCAGTGAAAATCAGGTGGTAATCATATGCGGCGAAACGGGTTCAGGCAAGACCACGCAGTTGCCGAAAATCTGTCTGGAGCTAAAGCGCGGCGTTGCCGGGATGATCGGCCACACGCAGCCGCGGCGCATCGCGGCGCGCACGGTGGCCACGCGTATCGCACAAGAGCTCAAGTCACCGCTTGGCCAGGCGGTGGGTTACAAGGTGCGCTTTTCCGACAAGGTGTCGCGCAACACCTATATCAAGCTGATGACCGATGGCATTCTGCTCGCCGAGACGCAGGGCGACCGCGATCTCAAGGCGTACGACACCATCATCATCGACGAGGCGCACGAGCGCAGTCTGAATATTGATTTCCTGCTGGGCTATCTGAAGCGCCTGCTGCCGCGGCGGCGTGATCTGAAGTTGATCGTGACTTCGGCGACGATAGACGCGGAGCGATTTTCTTCTCACTTCGGCAAAGCGCCGGTGGTCGAAGTATCGGGGCGGATGTATCCGGTTGAGACGCGCTATCGGCCGCTGAAGACAAAAGCTTCCCTCACCCCCGGCCCCACCACCCCTCAAGGGGGTGCTGTACCGAGTCCCGGCGGGAGAGGGGAGAAGACCGATGTTGACGACGAGGATATTGAGTCTGCCATCGTCGATGCGGTGCACGATCTCTCGCGCGAACGAGCGGGTGGCGACATCCTCGTGTTCCTGCCCGGCGAACGCGAGATACGCGAGACCGCCGAGGCGCTGCGCAAGCATCACCCGAAGGGCGCGGAGATTCTGCCGCTGTTCGCGCGCCTCTCGTTCGAGGAGCAGGAGCGCGTGTTCAAGCCGCACGGCGGGCAGCGCATCGTGCTTGCCACCAATGTCGCCGAGACTTCGCTGACGGTGCCGGGCATACGTTATGTGATCGACCCCGGTGTCGCGCGCATCAATCGCTACAGCTATCGCAACAAGGTCGAACTGCTGCAAATCGAAAAAATCTCGCGCGCATCCGCCAACCAGCGCGCCGGGCGCTGTGGGCGCGTGGCCGCGGGCATCTGCGTGCGGCTGTATGACGAGGAGGATTTTGCCGCGCGTGACGAATTCACCGAGCCGGAAATTCTGCGTTCTTCGCTCGCGGCGGTGATCCTGCGCATGAAGTCGCTCAGGATCGGCGACGTGGAGGATTTCCCATTTGTCGAACCGCCGCCGCCGCGCATGATCGCCGATGGTTATCAATTGCTTGCCGAACTCGGTGCGGTGGACGACAAGAACACGCTCACGCAGGTGGGCTGGCAATTGGCGAAGTTCCCGATAGACCCGCGCATCGCGCGCATGATCATCGCCGCCAAGCAGGAGAATTGCCTGCGCGAAGTGTTGATTATCGCCTCGGCATTATCGGTGCAGGATCCGCGCGATCGTCCGTTTGAACGCGCCGAGGCTGCCGACCGCGCGCATCAGCAATTTCAGGATGAGCGTTCGGATTTTATCGGTTATCTGAACTTGTGGAAGTTTTTCGACGAGGCGATCAAGCACAAGAAGTCGAACCGCAAACTCACCGAAACGCTGACCGAACATTTCTTGTCGCATCGGCGCATGCGCGAGTGGCGTGATATTCACGGCCAGTTGGCTGCACTCACCGGCGAACTGGGTTTGAAGGAAAACGAAACGCCCGCCACGTATGAGCAACTGCATCGCGCGCTGCTCGCTGGCCTGCTCGGCAATCTCGGTTTCAAAAACGACGAAGGCGAATATCTCGGCGCGCGCGGCATCAAGTTCACCATCTTTCCCGGCTCGGTGCTGCGCAAGGCCAATAACGTAAATTCTGCTAAATGGGTGATGGCGGCGGAGTTGGTCGAGACCACGCGGCTCTATGCGCGTTGTGTCGCGAAGATCGACCCCGACTGGATCGAGCGTGTTGCCGGCACGCTGGTGCATCGGCATTATTTCGATCCGCACTGGGAGAAAGAGCGCGCGATGGTGAACGCGTTCGAGCGCGTGACGCTGTATGGCCTGACCATCGTGCCCAAGCGCCGCGTGCATTACGGCGCGATCAACCCAGTCGAGGCGCGCGAGATTTTTATCCGGCGTGCGCTGGCGGCGAGTGACTATGCGACGCGTGCAAAATTTTATGAATATAATCAAAAACTTATAAAAGAAGTGCAAGAGCTGGAACACAAGGCGCGCAAGCGTGACGTGCTGGTGGATGAGCAGGTGATCTTCGAGTTTTACGACGCGCTGATTCCGGCGGACGTGCATAACGGCGCGGGTTTCGAGAAGTGGCGCGCGGAAGCGGAGCAGGCAAATCCGAAGTTGCTGTTCCTCACGCGCGAGTACCTGATGAAACGCGCGGCGGTTGACATCACCGAGGTGCAGTTTCCCGATACCGTGCATGCCGCCGGTGTCGATCTCAAGCTGCGTTATCGTTTTGAGCCGGGCCATGCGCTCGATGGCGTGACCGTGACCGTGCCGCTGCACCTCCTGAACAAGCTCGAAGAATCACTTTTCGACTGGCTGGCGCCGGGCATGATTCGCGACAAGGCCGGCGCTTACCTCAAAGCATTGCCGAAGAATTTGCGCCGGCATTTGTTTCCGATTCCCGATCAGGTGACGGCGTTTTTGTCGGAGCACGACCGGCGCGGCGTGTTCATCGACGCGCTGGCGAATTTCGTACGTCAGCGCGCGGGGCAACCCGTCACGGCGGACGTGTGGGATAACGCGGAAATTCCGCCGCATCTGAAAATGAATTTTCGCGTTGTCGACGAAGCCGGGCGCGAACTGGCGAGCGGGCGCGATCTCGCCGCGCTGCAAGCGCAGCTTGGACAAGCGGCGCAACTCACTTTCAGCACGCTGGGCAAGGCCGACACCGGCATCGAGCGCGACAACATTCGCGTGTGGGATGTCGGCGATCTGCCGGAGCAGATTTCGTTCACGCGCAATGGCCGCAAGTTGATCGGCTACCCGGCGTTGGTGGACGAGGGCGAGAGTGTTTCGATCAGGCTCTTTGATGTGAAGCAGGCGGCCGACGCCGCGATGCGCGCGGGTGTCACGCGGCTGATGCGTTTGACGCTCAAGGAGCAGGTGCGCCAGCTTGAGAAAAATCCGCGCGGCTTCGAGCAGGCGGCGATGCAGTTGCGCGGTGTCGCCGGGGTTGAGGACTTGCGGCTGGATTTAGTGGCGGCGATTGTTGATCGCGCCTTCATCGGCGAAGATGCGCCGCCGCGCACGCTGAAGGATTTCGAGTTGCAAGTAAAACGCGCGCGCACGCGCCTGCCGGCAGTGAGCGAAGGCGCGTGCCGCCTGTTCGCGGCGATCGCCGAGGAATATCACCGCGTGTCGCTGAAGCTCAACGAATCGAAAGGCTCGCTCGCACGGCCCGCTGCCGACATCCGCGCGCAACTGTCACGGCTGATTTTCAAAAGCTGGTTTGCCGCAACACCGTGGGAGCAACTGGCGCACCTGCCGCGTTATCTGCAAGCCATGCAAAGGCGGCTGGAAAAATATCCGCGCGACCCCGAACGCGACGCAAAGCACGCGGTGAGCATCGCCGATTGGTGGAAGCGCCATGAAGAGAAATTGGACAAGCAACGCAAGGCGGGTGCTGTCGATCCGCTGCTGGAAACGTTCCGCTGGCAGCTTGAAGAACTTCGGGTGTCACTCTACGCGCAGGAGTTGAAGACGCCGTATCCGATTTCTTACAAGCGGCTGGAGAAGTTCTGGGTGGGACTCAAGTAGATGGGTTGCGCTACGCTCCACCCATCCTACGAACGGCTTGGGTGATCCGAGCCGCGCGGTTTACTCCCGCGCCAGCCACTCCACCTTAACCCCGCCCGCGCCGTTGATCGACAGTATCGGCCACATCCAGCGCAGCATGGTGCGCATCTCGGTGTCGAATTTCCACGGCGGGTTGACGATGATCATGCCGCAGCCGGGGATGGTGGAGGCGTCTTCCGGCAATATCGAAAACTCGAATTGCAATACGTTGCGTATGCCGGTGTCGGCTAGCGCGCGCTCAAAGCCGCGTATCACGCCCGCGCCCATCAGCGGATACCAGATGGCGTAGGTGCCGGTGGCCCAGCGCTTGTGCGCCATCGCCAGCGCGCCGGCGAGCCGCGCGAATTCACCTGCCACGTCAAATGATGAGTCAATCAGCACCAGGCCGCGCCGCTCTTTCGGCGGCAGATGCGCTTTGAGGCCCTGAACCGCGTCCATCAATTTCACCGTCACACGCGGGTCGCGCGCGAACAGCAGGTGCAGTTCGGAGCAATCGGTTTTGTTGAGTTCCGTGAGCGCGATGCGGTCTATCGGGCGGATCATGCCGCGCGCGATGCGCGGCGAGCCGGGATAAAACCGCAATTTCCCATCGGGGTTTTCGCGCCGCACTGCGTCGAGGTAGGGCTTGAGCGACTCGGGGGTGTCCGTGCGATCCCACAGCTTGGTGATGCCTGATTCGTACTCGCGCACCTTTTGCGCCCACGGGTGGGTGAAATCGTAGCGGCCGACTCCCGCGTGCGTGTCGAGATAGAAGTACGGCTTTGCTTTCTTGTTGAGCGCAAGCAAGAGCCTTGTGAGCAACGCGTGCTTGAATACGTCAGCGAAATTGCCGGCGTGGAATTGGTGGCGGTAGGAGAGCATTTTGTTACCGCGTGAAGGGTGAAAGGTGAAAAGTGAAGGGTGCACGGCGCGGTGATGGGGGTACGCTTTCCCCCTTCACCCTTCGCCCTTCGCCCTTCACGCTGCTAAAGTTTGTCATACTTCGTCGCCCGCCCGCGCGCCTTCTCCACCGGATACTTCTTCGCGTTGAGCTTGAGTTTTTTCTCGGCTGCTTTCGCAAGATCGATGTCGAGCTTGTCGGCGAGGCGCAGCAAAAACAGCAGCACGTCGGCGCATTCGAGCGCGACTTCTTCGCGCGTGTCCGCCGGCAGGTTCGCCGCCTCGTCAAACGTGAGCCACTGAAAATGTTCCACCAGTTCGCCCGCTTCACCAGCGAGCGCCATCGCGAGATTCTTTGGGTTGTGAAATTGATCCCAGTCGCGTTCATTGGCGAATGCAGCGAGTTGCGCTGTGAGGCGCGCGAGGCTGTCGGGTGTGCGGGGCATTGTAGACGGTTGATTTGCGTTTGATCGAGGAGCGCACATTGTACAGCTTCGGTTGTGATGCCAGTCATGTTTATTATGAAATGTTGAATAAAAACAAATACTTATGTTACTATTGGCATCATGCGTTCAAATCAGGCATTGTTGCTGAAGGCGATTGCGTTTGCGGCGGAGAAGCACCGTCATCAACGGCGCAAGGATCCGGAGGCCTCGCCCTACATCAATCATCCGATTGATCTCGCCAACGTGTTGCTCAACGAAGGCGGCGTGTCGGACACCACCGCGCTGTGCGCGGCGATCCTGCACGATACGCTCGAAGACACGCAGACCACGCCCGAAGAACTCGCGCGCGAATTCGGCGGCGAGATACGCGACATCGTGATCGAAGTCACCGACAACAAGAAATTAAAAAAACGCAAGCGCAAGGAGTTGCAGGTGAAGCACGGGCCGCATCTCACCACGCGCGCGAGGCTGGTCAAGCTTGCGGACAAAATCTGCAACCTGCGTGATGTCGCCACCAATCCGCCCACGCGCTGGCCGCTCAAGCGCCAGATCGAATATTTCGACTGGGCAAAAGCGGTGATCGACAACCTGCGCGGCTCGCACACTAAACTCGAAGCCGTGTTCGATGAGGTTTACGCGCAACGCCCGCATGCAAAGCGCTGGACGCGCCATGCCAAACCAGCAGTGCGCGGGCCGCACAAACGTTATCCGGTGCTTTGACTGTACGTGGATAGCGCGGTTTGTCTGCGTCTGGCACTGCTGCTAACATCGCGCGTGCCGCATCCCTTCCTGGAGTTCATATTTTGTTCCGATGTTTGTTTGCCTTGCTGTGCATGGCAACGGCGCACTTTTCATTCGCGGCGTATCCCGACAAGCCGCTGCGGTTGATCGCGCCATTCGCACCCGGCGGCAATATCGACATCACCGCGCGCACGGTGGCGCCCGGCCTCACCGACCAACTGGGCCAACCGGTGATCGTGGAAAACCGCGGCGGCGCGGGCGGGCGCATCGGCACGGAATTCGTTGCGAAGTCCGCGCCCGATGGTTACACGCTGCTGCTCGGCTCCAGCGGCTCGCTGACGGTGAACCCCGCGTTTGCGGCCACGCAGGCGTACGATCCGCTGCGCGATTTCGCGCCGACGTCGATGGTGTCGATCGTGCCGCTGGTGCTGGTGGTGCATCCGTCGCTGCCGGCAAAAAACGCACAGGAATTTATCGCGCTCGCCAAATCGCGTCCGGGGCAGGTGATGATGGCCTCCGCCGGCACGGGCAGCAACACGCATCTCACTGGCGAGTTGTTTCAGGTTATTACCGGCATCAAGCTCACGCACGTGCCGTATAAGGGCAGCGGTCCCGCGCTGATCGACATGATCGGCGGGCAGACGCAATGCATCTTCGATCAGGTGTCCACCTCGGCGCCCTTGGTGAAAGCAGGCAAGCTGCGCGCGATCGCGGTGGCGTCCGCCAGGCGCTCGGCGACTCTGTCGGATGTGCCGACGATGGCAGAGTCGGGCGTGCGCGACTTTGAAGCCGCGACTTACACGGGGATTTTCCTGCCCTCGGCCGCGCCGAAAGACATCGTGCAGCGCGTGTATGGCGCGCTCAGCAAGGTGCTCGACATGCCCGCCACGCGTGATGCTTTCAATCGTTTGGGCGCGGAGGTCATCAAGAGCACGCCGGAAGAATTGACGACCCGTCTGCGCAACGATCTTGCGCGCTGGAAAAAGGTGCAGCAGCAGACGGGTATCAAGCTGGATTGAAGCGTAAGCTGCATTTGCATGATTTTGATTTTCACTGAAAGGAAGCCAATATGGCCAAGACGTTTCTGGTAGTACCCGACGCGCCGATTGAGGACGTGGCGCAACTGAAGTCGAATCGCACGCTGGGCAAAAGCGGCATACGCCTGGGCGTGCTGGATAACAGCAAGGCCAACGCCGATCACCTGCTCAACATGATCATTGAGGGCGTTAAAAAAGAATTCAAGGTCGATTCGGTGGTGATCAAGCGCAAGCCTGCTTCGAGCCGTCCGGCCACCGATCAGGTGCTCGACGAGTTGGCGAACGAGGCTGATCTCGTAATCAGTGCGATGGCCGATTGAGGCTCGTGCACGTCGTGGAGTGTCCATGACATGGCGCAGTTGACCAAGCGCGGTTTGATTGCCGCGGTGGTGTGTTCCGATACCTTCATGAAGCTTGGCAGTGCGCAGGCCAAGGTGTTCGGCGTGCCTGATTTGCCGCTGCTGAAAATCCAGCATCCGCTGGGCGGGCTCGACATGGAAAAAGTGAAAGAGCGCGCGTCGGTGGCACTGCCGCAGTTGCTCAACGTAGTTAAAGAAAAACAGCAGGAGAAGCAGGCATGAGTTCGCTCAACACGATGTTGAAAGCGCCCGGCGCGATGGTCGAGTGCGACGACGACCCCGAAGCGGTATTTGAATTTTTGTGCAGCAAGGGCTGGAGTGACGGCCTGCCGGTGATCCCGCCCACGCCGGAGCGCGTTGAACGCATGCTGAGTTTTTGCGACCGCGATTTCGACAAGCCTGTGGTGAAAATCCCGCCGCGTTTTGGCGCGGCAACGCCGATACGCGTAGCCGCCAACGCGGTGATGGCGGGTTGCAAGCCGGAATACTTTCCGCTGGTGCTGCTGGCGCTCGAAGCGCTCGCCGAGGAGCCGTATAACCTTTATGGCACGCAAGCCACCACGCATCCGTGCACGCCGATGCTGATCTTCAACGGCCCGGTTGCGCGCGAAGTGGGCGTCAATTCCGGCCACAACGCGATGGGCAATTATTTTCGCGCCAACGCGGTGATTGGCCGCGCGGTGCGCTTGTGCCTCGTCAACATTGGCGCGGCAATACCTGGCACCGGCGACATGGCCACCGCGGGCACGCCCGCGAAATTTACTTTCTGCGTCGCAGAGAATGAAGAAAACAGTCCGTGGGAGCCGCTGCACGTCGAGCGCGGTTTTCCGAAGGAGGCGAGCGCGGTCACCGTGGTCGCGGCCGAAAGCCCGCACAATATCAACGACCACGAAAGCATCACGCCCGAAGGCATACTCACCATGTGCGCAGGCACCATGGCCATCACCGGATCGAACAACGCCTACTACAACGGCCAGCCGGTGATGGCGTTCGGCCCCGAGCATGCGCAGACAGTGGCGAAAAAAGGCATGACCAAGGCGCAAGCGAAGGAATGGTTGTGGGAGCGTGCCACCATTCCATTATCGAAATTTTCGCAGGAAGGCATCGAGCGGCGCTTTCGCCGCAAACTGTCTGATCAGTTTGCGAACGCACCGCTGGATACGCCCGTGCACATGTGGGGCAAGCCCGAAGACCTCATCATTATCGTCACCGGCGGCGCGGGCAAGCATTCACAATGGGTGCCGACGTTCGGCAACACGCGCTCGGTCACCAAACCGCTCAAGCGTCAGGACGGCGAATTCGTGAAGTCGATACAGGAAGTGAAGCGGGGATGAAAATGACTACTTGTTTTGGAGGTTAAAAAAGTTTTTAAAAACATATGCTTGCGATTTTGCCAACCTCGCACTGTATGCCTTCTTCTTGCTATCTTTTTGATCCCTCATTTGTACGCTAGAAAATCTGCTGTTAAATCAACGAGTTTGTAATACTGGTTAAAAATTTGAGATTCCTCGATGAGAATCCGATGATGTATAGGATTGTCGTAGGACGAGAAAAACTTTATTTCGCGAAAAACAGCAGAACACAGTTTCGAAACCTCAAGCCCCTGAGATACATTTATTTCCTTCAACTTTCTCAGCCCTTCTATCTGTTCGAGAAATTTGGAAGGGGCCTGAGAGTCAAGAGAAACAATCTCCTCAAACGATTTCGAATAGATCTCTGGGTGGGCGAGTTGCAATGCCTGAAGAATCTTGCTTAGAGTCACCGCCTGCAATTTCGGCATATCGTTTCGTCTTGGCAATTCATCAATGTCCTTCATGAATGCGCGAACGGTCACGACCGCTTGACGCCGTGTTCCAAGTGCAGTCCGATACGCTTGCACGACTTCCTCTGCGGCTGAAAAATAACTTCTGCTTAGCCCGATATCAAATGTGGATTTCCCGAACTGCATTGCAACATCAGCACCAATCCGAAAGCCCGAGCACAAGTTCTCAGCTAGACCGATACGATTTACAACATTCATTTGAAGAACATCTGTCGCTCGATGATACTGCGCAAGCGCTGTTCGGTACCTGACGCGAACATCCAAAGAATCTGCGGAGCTTGTATAGCTTCGTGTGGCGGTCCTTGCCCATGGCTCCAGAAGTTCCAATGGTGGCCACGAAAAGCTGGTGAGTGGTGATCCAACCCCGCTGCGACTAAGCAATGCCATCACTCGACTAATGAGAATTGCCCACGCAAACCCGCGTCCGGTAAGTAGTGTTTCGATAAGAATCGGATGAAACTGTCGCCGTTTCATTCGACGACGAAAGGACGAGAAGTGGCTAAGCTCGAACAGAAAATGGTCAATGTCTCGAAAATCCTCGGAAATTACTTGTAGCCCAAGACGAAGGTTGTACAAATCTCGAAACGAGAGCAATGAGTCGGCCATGTCCTTTGCCGTCCAACTGGAGCCGCATTATTTCCTGCTCTATTGCTGCGGCATCTCCGGACTTAACAGCTCGGTAGACCTCCATCGCCAACTCATAAAGCCACGGCGCATCCTCGCGAACGACGCTGGCAGCCATAAGTATGCCGACCGGGTCAGTGGAGTCCCCAGACATGTGCATGAGATCCTCGAACATCATCGGGTGAAAGCGACGCATTTTCCGGCGACGGAAAGGGTCGCCGCTTTCGGCCAATCGTTCAGCTACACGTGACGGAAGTGCTTTCATTTCCTCCGCGAGCTTTGCAACGGCTGTCTCGTCTATCTCCTCTTTTGTCTTTGCCTTGGCGGTGCCCGATGTTAGCTTCTTCAATAGCGCCTCCTCGGTCGCTTTGAATGCCAACACCTGAGTCTTGACCACATCACTGTCGAGTTCCAGGTTTGGGACTCGTTAGGCAAGTTGATTGACAAGCTTTGTGAGGTCGCCCTCACTGTCATCCATATTCATGAATTGATAGAACGGGCCGGTGCTCACTCGACTGAGAGGTACGCCAAGCGCTACGTCAACGACTGGAGTATTCACTTTGCCTTTTGCCACGCCCGCCTCGAACAGAATCCACGGGCGGTCTAGGCTACGCTCTGTGAAGAGACATACGACGTCCGAAGTTGACTGAAGCTGCAACATCAAGCGCTTGTACCACTCTTCTCCGAAATCAATGCCCTCCGTGCCCTTCTTGTCGGAAGACCTGAAGGTCTTGATCATTCCAGCGCTGACGCTCTTAAGTAGTTTGCTAAACGCTTCAGCTAATTCAGCGTCTCGCGCATCATGGCTAATAAAAAACGAGCGGGTTTGATGCCCCCGACGCCATCAATTCGGCGTCTGGTGGTGTTTTCGCTTTGTCGGATTCACTCATCATTTCTCTTACGATTAAGCACATCAACAAACAAGATTTTATCTACCAAATTTACGCATGTCGAATAATATCCTATTCGTTACGCCGCAAGCGCAAGCGCGCCCTCGCGCAACACCTGCGCATCATCCAGCGCCTGCCGGATGCGCGCGATCTCGGCGTTTCCGATCTTGGTGAGCGGCGGGCGCACTGCCGCGCAAGGAATGCGGCCCAGCAGCACCAGCGCTTCCTTCATCCGGTTGTGCATGTCCGCGAATGGATCGGCATAGAACGCCTGCGCGAGCGGATAGATGCGGTCGTTGATCTGCCGCGCGCGTTTCATGTCGTCCGCCTTGACGGCTTCGAACAACGCGGTTTGCAAGTCGGCGATTACGCTGCCGGCGCCGGACAGCAATCCGTTGCAGCCGAGCACCAACGAGCTGTAGAGCCACGAACTGTGCGTCGACAGCACGTTCACTCGGCGCGGCAGCGATTGCAACACCCGGATCTGCCGCTCATGCTGCATCACGTTGTTGCACCAGTCCTTGATGGCGCGTATCGACGGCACGGCATCGATCAGTTGCAACAACGTATCGACCGGATAGCCGAGTCCGCTGACGAGCGGATACTGGAAACAGATGATCGGCAGGTCCGACGCTTCCGCGATTGTTTTGAAGTGCGCGATGACCATTTCCGGTTTTGACATCGACCCTAGCGCGAGCGGCCCCGGCGGAAATACCAACAGGCAGGATGCACCCCCGCGCTGCGCCATGCGCGCGATACGCGCCGCCTCGAGACTGCCGTCGGCGTAAACGCCGTGCACCAGCGGAATGCGGCTGCCGACCTCGTCCATGGTTGCCGCGAGCACGCGCTCCTGCTCGTCGAAGGTGCATGAGGCCACTTCCGAAGCATGGGAGTTGATGGCGATGGCCGACAGTCCCGGCACCGCCGTCACGTCCCGCAGATGTTTGCGGAACGATTTCTCGTCTATGCTGACCGTGTGGAACGGCAGCAAACAGGCGGGAATGACGCAATGGGTTCATAACGCTTGATGGATGGCATATTTTTCTCTCCAATGTGTGTATGTTACCCGACGCAGTTCGCCACGCTCACCAGCATCCTGCGGCTCAGGCAGCAGTTCCCAGATAGTAGTTCTTTACCAGATCATTCTGCTCAAGCTCGGCCACGCTGCCCTCGAACACGATTTCGCCGTGTACGATGATGTAGCCGCGGTCGGCGATACGGATCGCTTGATGGAAATTCTGTTCGGCCATGAGCACGGTGAGGCCGTAGCGTTCTTTGAGTTCTTTGATCTTGGTGATGGTTTGCGACACCAGTATCGGCGCCAGGCCCACTGACGGTTCGTCGACCAGCAGCAGCTTGGGCGAGGACATCAGCGCGCGGGCGATGGCCAACATTTGCTGTTGTCCGCCGGACATGGAGCCCGCGAGTTGTTTGCGGCGCTCTTGCAACAAGGGAAACGCTTCGTAGCAGAAGGCAAGGTTCTTAGAGATGTCCGCGCGCGCCTGCGGGCGGAACGCGCCGAGCAGCAGGTTTTCCTCGACCGTGAGCCGCGGGAACAACCTGCGGCCTTCGGGCACCATCGCCACGCCCAGGTTGACGATTTGTTCGGTGGTGAGGTGCGTGAGGTCGTGTTTGACACCATCGATGGTTAGCGTGAGCGCGCCGGCTGTGGGGCGCACCATGCCCATCACGCATTTCATCAGCGTGCTCTTGCCGTTGCCGTTAGTGCCGAGCAACGCCGCTGTTTCGCCGTTGCCAACGCGCATCGACACGCCTTGCAGCGCGCGCACCGCGCCGTAGCCGGCGTCTACGTTTTCAATTTTTAGATCAAGCGCCAAGATAGGCCCTCTGCACGTCCGGGTTGGCTATGATGTCCTTGGGCGCGCCTTCGCAGATGATCTTGCCTGCGTCCAGACATATTACGCGTTGCGAGAAGCGCATTACCGCCTGCATAATGTGTTCGATCATGATGATGGTGATGCCGGTTTCGTTCAGCTTGAAAAGTATCGCCAGCACTTCGTCGATTTCGTTGCCCGACAGGCCAGCCATCGCTTCGTCCGAAATCAGCAGGCGCGGGCGCGCCGCCATCGCGCGCGCGAGTTCCATCTTGCGCAGTTCGACCTGCGACAATTGATTCGATGGCGTGTCGGCCTTGTCGGCGAGACTGATCGAGCCGAGTATCTCCATCGCTTCATCGCGCGTGCCTTCGCGCAGCAATGAACTACGGTGGGCGACGAATTCGAGCGGCACCATCAGGTTTTCCAATACCGTCATGCTCGAAAACGGGCGCGGAATCTGGAAGCTCCTCGCGATGCCACGCCGTGTGCGTTGGTACGCGGGCAGCTTTGAGACTTCCTCGCCGGAAAAATTGATCG
>CAMDLH010000081.1 GCA_945901405.1 Bordetella parapertussis | reverse complement strand
GCTTCAAGATCTGCGCTTGTATCGTCACATCGAGCGCGGTAGTCGGCTCGTCGGCGATGATGAGTTTGGGATTACAAGCAAGCCCGATCGCAATCATCACGCGCTGGCGCATGCCGCCGGAAAACTGATGCGGATACTGATCGAGCCGTCGTTCCGGGTCGGGAATGCCGACGAGCTTCAGCAACTCGACCGAGCGCTCACGCGCCTCGTCCGGCGTCATGCGCATATGTATCAGCAGCGGCTCCATGATCTGAAAACCGACGGTGAGCACCGGATTCAACGATGTCATCGGGTCCTGAAAAATCATCGCAATGTCGCGCCCGCGTATCGCGCGCATCTCGTCGTCCGACAACGCCAGCAGATCACGCCCCTCGAACAAAATGCGCCCCTGCGTCACACGCCCCGTCTGCGCCAAGAGACGCATGATCGCCAGCGAAGACACCGACTTGCCGCAGCCGGATTCACCCACCAGCGCCGCGACTTCGCCCGCCTGCACCTGGTACGAAATGCCCTCCACCGCGCGCACCACGCCGCGCGAGGTGTTGAATTGGACGTGGAGGTCTTCGACCCGCAGCAACGCGGCGGCGTTGGCTGCGCCTTGAGTATGCGGTGGGGGCGTTGCGAGGCTCTGTTGCATTGGGTGGAGCATAGCGGTATGGTTTTGTTGCTGTTTCAGCTTGGAAACAGCCAGCGGGCTATTGTAAGCCCGGCGATGTCGCTTCATTCCGTGGAATGCGAGCACCGGAACTTGAAAAGTGGGCGCTAACATTAAATAAGTAATTGATTAGTATATGTTTTACTTTCATCTAAGTATCTCAGTGGCGCCATTTCGCAATGCCTTGCTGAGTGTACACATATGGAGTATATTGTCCATTATTATCTTAGTGGACATAAAGGACATAACCATGTCTCTTCAGGCCCAAGAAGCCCAAGCCCCCTATCTCGTCGCTCGCGACGTTTCCGCGCCGGCGTTGCGCACGCTATTTCGGATTGCCGAAGCCTGGAAACTCGGCAGCAAGGAGCTCATGAAGCTGCTCGGCAGCCCGCCGCGCTCGACCTTCTACAAGTGGAAGCAGCTTCAAAACGTGGCGCTGCCGCAGGATGTACTGGAGCGTATTTCGTACATCTTCGGCATCTACGCCGCGCTGCAAGTCCTGCTGCCCCGCCCCGATGCCGCGGATGCGTGGATCCGCAAGCCCAACACCGCGCCGCTCTTCGGTGGCAAAAGCGCGCTGGATCGCATGCTGTCGGGCCAGGTGGCCGATCTTTACGTGGTGCGGCAGTATCTCGATGCGCAGCGCGGCGGATGAGCACGCTGCCTGACGTGCGGCGGGTGGAAGTAAAGCCAAGCTTCCGCCTGATCCCCAGCCGTTTTCCGCCAGTGACATTGTTCGACCGCGTGGCCGATCCGGCCGATCTTGAGGCGGTGTACTACGTCGAGAATCTCACCAACCCGCGCGTGCGCCAGGAAATCGGCGACCTCTCGCTTGTGCCGCCCGAGGAACGCGTGAGCGGCCCCGGCACCACGCCGATCATGGCCGCCTTCACGCACCTCGACCCTGAAGGCAATCGCTTCAGTGATGGCGGCTTCGGCGTGTATTACGCGGCCAATACGCTGGACACAGCGATCGCCGAAACACGCCATTCGCGCGAACGTTTCCTCGCGCGCACGAACGAAGCGCCGATTGAAATCGACATGCGCACGTATCTGGCGGACATCGACGCGGAGTTGCACGACATTCGCGGCCGGCGCGATCTTGCAGCGGTTTACGACCGGGATAGCCATGCAGCAAGCCAGGCGCTTGCGCTCACGCTAAAGGCCGTCGATTCCTGGGGCATCGCATACGACAGCGTACGCCTCGCGGGCGGCGCATGCTACGCCGCATTCCGCCCGCGCGCGGTAAGCAATTGCCGCCAGGGTCAGCTTTTTTGCTACGTATGGAACGGCAAGCGCGTCACGGCGATTTACGAGAAGACGCTCTACAACAGTCCGTAGCAGGCGCCCTACAGCGCCGCCGCCAACACCCGCGCCACATGCACGGCCTCGCGTTGCGCGCCATCGTGTATCTGATGGCGGCAACTGGTGCCGTCGGCGATGATCAGCGTGTCTTTGGCTGCCTCGCGCACCTTGGGCAGCAGCGCGGCCTCGGCCATTTGCATCGACACCTCATAATGCTCCGCGTCGTAGCCGAAGCTGCCGGCCATGCCGCAGCAGCTTGATTCGATCAATTCAGTTTCCAGTTCGGGGATCAGTTTCAACACGCGCAGCACGGCGGGCATGGCGGCGAAAGCTTTCTGGTGGCAGTGGCCGTGCAGCAACGCTTTTTTCTGCGGCAGTGATTTTAGGTTTAGTTTAAAGCGGCCTGCGTCGAGTTCGCGTGCGATGAATTCTTCGAAGAGGTAAGCATTCAATGCCAGTTCCGCGGATTGTGCGTTGGGCAGAATCGACAGGAACTCATCGCGCATGCCTAGCAGGCATGACGGCTCAAGGCCTACGATGGGTACGCCTCGTTCGATGTAGGGCATCAGCGCGGCTATGGTGCGCTCGGCTTCGGCGCGGGCTTTGTCCACCATGCCGGTGGCTAGGTAGGTGCGGCCGCAGCACAGTGGCCGGCTGTCTTTGGCTTGCGGCAGGTGCACGGTGTAGCCGGCGGCTTGCAGCACTTTGAGTGCGGCGTGGGCGTTGTCGGGTTCGAAGTAGTTGTTGAAGGTGTCAATCCATAACACCGCTTCGCGGCTCGAAGCCCCTTCCCCCTTGAGGGGGGAAGGTTGGGATGGGGGTGAAATGGTTGCTACACCCCCGCCCCGGCCCTCCCCGGGAGTAGTGTTGTAGAAGGTCATACTCGCCCACTTTGGCAACGACCGCTGCGATGCAAACCCCGCAAACCCTTTCCCAATCGCCTGCGCCACATTCGCAAGCGGCCCCAGCTTCGACACCCACGGCGCGAACCGCGGCAGATTCGCGATCAACTTGTCTTTCAACGTAAACCCATGCCGCTGTTTGTAATGGTGAAGAAACTCGATCTTCATCTTCGCCATGTCCACGCCGGTCGGGCATTCGCGCTTGCAGCCCTTGCATGACACGCACAGGTCCATCGCCTGGTGCATCTCATCGGACGTGAAAGCATCCGGGCCAAGCTGGCCTGACAACGCCAACCTTAAAGTGTTGGCGCGTCCGCGCGTGAGATGCTGTTCTTCGCGCGTGACTCTGAACGACGGGCACATCGTACCCGCGTCGAACTTGCGGCAGTGGCCGTTGTTGTTGCACATCTCAACGGCTTTATCCAGACCTCCCCACTCATTCCAGTCGAGCGTGGTCTTGATCGGTATGGTTTTATAACCCGGTTTGAAACGAAACAGCGATCGGTCGTCCTGCTTCGACGGGCGCACGATCTTGCCGGGGTTGAGCAAGTTCTTGGGATCGAAAATATCCTTGATCTCGCCGAAGGCCTGCGTGAGCTTAGGCCCGAAGAACGGCGCGATCCATTCGCTGCGCACCAGCCCATCGCCGTGTTCGCCCGAGTACGAGCCTTTGTATTGCTTCACCATCTCGGCGGCTTCTTCGGCGATGGCGCGCATTTTTTGCGCGCCGTCTTCACGCATGTTGAGTATCGGTCGCACGTGCAGCGTGCCCACCGAGGCATGCGCGTACCAGGTGCCGGTGGTGCCGTGTTTCTCGAATACTTTGGTCAGCCGGTCGGTGTACTCGGCCAGATGCTCCAGCGGCACAGCGCAATCCTCGATGAACGACACCGGCTTTCCGTCGCCCTTCATCGACATCATGATGTTCAGCCCCGCCTTGCGCACCTCCCATACGTCGCGTTGCAAGTTGGCGTCGGTGATTTCGATCACGCCGCCGGGGAAACCGAGATCGCCCATCAACTCAACCAACTGCCTCAACTTACGGTGTTGCTCGTCGTTGTCGTCACCGGCGAATTCCACCAGCAGAATCGCATCCGGGTCGCCCTTGATGAATTTCTCGACGATGGGGCGAAACGCCGGGTTGCCGCGCGCGAGACCGATCATGGTGCGGTCCACCAGTTCCACTGCCGTGGGTTTCAACTTCACGATGTGCAGCGGCGCTTCCATCGATTTGAAGAATGTCGGGAAGTGGCACACGCCCAGCGTCTTGTGTTTGGGCAGCGTCGAGAGATTCAGGTGGATGCGCTTCGAGTACGCGAGCGTGCCCTCGCTGCCCACCAGCAGATGCGCCATGTTGAAAGCCATGCCTGACACCGTGTCGAGGTTGTAGCCGCCTACACGGCGCAGCAGTTTCGGGTAACGCAACTCGATTTCTTCGGCGTTGAGCACTGCGATGTCGCGGATTTTACGCACCAGTTCACGATAGCTCTGCGGGCCTTCGACTTGCGACAGATCTGACGGCACTGCACCGAAGTGATACGCATTGCCATCAGCCAACACCGCATCCACGCCGCGCACGTTGTGCACCATGTTGCCGTAGAAAATCGAGCGCGAACCGCAGGAGTTATTTCCCGTCATGCCACCTATCGTGGCCTGCGCGCTGGTGGATACATCCACCGGATACCACAGCCCGTGCGGTTTCAAAAACGCGTTGAGTTGATCGAGCACCACGCCGGGTTGCACGACACACGTGCGCGCTTCGGCGTTGAAATCGACCACGTTACGCAAGTATTTGCTGACATCAATCACCAGCGCCTCGCCCACCGTTTGCCCGCATTGCGACGTGCCGCCGCCGCGTGGCAGCACGGCGACTCCCGCGTCGATGCCTATTTGCATCGCGGTGATTGCATCTTCCTCGGTTTGAGGTATGACCACGCCGATGGGTTCGATCTGATAGATCGATGCGTCGGTCGAATAACGCCCGCGCGTGGCAGCGTCGAACAATACATCCCCGTGGATTTCTTTTTGCAGGCGGGTGGCTAGGGCGGTGTTGGTGGTGGTCATTTCAAAACCTTTTTTGACGCGGATTTACGCAGATTTACACAGATTAAAAGCCAACCGCGTCGTTCCCGCGCAGGCGGGAACCCATGCCATGTGGCATATGGCGCAGTGTTATGGATTCCCGCCTGCGCGGGAATGACACCATGGGGTTTAATCCGCGTTCATCTGCGTAAATCCGCGTCGAAATGCAGTTGAAGTTCGCCCTTATAATACCCCACCCTTTCGTGGAGAAAACTCATGCCCCACACCGCTGGCCGTCATTTCCTGCAAATCCCCGGCCCATCCAACGTGCCCGACCGCATCCTGCGCGCGATCGACCGGCCGACCATCGACCATCGCGGGCCGGAATTTCAGCAGCTTGGGTTAGACGTGCTCGCCGGCATGCAGCGCATGTTGAAGACCAAGGGGCACGTGGTGATTTACCCGGCGTCTGGCACCGGCGCGTGGGAAGCGGCGCTGGTGAACACGATGTCGCCCGGTGACAAGGTGCTGATGTACGAGACCGGCCAGTTCGCGACGTTGTGGCAAAAGCTCGCGCAGCGCCTGGGCCTGCAACCGGAATTCATCGGCGGCGACTGGCGGCGCGGCGTGGATGCCGCCGCGGTCGAAGCCAAACTCACTGAAGACAAGGCGCACGCGATCAAGGCCGTGTGTGTGGTGCACAACGAAACATCCACCGGTGTCACCAGCAAAATCGCCAAGGTGCGCAAGGCGATGGATCGCGCCCAACACCCGGCGCTGCTGATGGTGGATACGATTTCGGGACTCGGTTCGATTGATTACCGCCACGACGAATGGGGCGTGGATGTCACCGTCGCCGGGTCGCAAAAAGGGCTGATGCTGCCGCCGGGATTGTCGTTCAACGCGGTGAGCGAAAAAGCCATTGCCGCATCGAAGACGGCGAAGCTGCCCAGATCGTATTGGTCATGGGACGAAATGATAGGCCCCAACAAGACCGGATTTTTTCCCTACACGCCCTCGACCAATCTCTTGTATGGATTGCGCGAAGCGGTGGCCATGCTCGAAGAAGAAGGCTTGGACAACGTGTTCAAACGCCACGACCGCCACGCCGAAGCCACGCGCCGCGCGGTTCAGACGTGGGGTCTCGAAATCCTGTGCCAGAACGAAACCGAACATTCGAGCATCCTTACCGCCGTGCTGATGCCGGCGGGCCACAGCGAAGCCGCGTTCCGCAAAGTCGTGCTCGACAACTTCAACATGTCGCTCGGCAGCGGCTTGGGCAAGATCGCAGACAAGGTGTTCCGCATCGGGCACCTTGGCGACTTCAACGATCTCACGCTTATGGGCACGCTGGCGGGCGTGGAGATGGGCCTTAAGCTTGCCAAGGTGCCGCACAACAAGGGCGGAGTGGAAGCGGCGATGGCGAGCCTCACAGAAAACCCCTTAAAAACAAATACTTAAATAACAAAGCCTCACCGCAGAGGCGCAGGGACGCAGAGGAAACGCAGAGAAACCCAGTCGTTTCTCTGCGGGTGTTCTCTACGCCTTTGCGCCTCTGCGGTGAAGATTTTGTATTGAGTTGCTACTACCGCATATTCGCCTGCGCCGTAGTCCCCAGCGGCACCGCATCGGGCACGTGCTCTTTCTCGAAATTGAATTCAAGCTTGGTGCCTACAGGGTCGTACAAAAACACCTGATACCCGGCGTCCTTGATGTTCTGCTCCTCGAACTCGATGTCTAGCGACTTCAGGCGCTTCCTGAAATCGACCGCGCCGGTGGCCTTCCATGCGATGTGGTCGAGGCTGCCGCTGTGGTGGTCTTTGACTTGTGCGCCCTTCTTGAAGCGCGCGCCGACGTGCAGGATGGGATCGTCGCCGTAATAAAGCCATATGCCAGGCGCGTTGAAGTTCGGACGCGGGCCTGATTTGAGGTCGAGCACGTCGCCGTAAAACTTCTCAATCGCCGGAAGGTCTTCTTCCGAGCAGCGAATGTTGAAATGCAAAAAGCCTTGAAAGAACTTCATGGTGTCTCCTTGACCGCGCCAATCACTGGCGGGGTTTGTTAATCCGCACTGGCGTAATTTTACGCGGCATCACGGCATCGGTCTAACCCCAACCTCTGTCTCAACCTGTCTCGGCTGTGCTCTTGTCATCTGCCGTTCCACCAGCCGCGCATAAAAACCTCGCCGCGCCAGCAGCTCCGTGTGGTTGCCGCTTTCGACGACGCGGCCACCATCGAGCACCAGTATCAGGTTGGCCGCGCGGATCGTCGACAAACGATGCGCGATGACGATGGTGGTGCGCTCCACCATCAAGGCGTCGAGGGCGGCGCGCACATGGTGTTCGCTCAATGCGTCCAGATGCGAGGTGGCCTCGTCGAGCACCAGTATCGGCGCGTCCTTGAGAAAAGCGCGCGCGATGGCGATGCGCTGGCGCTGGCCGCCAGAGAGCTGAACGCCGCGTTCCCCCACGCGCGTGTGCAGGCCCTGCGGCAGGCTGGCGACGAACTCCGACAATGCGGCCTGTTCGATCGCGCGATTCAGCGCGGCCGCCGATGCATCGGGGCGAGCCAAACGGATATTGGCGTCGAGGGTGTCGTTGAAGAGGTAGGTATCCTGCGCCACCAGCGCAATATGGCGCCGCAAGCCATCGAGCGATAGTTGTCGAAGGTCAATGCCGGCGAGACGCACCGATCCGGCGCCGGGGTCCCAGAAACGCAGCAGCAGGTTTGCGGCCGTGGTCTTGCCCGCGCCGGAAGGCCCCACCAAGGCGACCGTCGATCCCGCGGCGACCTCGAACGACACCTCCGACAGTGCAGGCCTCGCGCGCCGCGGGTAGGTGAAGCTCACCCTGTTGAATTGCAGCGACGACCCGCCATGACCGATGGGCAGTTCAAGCGGACCATCGGTTATTCGCTCGGGTTCTGCGTGCACCACGTGCAGCCGCCGTGTCGAGGCGATGGTGTCGGCAAGCTGGCGGCCAACCTGCGCGATTTCCGATATGGGCAAAAACGCGGCCACGGATATCAGGATCAGCAAAGGCAGTAATGTCGGCGCGATCCAGCCGCTTGCCACGGCATGCGCACCCACTATGGCAATCGCCAACGCGCCCAGGCCCGTGGCGAGCTCCAGCTTTTCGCCTTGGCGCGCGAGATCATCCAGCAGCGCGAGCCGCGTTTCCTGATAACGCCGCACCAGCGTCATGAACTCTCCACGCCGCCGCGACGTTGCCTGAAACGCAGTCAGGTCGGATAGCCCCTGAATCGTCTCGGTGACATGCGCGCCGATCTCGCCCAGCGCGGCGCGCGCGCTGGAACCCAGGCGGTCAATGCGCTGGCGTCCGATCACCGGCGTGAGCGCCGCGTAGGCTAGAAACGGCAGCAGCGCCACCGCCAGCGGCCATGCGGTCACACCTAGCATTGCGAGCACCGCGGCGGGCACCAGCGCCGCCACGAAAGCCGGCGCCACGGTGTGCGCGAAGAAATACTCCACGGTCTCGACATCCTGCGTGGCCAGCGCCACCAGATCGCCGGAGCGGCGCTCCAGCAGGTAGGCCGGCGCCAGCGCTTCGAGCTTGACGAACAGATCGATGCGCATCTCCGCCAGCAGGCGATACGCCATGTCGTGCGCGAGCCACGATTCCAGCCAGTGCAGCAGCCCGGCCAGTGGCGCCACTACCAGCAGCGCAATCACCAGCGTTTGCGTCGCGGCGCCATCTTTTACCGCCGCGATGACAAGCGCGCCCAAAATACCAACGCCGATGAACGCGACGACGCGGCCGATGCCGCAGACCACCGTCACCGTGAGCTGCTTCCACCACGGGCGGATCACACGCATCAGCGTGTAGACGGTGTCGCGCCAGCCGACCGCCGCCGCGTCGCTGTTGATATCGCGGATTTCGGCGCGGGCCTCATCGTGCGGTTCGATCTCCTGCGCCGGCACGACTTGCGCGACTATCGCATCCGCCGGGATATCGGCATGCGCGCGCTGCCCCGCCGCCTGCGCACCCATGAGGCTGCGGTACGGCCCTTCGCGGACGATCAACTCATCGTGACGGCCGCTTTGCACCACTTGCCCGTGTTCGAGCACCAGTATGCGGTCGGCATCGATCACGCTGGATAAGCGATGCGCGAGGATCAGCGTGGTGCGGCCCCGCATCAGCCGGTCGAGCGCCTGCTGGATCAAGGCTTCGTTCTCCGCATCGACCGAAGATAGCGCCTCGTCAAGAATGAGTATCGGCGCATCGCGCAGCAGCGCGCGCGCGATCGCCAGGCGCTGGCGCTGCCCGCCGGATAAGCGCGTGCCGCGTTCGCCGATCATGGTCTGGTAACCATCGGGCAGCGCCTGAATAAAATCATGCGCGTTGGCGGCGCGCGCGGCGGCCTCGACCTCCTGCACGCTGGCATCGGGCCGGCCGAGGCGCAGATTGTCATCGATGGTGCCGTAGAAAAGATACGTATCCTGCGCGACCACCGCAATCTGCCGGCGCACCTCGTCCGGATCCAGCTCGCGCAAGTTCTGATTGCCGAACCGTACCGCCCCGGACTGCGGATCGTACGCGCGCAACAACAGGCGCACGATGGACGATTTGCCCGCGCCGCTAGGCCCGACGATGCCTACGCGCTCGCCCGGCGCCACTGAAAAACTCAGGTCTTGCAGCGCCGAGCCGCGTACACCGGGGTAGGCAAATTGAACTTGCTCAAAAGTAATCGAAGGTTGGCGGCTGGGTTCGGCGATTGCCGTCGCGCCACCAGAAGACGTAAATGAGGGCGCGAAGCCTTTTTCATCCAGCAGCGCGCGTATCCCCGCCGCCGCGGATTGGCCCGTCATGCCCTGATGCAACACGGTGCGCAGATCGCGCAACGGGCGAAAAATTTCGGTGCCGGCCATGAGTATGACCAGCAGCGCCTCCATGCCCATCAAACCGTGCGTCACGCGATAAGCCCCCAGCGCCAGCGCCAGCGCCGCGCCCAGCGCCATGCCCAAGTCGGTAATGCCGCGCGTGAGGATACTGGCCGCGAGCACCCACATGGTCTCATCCGACAACGCGCGCGCTTTTTTACCCAGCATCCGTCCATACGCCTTGCCTTGGCCGAAGGCTTTTAACGTCAGCAAGCCTTGCATCGCGTCGAGGAATTCTTCGCCGTAGGCCTTGAATGCCTTTTGCCGCGCGACAGCCGCGCGCTGGTTCTGGCGATGCGCGAAGGCAGGCAGGATCAGCGTAAAAATCGCCGCCGCGAGCATCACGCACGCCACCGGCAAGTCCCACCACATCATGAAAGCGAAAATGGCGAACGGCGCGCACGCCGAGATGAACAGTTGCGGCAGGTACTGGCCGAAAAAAGTCTGCAACTGTTCGACGCCATCGACCATCGACAGCATCACGCCGCCAGTGCGCTCGCCCGCGAACCAGCCGGGGCCGAGCGTCACAATCTTGTCGTAGAGGTGTCCGCGTAGCGTCTCTTGCACCCGAGCGGCGGTGCGGTGCGCAACCATGGTGCGCGCATGTTCGAGCAGCGCACGCACAATGATGGCAAACGCGATGCCGGCCAGCGGCAACGTCAGTTGCGAAAACGGCGCACCCTGGAACATCAGGGCGAGCAGCCATCCCAGAAAAGCGAACCGCGCAATGCCCGCGGCCAGCGCGAACAAGCCCAGCACGACGGCAAGAACGATGCGTCCGCGCAGCCCCTCGGTCATTCGCCAAAGCTGGAAATCAAAATACATCAACACTCCAGAACGTTCAGCCCCGGCGAGACTGGCTTCACGCCGAATCAGTTTTCACTTTGCGCTATCATGCCACGAACAATTCCCCTGGAGAGATAATATGAGCTTGCTCGACCGCATCGGCATCGACATCAGCCGCCGCCTTAAACTGGAAACCGCCATCGAATGGGCGGCAAAGCACGGCTTGAAGCACATCGACATTCAACTCGACACCGGTGAGAACGCATTGCCGAAATTCGACGCCAAGCGCTGCGCGGGCGTGCGCAAGCTGCTCGACAAGCACGGGCTTGAACTGGGCTTGCATACGAATTCAGCGGTGAACGTCGCCGAGTATTCGCCGCATGTCGCCGATGCGGTCACCGATTACTTGAAACGCTATGTTGATCTGGTGCCGAAGCTGGGTGCAAGCTGGACGGAGATGCACGCGGGCTACCATTTCACCAAAGACAAGAAGATGCGCATGGAGGCCGGCAGGGCGCGCCTGCAAGCGGTGGTGAAACACGCCGAGAAAAAGAAAGCGCTGGTGCTGCTCGAAAACCTCAACAAGGAGCCGGATGACGCCGAAGTGCATTACCTCGCGCACACCATCGAGGAGTGGCAGTACTACTGGGATATCAAGTCGCCGAATTTCAAGTTGTGCTTCACCGCCAACCACGCGCACCTGGTGCCCGAAGGCATCGAGGGGTTCGTCAAGGCGCTCAATTTCAAGCGCGTGCATGAAGTGCGGCTGGCGGATTGTTTTCGCAACGGGTATGAAGTGCATCTGCCGCCGGGCAAGGGCAACATCAACTTCGGCAAGATGTTCAAGCTGATCGAAGGCGCGGGCTTCAAGGGCGGCTACACCAACGCCTTCGGCACGCTGGATGACATGCTCGCCGCGCGGCAGACATTTGTGAATCATGCGCGCAAGGCGGGTGTTAAGGTCCAAGGCTAAAAATCTTTTGACACAGATTTCGCAGATTTACGCAGATTGTTCTTGGCTACGCCACGCCAGCAGCACGGACACGCACGATGGAATTCACGGCAATCATACCAAACCAGAAAACACGCGAGGTTAATCTGTGAAAATCTGCGTAAGTCTGCGTCAAATTTTTTTGCATTTCGCAGCATGCTTTTTTACGGCTCAAGCGTACGCGCAACAGTGGCCCGCCAAGCCCATCCGCTTCATCATCGCGCAACCGCCCGGCGGACAAAACGACGTGCAGGCGCGCATCATCGGGTTGAGGCTCACAGAGATGTGGGGCCAGCCGGTGGTGTTTGACAATCGCCCTGGCGCTGGTGGCGCGATTGGTTTTGAAGTCGCGGCGCAGGCGCCCAACGATGGCTACACGATTGCGATGGGGTCGATCAGCACGCTGGCGGTGATACCGGCGATGCCGCGCAAACCCCGCTACGATCCGCTGGTTGATTTCGTACCGGTGACTTTGGTATCAACCTCGCCGTACGTGGTGACGCTGCATCCTTCAGTGCCCGCGCGTACGCTCAAAGAACTGGTGGCGCTGGCGAAGGCGAAGCCCGGCGCGTTGTCGTATGCGTCGAGCGGCACCGCCACTGGCATACATCTCACCACGGAATTATTCAAGATGATCGCGGGCATCGACATGGTGCACGTGCCGTACAAAGGCGGCGCGCCGGCGACGACTGATCTCATCGGCGGCCAGGTCGGCGTGATGTTCAACAACGTGATTACCGCCGTGCCGCACGTTAAAACGGGCAAGCTGCGCGCGATTGCGGTGACCACCACAAATCGCTCGCCCGCGCTGCCGGAAATACCCACCGTGGCCGAAGCGGGCTACGCGGGTGCCGAATCAGGCTCGTGGCAAGGCATCGTCACGCGCGTAGGCGCGGGTGCGGCGGTGGTGAACCGCATGCATGCGGATTTGGTGAAAGTGCTCGCCATGCCCGAGGTGCGCAATCCCATTTTGAATCAGGGCAACGACATCGCCGCCAGCACGCCGCAGGAATTCACCGCGCACATACGCGCCGAGATGAACAAGTGGGCGAAGGTGATCAAGACCGCGGGCGTGCGCAACGAGTAGCATTGTCCGCTGCATCACATGATAAAAATATCAATAAAAACAAATACTTATATACATGCCGTAGCGCTGGCATGCGCGCTGTTATTGGGCATCAGCGGCGTGTGCCGCGCGCAAGCCGATCACGCGCGCGAGAAGCGCTGGGCCGATGAAATCACGCCCGCGATACTCGTCGGCGACGTTACGTGGATCGCGCAAAAATCCGGCCACAAGTTTCTCGCGATCCACGCGCCCAACGCGAAGGCGCGCGCCGGTGTGATTGTCGTGCACGGCATGGGTGTGCATCCGGATTGGGGTTTGATCAACCCGCTGCGCAGCCAGTTGTCCGAGCAGGGCTACGCCACGCTGTCGGTGCAGATGCCGGTGCTGGCGTCGGATGCCAAGCCCGAGCAGTATCCATCGGTGTTTCCCGATGCGGCCGAACGTCTGCACGCCGCGGTAACTTTTTTGCGCGGTAACGGCCACAACAAAATCGTAATCGTTTCGCACAGCCTGGGTTCGCGCATGGTGAATGAGTATCTTTTAAGCAGCGGAGCCATCGACGCGTGGGTGTCCGTGGGCATCAGCAACGGCGTCTACACCCAGCCAGAACAATTCAAGGCGCCGGTGCTGGATATCTACGGTGACAAGGGATTTCCTGTCGTTATGCAGAACGCGGCGCGGCGCGCGGAATCGATCAAGCGCGTGCGCGGCTCGGCGCAAATCGAAGTCGCGGGCGCGGATCATTATTTCAACGGCGCGGAAACCGAGCTTGTGCGGCACGTGAAACGTTTTCTCGACCGAGTGACACGATGAACTTCGCCAGGGCAATTGCGTTGAGCGGAATTCTGCTGTTGCCGCACGCCGCGCAGTCGCAGGACAAATTTCCGGCGAAGATCATCCGCGTGCTCACCGCCTCCACCGGCAGCAATCACGACTGGGGCGCGCGCGTGGTGGCGCAGGAGCTCGGGCCCCGCATCGGCCAGCGCGTGATCGTCGAAAACCGCGGCAGCATCTCGGTGGAGATCATCGCGAAAGACGCCGCGCCCGACGGCTACACGCTGCTGTTTTATGGCGCGTACGTCTGGCTGCAACCGCTGTTGTCGAAAGTAAATTGGGATCCGCTGGAGGACATGGCGCCTATCACGCTGGCGATCAACTCGCCCAATGTACTGGTGGTGCATCCGTCGCTGCCGGTTAAATCGGTGAAGGAACTGATCGCGCTCGCCCGCGCGCGGCCCGGCGCGCTCAACTACAGCGCGGGCGGCGGCGGCTCCACGCCGCACATCGCGGCGGAATTGTTCAATTACATGGCGCAAACCAAAATCGTGCGCGTCAATTACAAAGGCTCCGGGCCTTCGATGCTGGGCCTGTTTACCGGCGAAGTGCAACTGATGTTCGCCGCACTCGGCCCCATATTGCCGCACGTCAAAAGCGGCAAGGTGCGCGCGCTCGCGGTGACCACGCCCAAGCGCTCGCCGCTGGCTCAAAACCTGCCCGCCATCGCGGAGACGCTGCCCGGTTTTGCATCCGAGGCGGCCATCGGGTTTTTCGCGCCGAAGAAAACACCCGCGCCCATCATCAAGATACTCAACACCCAGATTGCGCTGGCGTTAAAGTCGCTCGATCCGCAATTCGTCTACAACGCGGGCGTGGAGATTGTCGCCAGCTCCCCCGAAGAGTTCGCGCGCTTCATCAAGGCCGACATGAGCAAAATGGGCGAAGTGATCAAAAGCGCTTTGTTCAGCAATTAGCGCCATGCAATCGACGATACGCGACGTGACCGAGAGCGACGCCGAGGCGATCTGCGCGATCTACAACCCGTTCGTCGCGACCACCGCCATCTCGTTCGAGCAGCAGCCGGTGGCGGCTGAAGACATGCGCGCGCGCATCAGGAACATCACCGCCGAATATCCGTGGCTGGTCACCGAATCGTCCGCCGGCGTGGTCGCTTACGCCTATGCCACGCGCTGGCGCTCGCGCGCCGCCTACGATCACACCGCCGAGAGCACCATCTATGTCAGCCCCGCCGCGCAACGCAGCGGCGTGGCGTATCCGCTCTACATGGCGCTGCTCGAACGCCTGCGGGCGCGGGGCGTGCACGCGGCGGTGGGCTGCATCACCGTGCCCAACCCAGGCAGCATCGCGTTTCACGAAAAATGCGGGTTTGCCAAGGTGGCGCACTTCCCGCAGGTGGGCCGCAAGTTCGACGCCTGGGTGGATGTCGGTTTTTGGCAAATCACGTTGTAGCCTGCCCGCCCGGTCAATCGGGCTATAATTTAACGAAGCTATCCAGAAGGACAACGCTCCGGGCGGAGCGCAGGTGAAATGGCGTCCAATCCCAAAAACATAACCACGCGCATAACCGACGGCGCGCACATGACCCAGAAACTCGCGCCGGCGCGTAGCCGCGCGTGTCTGATTCAATACAGCGGAGAGGCGCTCGGCAAGCGCTTTCTGCTCGACGCGCCGGAGATCTGCGTCGGGCGCACGCCCTCCAACGGCATCGTCGTGCCGGACGACAGCGTGTCGCGCGAGCACGCGCGTATATTTTCCAGCGGCGATGCGGTTGAAATCGAGGATCTTGGCAGTTCGAACGGCACTTTCATATACGACGAGCGCGTTCGCTCGCGCGTCGAACTGCGCGACGGGGACATGCTGCGGCTGGGCACGGTGCTGTTCAAATTTTTCGCGCGGGACAATCTTGAATTCGTGTTTCACGACAAGATCTACCGCATGGCGACGATCGACGCGGGCACGCAGTTATTCAACAAGAAATATCTGCTCGAAACGCTCGATTCGGAATTCCGATTCTGCCGCATTTACGGCCGCCCGCTGTCGTTGATTTATTATGATCTCGACTTTTTCAAGAAGGTGAACGACACGCACGGCCACAGTTGCGGCGATTACATACTGCGTGAAAGCGCGAGCGTAGTGAAGTCATGCGTGCGCGGCGAAGACATCCTCGCGCGTTTCGGCGGCGAGGAATTCATCGCCGTGCTGCCCAACGCCGACATCAAGACCGCCACCGAGCTTGCGGAACGCTTTCGCGCCTCGATGGAGGTTTATCCCTTCGGCTACGAAGGCAAGACCATCAAGCAAACCATCTCGGCGGGCGTGTCATCGCTCAAGCCGAAATTCAAAACCTACGAAGATTTATTGAACGACGCCGACCGCAAGCTGTATCAGTCGAAAAATTCGGGGCGCAACCGCGTTACGGCGTAGCGGCGGGCGCATTTGCGCCGGCTAATTGGCTAATTTTTCACCTGTGCGCCCGCGCCCGCCGCGGCGCGCGAGAGCCGGTCGCGAATCGCGGCCCACTCCATCGCCAGCGGCGGTTCTTCCACCAGGATCATGTCGCAGCCCGCGGCATCGAGCGCGCGCAGGTTGGCATAGAGTTCATGTGCGTAGCCCGCGGCATTGGCCGGGGCCGCGCGCCAGAGCAGGCCCGGAATCAACGGTTGCAACGCCGAGCGCGCGAGCACGGCGGCGCGTTTGCCTTGCGCGGCAAGGCTGCGCGCGAGTTCCGCGACCAGATCGGCCTCCATCATCATTAGCGGCGTGCGCGGCGCGTAATGTTTGGCGAGCGTGCCGGGCGCGCGCGGCGCGCTGGCGTCCGGCGCGGATAAGGACGTGCCCAGCGCCGCTTCGATATCGCGCGCGGTAATCCAACCGGGGCGCAGCAACACAGCCGCGCCGCGCGACACATCGACGATGGTGGATTCAATGCCCACATCACAGGCGCCGCCGTCGAGCACGCAATCCACCGCATCGCCGAATTCGGCGTGCACATGCTCTGCCGTGGTCGCCGAAACGCGGCCGAATTTATTGGCGGATGGCGCGACCACGCCGTCGCTGAATTGTTGAAGCAGCGCTTGCGCCACCGGGTGCGAGGGCACGCGCAGTGCCACGGTATCCTGGCCGCCGGTGACTAGATCACTCACGCGCGGCGCGCGCTTCATCACCAGCGTCAGCGGGCCTGGCCAGAATTTATTGGCGAGCATTTGCGCGGCCGGTGAAATCTCGCTTGCCCACTCGCTGACTTGCGAAACGCTGGCGAGATGCACAATCAGCGGATGATCGTGCGGGCGGCCTTTCGCGGCGAAAACTTTCTTCACCGCCTCCGCGTTGGACGCATCCGCGCCGAGGCCGTAAACGGTTTCGGTGGGAAAGGCGACGAGACCGCCCGTGCGCAGGGTTGCGGCCGCGCGCGCGATGTCTGCCAGCGTGATTTCACGCGACATTGCCACACACAAAATATATCAATAAAAACAATGGGTTACGTAACCGATGCTTACGCAACGATAGGCTTGAACTGCTTGGAAAGTTTTAATCCCTGCGCCTGATAATTCGAGCCGATGTTCACGCCATACACTTTTGCCGGCTCGGACAGCAGCCGTTCGTAGATCAACCGGCCCACGTCCTGCCCGTGCTCAATCAAAAACGGCACTTCGTGCGAACGCACTTCGAGCACGGCACGCGCACCGTTGATGTCGTTCGCGCCATAACCAAAACCGGGATCGAAAAACCCGGCGTAGTGAATGCGAAACTCGCCCACCGAGGGATCGTACGGCACCATCGACGCAGCGAAGTTTGACGGAATGCGTATGCGTTCGCGCGACACGAGAATATAGAAATCATCCGGGTTGAGCACCAGTGTGCCGGTGGTGTTGCGCGCGATCGGTTCCCAGAAATCTTCCGTATCGTAGTGGCCGATTTTGCCAAGATCAATCAGCGGCGCATGATGTTTCGCGCGGTAGCCGATGATGCCACCGCTGCTGTCGCCTTCGAGATCGACCGAGATGCGCAGGCCGTCCTTGATGATCGCGGGCAGTGGTGTTGCACTGTCGGAATACACCAGTGCCAACGCTTGATCGAGTTCGTCGAGCTTGGCGTCCGACGGCGGCGGATTGCCGCGCACGAAACGCAGTTGATTCAACCGCGCGCCCTGCTGCAACAACACGCTGAAGGTGCGCGGCACGATTTCAACGTAGAGCTTGCCGCGATACCCTTCGGCCACGCCTTCAAACTCCGCGCCGCCATCGGTGATCAAGCGCGTGAACACATCGAGCCTGCCGGTGGAGCTTTTCGGATTGGCCTTGCCCGCGATATCCGCCGGCAGCCGCAACTCTTCCATGATCTCGGCGATGTAAACGCAGCCGCGCTCCAGCACCGCCGGGCGCGTGAGGTCGATTTCGTGCATCTTGAGGCGCTCGATTTTCGCCGCCACCGATGACGATTTACCCGGCAGAAAACTCGCGCGCACTCGCCACGCAACCGGCCCCAGTCTCAGATCAAGGCTTGCGGGTTGTATCTGCTCGTCGCTGATGGGTGAGACGGCGTTGATGCGCCCTCCGGCGATCAGCGCGGCGATGTCCTGATATGGCAGGATGCCGGTGGTGTACGCCTTTAGATTTTGCTCGTGCGCCGGAAACAGACTGCCGTCGTGCTTCATGGGCGGCTCATTGCATCAGCAGCCGTTGCACCTCTGCATAGCGCGAGGCGGTGCGTTCGAGCACTTCGGGCGGCGGCGTGGGCGCGGGCGGCTTTTTGTCCCACGGCTGTGTTTCCAGCCAGTCGCGGATGATCTGCTTGTCGAAGCTCGGCGGGCTAATGCCGGCGCGGTACTCGGCGGCGGGCCAGAAGCGCGACGAATCCGGCGTGAGAATTTCGTCGATCAGCACCAGTTGGTTGTTGGCATCGACGCCGAATTCGAACTTGGTATCGGCGATAATCACGCCGCGCGTGGCGGCATAATCGGCGGCCTCGGTGTAGAGGCGTATCGACACGTCGCGCACCTGCGCGGCAAGGCTCGCGCCGACGATGTTTTCGACCTCCGCGTAGGTAATGTTTTCGTCGTGCTGACCGGCGGGGGCCTTGGAGGCGGGCGTGAACAGCACCTGCGGCAGTTTTTGCGCCTGCTGCAAACCCTCGGGCAACTTGATACCGCAGACCGCACCGGTTTTTTTGTAATCGGCCCAGCCGGAGCCGATGAGGTAGCCGCGCACCACGGCTTCCACCAGCAGCGGCTCGAGTTTTTTCACCACCATCGCGCGGCCCGCCACCTGCGCGCGCTCGGTCTGCGACACCACCGTTTCAGGCGCAATGCCGGTCAGGTGATTCGGAATCACATGCGCGAGTTTTTTAAACCAGAAGTTCGACAGTTCGGTGAGCACGCGCCCTTTGCCGGGGATCGGCACGGGCAGTATCACGTCGAAGGCGGACAAACGATCGGTCTGGATCACCAGCAGCTTGTCGCCGCCCACCGCGTAAAGATCGCGCACCTTACCGCGATGCAGGAACGGCAGGCTTTTCAAATCGGATTGCAACAACGTGTCGCCGACGGTCATGGCACTAGGGAATCAATAAATCGATGGAAACAACACCAAGTACAGCAATTGATACTAACATCAAACAAAGGCGCTAAAACTTAGCGTCGCGCAGCACTTCTACATCAGCCATATAAAGCACCATGCTGTAGTTGGCGAAGTAGGTGTTGCGCAAATGCGCGGAAATCGCGTCCGCTACCGCAGCCTCACAAATCACTTCCATGCGGATATTGCCCGACGGCCCCCACGCCGCGTCACGCTCGCCGTGCGCGCCGCGCCCGCGCGCTTCGGTAACGGTGTAGCCATGCGCGCCCAGCGCCATCACGTCGTCGCTCAATTTGCGCTCGATATCGGTTTCACAAATGACGGTCAGCAGCTTGCGTCTAGCGTTCATAGCGCCCCTTTTGCCAGATAGTTCGCGGCTTGAAAATAAAGTGGAATACCCACCACCAGATTAAACGGAAACGTGACACCGAGCGCGGCGCCCAGTGATAACGCCGGGTTGGCTTCGGGTACCACCACGCGCATCGCGGCGGGCGCGGCAATGTATGATGCGCTTGCTGCCAGGGTGGCAAGCAACGTCATGCCACCGACCGATAGCCCCAGCAGCTGCCCGGTCGCAAGCCCCAAAGCCGCCGAACACATCGGCATCACGATGGCGAACGCCAGCAAAAACAATCCGAAGCGACGCAACGCGCCTATGTGCCGCGCCGCGACCAGGCCCATTTCCAGCAAAAACAACGCCAGCAAACCCTTGAACAAATCGAAAAACACGCGGTCAAGCGGCGCAAAGTCCTGCGCGATCACCCAGCCAGCCACGAGCCCGCCGAGCAGTAAAAACACGCTCTTGCCGAGCAGCACTTCGCGTGCAATCTGCCCCAGCGACTGAGTTGAATCGCGGCGCCGCGCCAGCATCGCGCCCACCAGTATCGCGGGCGCTTCGAGCAGCACCAGAAACACCGTGAGCAAGCCTTCGTACGAAACGTTGAGCCGCGTCAAGTATGCACTGCCCACTGCAAACGTCACCACGCTTACCGAGCCGTAATGCGCTGCTATCGACGCGGCGTCGGGTCGCGGCAACTTGCCGACGTAGCGCAACACCGGGTACGCGACGAGCGGAATGGCGAACCCCAGCGCCAGCACGGCAAGGGCTGGCACCGCCGCTTGAGCCAAGGGATGTTTGGCAAGCTCAACGCCGCCTTTCAGGCCGATCGCAAGCAGCAGGTAAATCGACAACGCTTCGAACACCGCCGGCGGGAATTTGAGATCGGTACGTAACAAACCTCCCGCCAGCCCAAGCAGGAAAAATACGACGACGGGCTCCATGCTATTCGGCGGCGAGCGCGAACGCGGGACACAGCGCGGCGCGCAGTGCGAGCGCTTCGGCAAGCGCCGCCTCGGCGCTGTCACCCAATACGGTAAAGTGGCCCATTTTGCGGCCCGGTCGCGCTTCGTGTTTGCCGTAAAGATGGAGTTTGGCGCGCGGATTGCTGAAAAGCTGCTGCCAATCGGGCACGCCGCTCGCCCACGCGTCACCCAGCAGATTCACCATCACCACCGGCGACATGAGGCGCGTATCGCCGAGCGGCAGCCCGCACAGCACGCGCGCCTGCTGCTCGTATTGCGAGGTGGCGCAGGCGTCGATGGTGTAGTGGCCGCTGTTGTGCGGGCGCGGCGCGATTTCATTGGCGAGCAGGCGGCCGTCGCGCGCGACAAAAAACTCCACCGCCAGCACACCCGCGTAGTCGAGTTGCGCGGCCACGTTGAGCGCAGCCTGTTCGGCGCGCGCGGCGAGTTCGGGCGCCACCCGCGCGGGCACGATGCACACATCGAGGATGCCGTGACGGTGGCGGTTTTCGGCGACGGGGAAGGCGCGGCTCGCGCCATCGGCGCCGCGCGCCGCCACCACCGACAATTCGCACTCGAGATCGACCACGCCTTCGAGTACACACGGCTCGCCGCCGAGCGCCGCGAACGCCGCGCGTGCCTGATCGGGGCCGGCCACGCGCGCCTGGCCCTTGCCGTCGTAGCCGAAGCGCGCGCGTTTCAGGATGCCCGGAAAAAGCGCCGCCTCGCAGCGCGCAAAATCGCCGGCGCTTTCAATTGCCGCCCACGGCGCCGTCTCCAGGCCGATGCCGGCAAAGAATTTTTTCTCGCGGATGCGATCCTGCGCCACCGCCACGCTGTCGCCCGCCGGCCGCACCGGGCAATGCGCGGCGAGCCAGCGCAGGCTTTGCGCGGGCACGTTCTCGAACTCGGTGGTGACCGCGGCGCAGGTGTCGGCCAACAGTTGCAATGCCTCGGTGTCCTGATACGCGGCTTTCAGATGCACATCGGCCATGGCGCCGGCGGGGCTTAACGGATCGGGGTCGAGCACGGTCACACGGTAGCCCATGCCGTGCGCCGCCAGCGTAAACATGCGCCCCAGTTGGCCGCCACCGAGCATGCCGAGCATGGCGTCGGGGAAAATCCGGTTCATTTTTTTACCGGCAGTTTCATCGCGCGCACGGCGGCGGTTTGTTTCCTGCGAAACGCCGCCAGCTTTTTGGCGAGCCTGGCATCGCCGCGCGCGAGCATCGCCACGGCGAACAATCCGGCGTTGGCCGCGCCCGCTTCGCCCACCGCGAAGGTCGCCACCGGAACGCCCTTGGGCATCTGCACGATCGACAGCAGCGAATCGAGCCCCCGCAGTGCGCGCGAAGTGACCGGCACGCCCAGCACCGGCACGATGGTCTTGGCGGCAAGCATGCCGGGGAGGTGCGCGGAACCGCCCGCGCCGGCGATGATGCATTGCAAACCACGCCCGGCCGCCGCTTCGGCGTAGCGGTAGAGCAGATCCGGCGTGCGATGCGCGGAGACTACTTGGGCCTCGAACGGCACGCCGAACTGCTTCACCATATCGACCGCGTGCCGCATCACGTCCCAGTCGCTCTGGCTGCCCATGACGATGCCGATCACAGGAGTGCTCATAGTGCTGATTCCATCGAGAGGGAGAGCGCGCTATTTTAGCCGAAGCGAACGTGCAGCCATGCTAGAATTTCCGCGCAACAGATCGCGCACTCCGCGCAAATTTCTTTTGATACCAAGGATTTTCCGGATGACTGGTTTGCCGGTCTGGACTGTCCTCACTTTCGCAACCGCCACGCGATTGGCGCCGCGGACGGGGCCGGTGTGGCCGGTGTGGCATATGCGCGATGCGCTCATCCCGCCAGGCCGATCCGCATGGCCGTAATGTCGTCGCCTGGCGGCTCCATTGATGTTCTCGCGCGAAGTTTCGGGCTAGCACGCCGGTCGCGTTCGACGCGCACATGCGCATCGAGCAATTCGGCGTAGAACGTAAGTATCTGTTTTTAAACATCTTTTTTACAGAGGGCATAATGGCAAAGCAAGCGAAACCTGAAGTCTCCGCGGTGATGCAAGGCCTCGCGGCATATATGTCGCAAGCGGTGAAGAAACCGCTGCCAAAAAATGTTGTCGAGAAGACCAAGCATCATCTGCTCGACACCATCGCGGCGATGGTGTCCGGCTCGCGCCTGCTGCCCGGTGTGAAAGCGATTTCTTACATCAAGACACTCGGCGGCACCAAGCAATCCACGGTCATTGGCTCGCGCTTTGTCACCACCGCCGAACATGCGGCACTCGCCAACGGCATGTTGGGCCACGCCGACGAAACCGACGATTCGCACGCGCCCTCGCTCACGCATCCGGGTTGCGGTGTGGTGCCCGCCGCACTGGCGATGGGCGAACGCGAGCATCGCAACGGAATGCAACTGCTGCGCGCTGTTGCACTTGGTTACGACGTGGGCTGCCGCTTGTCGCTATCGCTGCACGCGCATGATTTTCGCGAGGCGGGTCATTCCACACACACCTTCGGCCCGATGTTCGGCGCGGCGGCGGCGGCGGGCGCGCTGGCCGGGTTGAATTACGATCAGACGCGGCATCTGCTGTCGTATACCGTGCAGCAGGCGTCCGGTGTATCGTGCTGGATGCGCGACGAGGAACACATCGAAAAGTCGTTTGATTTCGGCGGCATGCCCGCGCGCAACGGCACCGCGGCGGCGGCGATGGTCTCGCACGGCTTCACCGGCGTGGAAGATGCACTCTCCGGCGAGCGCAATTTTTATCATGCCTATAATGAAGAACGCCGCATCGGCAAACCGCCGGTGCCCGAGCGCCTCATCGAGGAACTCGGCTCGCGCTTCGAGGTGATGCGCACCAACATCAAGCGCTGGTCGGTGGGCTCACCCATACAGGCGCCGCTCGACGGCCTGCTTGAATTGATCCGCGCCAACAGCGTTACCGCCGATCAGGTGGAAAGCCTGCTGGTGCGCGTGGCGCACCAGGGTGCCAACACCACCGACAACCGCCACATGCCCGATATCTGCATGCAGCACATGTGCGCGGTGATGCTGATCGATGGCATCGTCACCTTCGAGTCGGCGCACGACGAAAAACGCATGAAAAACCCGAAGGTGCTCGCGGTCAGGAGCCGCGTAACGCTGCAAGGCGACGACGAAATGGCCGCCGCCATGCCCGCGCGCCAATGCCGCCTGCTGCTCAAACTCAAGGATGGGCGCGACCTGAACATCCACGTCAAGGCCGTGCTCGGCACCGCGCAAAACCCGATGAACCGCCAGCAGGTCGATGAGAAGTGTTACCACCTGATGGCGCCGATACTCGGCAAGACACGCGCGCGAAAACTTTGCGATGCGGTGTGGGATATCGAGAAGATCAAGGACGTGCGGCAATTGCGGCCTTTGCTGCAGGCGTAGTTCCAAAGGGAGTTTCCCGCCCACGGTGAATCTGTGTTATTCGTGGCTCCGCGCAAAGTGCGCCCGAGGAGAATGAGCGTTGGCCGAGTACCCCATCATCCACTGGACCGAAAAAAGCGAGTCACGCTCGGCGCGCTGGCGCTCGGAGAGCGGCACGCCGCCGCCCAAGCGTGTAGTCCTCGCCAATGACACCACCAAGGCAGACGCCGCATATCGCCTCGCCTGCGAGGGCACGGCGCTGTTGTGGCGCGGCGACTTTCAAAACGCCAAGCAGTTGCTGCAAGCCATCGCGCGGCGCATCGAGCGCACGCCGCGCAAGATTAAGGAAGACGCAACGCCGCTGGATGCATTCAACCGGCACCGGCAGGCGCAATCGCAGCGCGCGCACACGCTGGGCATGCTGCTGATTCAGTTCGAGCCGGATCACGGCATCAAGCTGCCGCGCGCGCCCGACGTGAGCGAGGCCTGCGCCGAAGTTCACGGCGCCGCCGGGGAACGTTATGTCACGTCGCTGCGCGAACTGCTGGGCATGATAGGCGCGCACGAGTGGCGCAAAAAAGGCGTCGAAGTGCCGGCGCTCGGCGCGCGCATTTATCCGCACTACGGCGTGTTCGCGCCGATACGCAACGAGTATGTTGACCTTGCGGCGAAAGCGAAGCTGCCCGCGACCGAACTTGCATTCGACATCGGCACGGGCACCGGCGTGCTCGCGGCAATGCTCTCGCGGCGCGGCGTCAAGCGCGTGATCGCCACCGAAACCGACGCACGCGCGCTGGCGTGCGCGCGTGACAACATCAAGCGGCTCGGCCTGGCAGAGAGCGTTGAAGTTATCGAAACCGCGTTATTCCCCGAAGGCCGCGCGCCGCTCATCGTGTGCAACCCGCCGTGGATACCCGCGCGGCCCAGCTCAGCGCTGGAGCACGCGGTTTACGACTTCGAGGGCCGCATGCTGTGCGGCTTTGTCGAAGGACTCGCCGCACACCTCACACCCGGCGGCGAAGGCTGGCTGATACTGTCGGACATCGCCGAGCATCTGGGCCTGCGCACGCGTGCCGAATTGCGTGCGCAGATTGAAAAAGCGCTTCGTGACGGGTATTTGTGGGTGGTTTTTCGGGTTTTTGGGGGAGTCACCTCGGCCAAAAGGTTATCCACGGGGGTGCGGCCCGCCGCCTCTTTCAGGCGGGAGGCGAGCACCCCGGTGGGTAACCTGGGATGAGCATGAGGCTTT
>CAMDLH010000080.1 GCA_945901405.1 Bordetella parapertussis | reverse complement strand
AAGCCTGACCCCGTTGGTGTTAGCCGGCCTCTTGATGCGCGCAGCCTTGACGCAATCCCCAACACAGGCGACCATTCGCGCTTCGCTAGTGAGGCAGCATGAAAAGACGACAGTATTGCAAGGCGGTGAAAACCAAGTGCGGTACGGTTGCTAGTTTGATAATCACGCGCAAAAGCTGATGGTCGCAATTAAATCCATACCCGTTGAACGTATAGACACCCGCATCCTTGTTGTTCGCGGTCACAAGGTGATGATCGATGCGGACTTGGCCGAACTCTATGGCGTTACCACCAAGCGGCTTAACCAGCAGGTGCGGCGTAATATCGAACGTTTCCCGGAGGATTTCATGTTCGAGTTGCGTCCAGCGGAGAAAGCGCAGGTGGTTGCAAATTGCATCCACCTCGCCCGGCTAAAGTACTCGCCAGCGGCGGCGCTGGCCTTTACCGAGCATGGCGCGCTGATGGGGGCGTCGGTGTTAAATACGCCACGCGCCATCGAAGTCAGCGTCTATGTTGTGCGCGCCTTTGTGCGGCTGAATCAGGCATTGACTTCGCACAAAGACCTTGCGCGGCGCCTTGATCAGCTCGAAGCGCGAACGGACGCACGATTCAAGGCGGTGTTCGACGCACTGCGGGATCTGATGACGCCCGCGGAGCCAAGGCGCCGGCCCATCGGTTTTGTGCATCCGAAGGAAAAGTAAGAAGTAGTCCACTGATAAGGATATCTCTAATGAACAAACGTCAACGCTTTGAAGCCGCGGTGAGCGGCGCCGAGGTGGATCATCCGCCGTGCGTGGTGTGGGTGCATTTTGTCACCGATGCCTTGCCGCCGGAGGAGGCCGCGCGCCGTCATGCGACCTGGGTGCGCACTTACGATTGGGACATCGCGAAGGTGATGCACGATTACCGTTATCCGCTGCCCGACGGGCTGGAGACGATCAACACGCCGGCCGACATGATGCGCTTCACGCCGCAGCCGCCGACGATCCCGAATTACGCGAAGCAGCTTGATCTCATTCGTGCGTTGCGCCGCGAGCTTGGCCCCGACGTGCCGATTGTCGATACGTATTTCGATCCGTTCCAGCAGGTGGTGCGCTCGGCGGGGATGAACAAATCGTCGCTGATTTACGCCAACAAGCGCGAGGCGTTGCACATGCTCAACGCCGTGACCGAGTCGGTGTGCGGTTACATGCAGGAGCTCAAAAAAGCCGGTTGCGACGGCGTGTTGTATTCGATCAATGGCGCGATCGCGCCGCCGGGCGAGCGCGGCGTCGATGATGAAACCTTCAACACGTTTTTGAAGCCGTTTGATTTGCGTGTGTGCGAGGCAATGGCCGGCATGACGCGCATCCTGCATGTGCACGGCACCTACGTGGACATGAAGCGCGTGCTCGATTATCCGGTGGAGGTGTTCAGCGTGTCGGATCGATTGAAGGGCAACCCCACGCTTGCCGAGTTGCGCACCATGACCAACAAGTGTCTGATGGGCGGCATCAATGAGTCGCGTATTCAGGAGCGCTCTGCGCCGGAAATTCGCGAAGAGATGTGGGATGCATTCAAGCAGGCGGGCAAAAATAATTTCATCATCTCGCCCGGCTGCACCAGCGCGCCGCAGACACCGGAGCGGATTCTGCGTTGCGTGCGTGATACCAGCCGCGCTTTGCAATAAATCATAAGTAATTGTTTTTATTGATATTTTTATACTCAAGCCGCACGTGAGCCGAATTCTGTTGCTGGGCAAGACCGGCCAGGTCGGGCACGAGCTGCTACGCGTGTTGTCGCCGCTGCATGAAGTGACGGCGCCGGATCGCGTGCAACTTGATCTGACCAACGCCGATTCGATCCGGCGCGTGATCGCCGATGCACGGCCCGAGGTCATCATCAACGCCGCGGGTTTCACCCTGGTGGATGCGGCGGAAGGTGAAGCCGAACTTGCGATGCAACTGAATGGCGTCGCGCCCGGCATCATCGCCGAGTGTGCAAAAAAAACCGGCGCGACTTTCGTGCACTACTCAACGGTGTTTGTGTACGACGGCACGAAGCAATCGCCGTATCTCGAAACCGATGCGCCAAATCCGCTCAATGCGTACGGACGATCCAAACTGGCGGGCGACAACGCGGTGATTGCGTGCGGCGGCAATCACATCATCCTGCGCGTGAACTGGGTTTACAGCGTGCGCCGTACCAACTTCATGTTGACGATTTTGAAGCTTGCGCGTGAACGCGCGAGTCTCAAGGTCACGGCGGATCAAGACGGTTCGCCGACATCGGCGGCGTGTTATGCCGCCGCAACCGCGCGGCTGGTGGAGAAGGGCGGCGCCTTGCGCGAACTCACTGGAATCTACAATCTTGCAGCCGAGGGCCACTGCAATCGCCTTGAATGGGCTCGGGCGTTGATCGACTGTGCAAGTGAGTATTCGGGCCTGCGCGAGGGCTGGGCGCAACTGCTGTCTACCACCACCGCTGATTACCCGCTAACCGCCAAACGCCCGCTAAATACCGTCACCGATTGCAGCAAGATCAAACGCGCCATGGGCATCGAAATGCCGCCGTGGAGAACTCAGCTTGAAGAACTGCTGCGTGGCATGTATCCCGCGTCAGCGTGATTTCGACGGCGGGTCGAGCCGGTACTCGATGCCGACCCATGCCGAGCGCGGCGCGCCGCTGGAGCGGAATTGTTCCGGCATCGCTGCCGTGGCGTCGAACGTGCCGCCCGGCCCGCGAAAGAAATTTGTTCCCAGCACGCCGAAGGTTTGATAGCGGCGTTTGGTCAGATTGTTGATCTTCGCCGTCAAGCGCCAATCCTTGCCGATTGCAACACCGGCATCCAGATGCAGCACGGTGTAGCCCGGCACCTTGCCTTGCGCGTCGCTGTTGTTTTCGTCACCGCGTGCGTGTTGCGCCGCCGCCGACATCAGGCTCAAACCGATACTCGATTTCGCGCGCCACTCGTATTCGGCGCGTAGCTTGACGAGGTGACGCGCGATGCCGGGTATGCGCTTGCCGGTTGTTACTTGTATGGTGTCCGGCGCGCCATCGCCGTCGGTATCCACCGCCGAACTATTGTTGGGGCTAGCGAGCGTGAACGGCGTGCGGTAAGTTGCATCCGTGTATGAGTAGCCGCCGCTGAAGGTTAACGCACCGGTGCGGTATTCACCGCCGAGTTCCAGCCCCTGGCGGCGCGTGCGGCCGGTGTTCTGGAAAAAACCGGAATCAATCGTGACCGAGGAATTAACGAACTGGATATCGTCCTGCAGCTCGGTGCGATAGACCGCCGCGCGCCACTTCAACGTGTTGCCGAGCGTGCCGCGTGCGCCGGTTTCCCAGGTCTTCGCGATCACTGGATTTAGCGGCGGATCGGCGAGGAATGCATTGGGCAGCTTGCACGGCGCGGCGGGGTCGGCGCAGGTTAGCTCGACCGGCGTGGGCGTGCGCATGCCTTCGTTATACGACGCGTATGCGGTGAAGCCCGCCACTGGGTTAAAAGTGAGACCGGCAGCCGGGTTGAATCCGCGAAAACGGTGCGAGCCGTTCAGCGCGAGCTCGACACCGCTTTGATCGGCGATCACGACGCGTGTCTGGTTGTAGCGCCCAGACAGTGTCAGATGCAGCGCGCGCGTGAGCGCCAGTGTGTTGGTGATGTAGACGCCGGTGTTGCGATTGCGCGTGCCCGCCGCGGTATCCAGCGTAAACGCGCCGATAACATCCGCGCCGCGATTGGCGCCAAAGAGTCCTTCCTGCTCCTCGCTGGTGAAACGCGTGCGGCTGCTGTCGGTGCTGGCGCCGATGCTCAATTGATTTTCGCGTCCAGCAAGCTTGCCGGTCAGCGTCAATTGCAGGCCGATGCCGGCGGTGCGTTGCGACGTGTTGTTGCGCACATTCTCCGCCGTGGCGTTGCCGGCGCCGGCGGGCAAAAGCGGATCGAAGTCGTCATTGACGTTGCTGAAAAAAACCCCTCGGTATCGAGCTTGCGGTAATACGCACTGCCGGAGATCAACACTTCGTCAAGCACGAACCGGCTCGCGCGCACGTTGAGAAACGCGAGTTGATTGCTGGTGCGGTCAGGCCACGTATACGCCTGCTTTGGATTACCGCGCATCGATAGCGGCAGCGATTGCGTGCCGTTCAAGCGCGTATCGGCGAGCGAAATGCTTATGTCAAGATCGGTCTTGTCATCCTGAAAGCCGCCCTTGGCGAATAACTGGCTAACGCTGCTGGCGGGGTGTTCGCGCCAGCTGTTTTCGCTGAAGCGATTGGCGGTGATGAAATAATCGACGCGCTAGCCATGGCCGCCGTATTCAAACTCCGCCGCGCGCCTGCCGTATCGCCCGCCGGTGAGCCGCGCGCCGAAGCCAGGGTATTGAAATCCCGATTTGGTCTGTATCGACAACGCGCCGCCCAGCGTGTTCAAGCCGAACACCGGATTAGAACCCGGTATCAGATTGATGCTCGAAATCGCCGAGCGTGGAATCAAGTCCCAGTTCCCCGCGTCGCCGAAGGCCTCGTTCACGCGTACGCCGTCGATGAATACCGACAGGCCTTGCGGCGTGCCGAGCAATGGTGGTGCGGTGAAGCCGCGAAAACTCAAATCGGGCTGAAACGGATTATTCTGCGCCTCGTTGATGTGCACACTGTCAAACGAGCGGTTCAAAAAATCCGTCAGATCGAGCGCCTGACGTTTGCCGATATCGGCGCCCGTGGCGCCCTGCACATTGCCCGGCTCTTGTTTAATCGGCACGCCGATGCCCGGCAGCGGCGTGGTGCCGATGACTTCAACCGTGGGCAGCTCGGTGCGCGTGGCCGGGTTTTCGGCGGCGTATACGTCAGGGGCGGCGCCGATGCCCGCCAGAGCGAGCACGGCGGCTGTGTTGCGTATGGACATGACTAACCTGGAATTTCAAGGTGCACCAGCCGTTCAAACCGGCTACTGCTTGTCGCCGGCAAGCACGTAGGCCCACAACGACTCGATGTCCTCCGGGCTTAACAGGCGACCCCACGGCGGCATCTGGTGCGCGGCGCCGAGCCTAAATGCCGCCGCGACAAAAGTTGCCGGTTTCAAGTGAGTCACTCCTTGGTTTGGATGAATAACGCCCGCTCTCGTTGGCGGATTGCACGGAAACTTACCGCTGTCGATTGCGGGACACAACTGCTGTGTGCTTGAGCTGGGTAAGTTGCGTGGCGGCGCAATTGTCAAAATACAATATTGTTAACATTACGATGTAATCCGCGCGTCGACAACGAGTTTGAGCGAAGCGCAGACAAGGCGTATTGTGGCTCGCTATAATCAAGTGTCCGCAACCAAGGTATTGACCAGTGTCTGCCCACAACAACAACCCAACCATTGAAGAAGAACTTGCCGCGCTCGAAGATGAGTGCTCGCAGGCGCTGCGTGAAATGTCCAGTTCGCGTACCGTGCGCGAAACCATACAGTTGTCGGAAATCACGGTGCCGCATCACCTGCAATCCATCGCCAAGGGCAAGGTGCATTCGTTGGGGCGCATGGCGCGCGCGCGCGACATGCGCATCGAGGAAGTGGTGAAGGCGCAAATCGCCGCGTTGCGCGCCGAGCGCAGCGAGCCCACTGCCAGCCGTGAATTCGACCGCATCAAGGCAACGGATTGGTCATTGATCCGCTCGGAGTACTCCGACCTCTACAACAAGGCGATACGGGAAGCCACGCTGATCATCGAACAAAAGCGCAAGGGCCTGCGCGGTTGATTTGAGTTCGCCGTTACGCGCGATAGGCGTCGGCGATGGCGGCGTCGAAGCGATCCGCCAGCGCGATGTATGCATCGCCCCAGCCGCTGCTGGGCGCGCGGGCAACCATCGGCCTCGTGGCGCGCCATCGGCTTCTTCCCATGCCGGGCGCCCGGAATGTCGTGTGTATTGGGTCTAAAGAGCGTAGCCTGCATGCACGCGGCAAAAAAGTTGCCAATGGTTGCAAATGGTTGTTGGTTGCAATGGTTGCTATGGTTGCAATGGTTGCAATAGCCGCCCCGTGATTTTCTCCAACCAACAACCTGAGGTGCCAAAATGTCCACGGAAAGCGGCGAAAAAACGATCGACGAACAACTGGCGGCGCTCGAGGACTCTTGCGCGCAAATCGCGCGCGAGATGTCAACCTCGCGCAATGTGCGCGAAACCATTGAACTGGCGGATTCCGTTTCGGTGCCGCATCACTTGAAAGAGTTCGCGCGCGAGAAGGTGCATTCGCTATCGCGGCTGCCCCGTGCATGCGACAGGCGTGTCGAGGAGGTGGTTACACAACAGCTACTCGCGTTGAACCTCGAGCGCAACGAGTCGACCGCGAGCCGCGACTATGACCGCATGAAGGCATCCGACTGGCCGTTCATGCGGTCGAGCCACCCCGACCTCTACAATAAGTCGGTGCGCGAAGGCGCGCTCATCATCGACCGCAAGCGCAAGGCCGCGCTCGTCAGAAGCAAGTAGGCCGTATCTGGCAAGCCGCGCCAATAGCCGGTTACTTTGCCCGGCGCGGCGTGGATTTCAGTAACTCCGCGAGCTCGTTTTTCCAGAAACTAGCACGGCCAGTCGTGCCGTGTCCGAAGGTGTTTTCGCTCGCCGGAATCAGTAGCATGCGGCCATTTTTCACACGCTTGATTTCACGCTCCAGAACGCCGAGTTCGGGCGGGTTGCGTTCATCGTCTGCGGAGTTGATCGCCAGCAGCACGGCCTGAATGCGACCAAGCCCCGGAGAAGGATTGTAGTCGCGCGAGGAATCCCATTGATACAGGGTGTCGTTGGCGTCCGCGCGAAACGGCGCATTGAGACGCTGATTCAGGATCGCATCGGCCTTCTCGCGCGTTGGCGCGGCCTTGTGCAGGCCCTGATTGCCGCCGTTGGTGGCCACGCCGAAAAACACCGACGCAAACTGCACGCTGCGCGGCTGTTTGGTGTAATTGCCGTTCATCCACTCCGGGTCGTTGCGTATGGAGTCGATGATCAGTCGGCGCATCATCCAGTTGCGGCTCGACATCTCGGTGGGCAGCGAGGCCATCGGCACGGCGATGTCCATCGCGTCCGGATATTTTTGCGCCCAGATCCACGTTTGCATGCCGCCCATCGAGTTACCGATCACCAGACGCAAATGGCGCACGCCCAGATGCTCTTTCACCAGCCGGTATTGCGCATCCACCATGTCGTCGTAGTTGTATTTCGGAAAACCCGCACGCATGCCGTCGGACGGCTTGCTGGATTTGCCCGCACCCAGCGCATCGGTCAGGATGATGTAGTAGCGGTTGGCGTCCAGCGGTTGCCCGGGGCCAAAAAGCTGTCCGGCGAAATTGGCATTGAGCAGGCCCGTGCCGGAACCATTGGTACCGTGCAATACCAGCACCGGCTCCCCGCTGGGCGCGCCGATAGTGGTGTAATGCAGCCGCAGTTCAGGTAGCACTTCACCGGTATGGAACTTGAAATCGCGCACCACCCAACTGCCTTCCCTAGCGGCGGGGTAGTCGGCGGCATTACCCAAGAGCGAATATACGGCGATCGCCAAACCTAGTATCGAACTAATTACGAAGTTAAGCCGGGGCATACAAGTCTCCTTTTGCAATTGATTCGCGGCGATCAAATTCCCCTGGCTTTGTCCTCGCCAGGAGGGACACGCTTTCCTTGCCGATAGGTCGCATGCGCATCGCGTGCGTCAGCTTGTTCATTGGGATTTTCCATTACGGTAAACGTCGCGGCATTCGCACCCGCGACGCGGATGATGGTGTGCGTCACGGGGGAAGTGAAGTAATCAGTCGCGTAATAAAAAACACTCGCCTTGTCTTTGCTGTAGTGCATGTCGATGGCGGTAAATGTAGCGCCATCGGTGCCGGGAATGGGTTTCTGCAAGTGGTAGCCCGTGACCTTATCGCGCGCATAGTTGTTGTCGAGCACTTCAAAGCTGTTCAAATCCTTGACCGGTATGGGCGTGCCTTCAAAGAACAACTTGCGTTCATCGCGCGCATAGCTGCGGCTCAATAACCGAAATTTCGAGGCTTCCACGCCATCCAGTTCGATGATGCGGTTGTGGCGTATGGAGTAATATTCCTGACTCTTGCGGGCAGTGCCGCAATACCAGGCTCGGGATTTGTCACGCGCATACTGCTCATCCAGCGCTTCAAAACTGGGACCGTCGCTGTCTTCGATGGCCCCTCCACGGTAGTAGCCGTGATCCGCACCCTTGGCGAATGGCCCGATCAGCGGCTGGAATTGATCGGGCTGTTTGATGGCGAGCGGCCGCCCGTCAAAATGCCAGACTCCGTTGCGCTTTTCATAAGGCGCCTTGGAGTCGCAGCCAAACAACAGCGATATCAGGCCAGCCAGCAGCGTGGCGAATAGTTTCATGCGCCTCACTCGGCCTCAGCGCGCAATGCCGGTGGCGCCCGCCGGCACATCGTAGAACGCGAGCGTCATCGACACGCTGGTGTAGTGCCCCATCAGCGTGGTCACGTCGGTGATGCCGACATGGCCCAGCGCCTCGACCGCGCGCTCATACAGACCCTTCGACACCCAACGCGCATTGGCGAGGCACACCGCCATTTCGTAGACGACTTGTTCGCGCTTGTCGGTGAACGAGGTTGGCAGATTCGAGAGTATCGCATCGACTTTCTCCGCGCGCAGCCCGGCCGCCTTGGCGGCGCGTTCGTGCGCACCCGTCGGATACGCCGAATGCCATTTGCCGTTGATGACGCACACCGCGATTTCGCGCTCGCGCTCGGACAGCGAATAACCCCCGCGAAAATGCGCCCCCAGCGGCCCGATGGCCTTCGCCAACTTTGGGTTATGCACGTAAATCTTGTTCGGGCCCGAAAGCCGCCCGCGCGTCTCAAGCAGCGCGCGATAACCTTCCTGCTGCTCGGGCGTCATCTCATCGTAAGGTATTTCGGCATAACGTCCGAATGTAGGGGTGTCGGCCATGGTGTGTCTCCTGTTTAGCCTGTCAATTGTGCGGCTGCGGGCAATGCGAACGAGGGCGCGATCTTGCGCGCAAACCGCCGCAGACTGTCGCGTGACGCGCCGCCCATGGCCGCAAGCACGTAGTGCACGCCCACGGCACGCAACGCTTCGAGCTTGCGCGCGATTTCGTCGGGGCTGCCGTAGAGCGCGGCCGCTTCGTTGCCGGTGGCGGAATCTGCGTATGCAAGCACGTGCGAGCCGCCGCTTTGACCTGGCGCGCGCGCCACTTCGATGATGCGTTGACGCTGGCGCGCGTTGCGCTCCAGCGCGGCTTGCTTGTCGGCGGCGTCACGCGCGATGTACACGTCACGCGCGAGGGCGACGCTCATCGGATCGAACACGCGGCCATGCGCTTCGACCTCACGCTTGTAGAGCGCGATGCGTTCGCCGATGACCTCGGGCAGCGCATATTGATCGAGCAGCAGATTGCAGCCGCGCTCGGCGACCTTGCGTATCGATGCCGCGCTGCCCGCCGCCATCCATAGCGGCGGGTGCGGCTTTTGCGCGCTGGGCGGCTCGACGATGATGTTGTCGAAATTCCAGTAGCGGCCATGGTGCGAGAAGCGCTCCTTTTTGGTCCAGGCCTGGATCATCACATCGAGCGTTTCGTCAAAGCGCGCCTCGGCTTCGGCCGCCGGCACGCAGAACCCGGTGTATTCGGTGTGGCGATAACCCTTGCCGATGCCCAGATCAAGCCGCCCGTCCGACAAGAGATCAAGTGTCGCAGCCTGCTCGGCAAGCAACACGGGGTTGTGCCACGGCAGCACCATTACCGCGGTGCCCACGCGTATCGATTGCGTGCGCGCCGCGAGCCAGGTGAGCAGGTTCAACGTCGCGGACAGTTGCGTCCAGCCGGTGAAGTGGTGCTCGACCATGAAGGTGCTGTGATAACCCAGCGCGTCGGCCTCGACGTTGTATTCGATGCAGTCCTTGAACCCCTGGCCGACCGCGCCGCCGCTGGCGGAGATTGCTTGCGCGCCGCCGAATAATCCGAAGATCATCTGCCGTCTAACGCAGCAAACCAGTCAGCTTCGACACGTCGCCTACGTCACGCAGGCCATGTATCACTTCGATGCTGTTTTCGAGTTTTTGCTGATCGAGCCGCGCGGACACCAGCGTACGGTACTTGGCATCGACATCGGCCCACGCGATGCCGCGTCTGCCCGAACCTCTGGGTGCATGGACGATGCTGGTGTAGCTTTTGCCATCCTTGGTGTTGATGGTGACTTGCGCGCCCTGATAGTAGAGATCGGCATCCTTGGTGATCGGTTCGCCGGTTTTTACCCTGTCGATGAGTTGATGAATCACCGGGTCGAGATATTTTTTCTCGGTGGCGTGCACCCACGAGAATTCATGATCGGCAACCGCGGCCGCAGCGAAGTAAGCGGGTGTGTGCGCTACATCCACTAGATTTTTCGGATGCTTTGCCGGGCCCGGCGGCGCGGTGCGCAGCCTCTTGTTGATGGGGCGCGTGATGATGATGCTCTCGACGTTATCGGCCTTGACATTGCCTTCGCGCGCGGCGTTGGCGGCGGCCTCTCCTGTTGTATGATTAGGATGGCCGCCGGGCACCAGTTTGATTGCCATGTCGGTGATGACATCCCACTCGCGGCCCCAGTCGCTGGTGACGGCATCGATATTTTCGCCGCCGTAGATATTGAAGAATCCTCTTTTGCTTTCAAAGATGGTCTCCTCGGCGATATAACCCTTTTGCGCGGCGAGCGCGGCGTTGATGCCCATCAGCGCCGCGTTGCCGGCGAAGTATTCGCGCGCCTCGCTGGTGTCGGCGGCGGTGGCCAGGCCCGCGGTGGAGGTGGCGGCCATGGCGAGTGTCTGCGCCATCTGCTGCTCGTTGAGCTTGAGCATGCAGCCCGACGCGACGGCTGCGCCGAATGACGCGATCACCGCGCCGTGAAACCCGCGGTCGCGATGCGCGGGCGCCACGGCGTCAAGTATGCGTCCGCCGGCTTCGTAGCCGAGCACCATCGCGGTGAGCACGTCCTTGCCGCTGGCGCCCATGCGCTCGCCCAGCGCCAACGCGGCGGCGGTGAGTTGCGTGCCGAAATGCACGATGGTGCGCAAGTCGCTGTCGTCGGATGCGGCGGCGTCGCTGGTCAGGGCGTTGACGCGGCAGGCGTTCGGAGCCGGGATTTTTGCGCCGCCATCAAACCAGATTGATGATTCCGGCGTGCCGCCTTGCTCGCGCGCGAGTTCACGAGTGATGCGCGACGAGCGGATGTCGAAGCCCATCGCCGCGCTGGCGATGGTGCTGGAGACCATCATCGCGGCGTGATCCAGCGCCAGCGGCGGCAGGTCGTTGTAAGTGGTGCGTGTAATCAGTTGTGCGAGTTTGGCGGCGACGGTCATTCGGGTATTACTCCTGTGTTTGTGGGTTGTGCGCGAGGGTGTGCGCAAAGTTTAACCGGTTTGCGCTGCCGCCATGCGTGGAGCGAATCGTGATTCGCCACGGAGTCAGATTCGTTCAACATGTGAAGCGCGCCCGCGCCAAGGTTGAATATTGCCGGTGCGTGCAGTATCGTGACAGTTCCACGGAGGGTCGAATCATGCGAAACAATCTGGGTTTGAGTTTCTCACCGCTACATCCTGTTATCGGCGCCGAGTGCAAGGGTGCGGACATCAGCAAGCCGATTTCTCAGGAAGTCGCGGACCTGATCCACGACGGCATGGATCGTTATGGCGTGCTGGTGTTCCGCCAGGGCAAGCCGCTGACCACTGAAGAGCAACTGCGGTTCACCCGCAGCCTGGGTGAACTCGAAGGCCTCTACACCAAAATAGAAGCGGAGGAGGGCATGCGGCTGGAAACGCCGCTGCTGTCGGATATTTCGAATCTCGCGCCGGGCGACAAGTTGCTGCCGAAAGAGGATCGCAAGCGGCTGTTTAATCTGGGCAACCGGCTGTGGCACAGCGACAGCAGTTACAAGAAAATCCCCGCGAAATATTCGGCTTTGTGCGCGCACGTGTTGCCGCCTGCGGGCGGCAACACCGAATTAGCCGACATGCGCGCGGCGTGGGACATGCTGGATGACGCAATGCAAGACAAAATCAAGGATCTCGTTGCCGAGCACAGCCGGATATTCTCCAAGGGCACGCTCGGTTTTCAATTCACCGAAAAAGAATATCAAGATTTTGCACCCGTGCGCCAGCCGCTGGTGCGCACGCATCCGCGCACCGGGCGGCATTCGCTCTACCTGTCGTCGCACGCGGGGCGTATTGTTGATATGCCGCAAGTGGAAGCGCTGATGCTGTTGCGCGAACTCACCGAACACGCGACGCAGCGCGAGTTTGTTTACAGCCACCAGTGGCGCGTTGGCGATGTGGTGATGTGGGACAATCGCGTGACCATGCATCGCGCGCGTCCGTACGACGATTTGAAATACCCGCGCGACATGCGCCGCAGTACTGTCACCTGCGGCGCGCCCGCGCCCGGTTACGCTCATGCGTTTGCCTGATCGAATAAACGTAAGTAATTGTTTTTAAAGGATATTGTGTAATGGAATCGATGTTGTTCTCACCGCTACAAATTCGCGGCGTCACGTTCAAGAACAGAATTGTGTTGTCGCCGATGTTGCAGTACTGCGCCGACAACGGCCACGTCAACGATTGGCATCTGATGCATTACGGCAAGTTTGCCGCGGGCGGCACGGGACTGGTTTTTGTTGAATCGACCAAGGTTGATCCGCGCGGTTGTTCGACGCCGCGCGATCTGGGTATGTGGAAAGACGAATTCGTGGCGCCGATGAAACGCATTACCGATCTCATCAAGAGCAACGGTGCGGTGGCTGCATTGCAGCTCGGCCACTCGGGGCGCAAGGCGCGCCGCAGCGTGCCGTGGGAAGGGCGTGCGCCGCTGGCAACCGCGCCGGGTGTGGATCACGGCGAGGAATGGGAACTGATCGCGCCGAGCGCGGTTGCTTTTAACGAGCGCTACGCCGTGCCGCGCGAGATGACGCACGACGATATACAGGAGGCGATTTCAAATTGGGGACAGGCCGCGCGCCGCGCGCATGAAGCCGGCTTCGACGTGCTTGAAATTCATGGCGCGCACGGCTATCTGCTGCATCAGTTTTTGTCGCCGGTGGCCAATCATCGCACCGACGAATTCGGCGGCACGCCTGAAAAGCGCATGCGTTTTCCGATCGAGGTGGTGCGCGAGGTGCGCAAGTACTGGCCGGACGAAAAGCCGTTGTTCCTGCGCGTGTCGGCGGTGGACGAGGCCGGCTGGAGCACGGACGACAGCATCGCCGTGGCGCGTGTGTTAAAGCAGCACGGCGTGGATGTCATCGATTGCAGTTCGGGGGGCATGTCCGATGCCTCCACCGGCGACGGGCCGCCGAAATACGGTTATCAGGTGCCCTATGCGCAACGCATCCGCGCCGGCGCGGATATCAAGACCATGGCGGTGGGTCTGATCATCCACGCCGATCAGGCGGAAGAAGTCGTGCGTTCGGGAAGTGCTGATCTGGTGGCGCTGGGGCGCGAGTTCCTGCACAACCCGAATTGGCCGATAGATGCCGCGCAGAAGCTGGGTGTTGAGTCGCCGTTTTCCAGCGTGGGCGCGTCGCTGGGATATTGGCTGGGAAAACGCGCGGCCAATCGCGAGGGTATCAAGCCTTCGACCTGGCAGCGCGGCATCAATGACAAGACCGGCGAGAAAGTAAGCTGACGCACTTGCCGGCAACTATTCTTTTTCGCGTCATTCTGGGTGTCTGTGTATGTGCATGCAGCGTGACGGCGGGGGCCGCGGACACACAGCCCTATCCGAATCGTCCGCTGCGCTTCGTGGTGCCGTTTCCGCCGGGCGGCACCAATGACATCATCGCGCGCGCGCTGGTTGCGAAGCTGAACGAGGATTTGGGCCAGCCGGTCGTCGTCGACAATCGCGGTGGTGCGAACGGCATCATCGGCATGGACCTCACCGCGAAATCGCCGCCCGATGGCCACACCTTCCTCATCATCGGCGGCGGCTTCGCCATCAACCCCAGCGTGTATCGCAAGCTGCCGTTTGATCCGAAGCGTGACTTCACGCCGGTTTCATTGGTGGGCACCGGCGGACACATGGTGGTGGTGCATCCCTCGCTGCCAGCGCGCAATCTCGTTGAACTGATCGCACTCGGCAAAGCATCACCCGGAAAGTTCGCGATGGCTTCCGCGGGCGTGGGCAACGTCACGCACCTCGCGGGCGAGTTGTTCATGTCGATGACTGGCGCGCGTTTCGTGCACGTGCCCTACAAAGGCGGCGGGCCGGCCATCACCGATTTGCTCGGCGGCCAGGTATCGGTTTATTTCAGCACCGTATCCGTCGCGCTGCCGCACGTGAGGGCCGGCAAGCTGCGCGCGCTGGCGGTCACCGGTGCACAGCGCGCGGCATTGGCGCAGGAGGTCCCAACGATTACCGAATCAGGCGTCGCCGGTTATGTGGTTGAAGGCTGGTACGCGATGCTGATGCCCGCGCAAACGCCGGCGCGTATCGTCAGCCGCTTTGCCGCCAGCCTGCACAAAGCGCTGCAAAATGCCGAAGTGAAGCAACGGCTGGCCTCGCAAGCCATCGACACCGTGGTGAGTACGCCGGAGGCGCTGCGTAAATTGCTCGAAGCAGATACCGCAAAGTGGGCGAAAGTGGTGCGCGAGGCGGGGATACAGCCGGAGTAACCTAACCTGCCTGAGCTAAGTGTTTCGGCCTGCGAGTTGATACCTGGCCACAGGCACCGGGCGGGCAACAGCCACCGATTTGCGGAGCGATTTAATGCGTTCGATCTCATGCATGGTTCGTGCCGAGAAATAGGACTCATTGCATCGGGGGCACGAGTACATGGGAATGTTCTCGATTACCAGCAATGAAGTTCCACGGCCAAAACTGCGAGTGATCTTGCGCAGTTCGACTCCTTCCTTGCCGCAGGAGGCGCACAGCGTACTTGATGCGCTAGATGCGGTATGCCGTGATGACGAAAAGTCCGCCGTCGGGGCCGAACTTGACAACGGTTTCGGCTTCTTCTTCCGCGTCGCAGGTGACTCCGCGAACAACGAGCTTGACCTCGCGTGTTTTGCGGTCACGCTGGCGCGCAACGATTTCGCCTGTAAGGATGATGTTTTCGAGGTCGAGGATCGTAAGATTGTCATCGTCGAGTTCTTCGGCAGCGTGAAGGGAACAGTGTAATCCAGTGCGCGAATACAATCACGAAGGAGACTGATTGTTAATCGGGCCATTCGCACATTTTACCAAGGGCAGGCTAGTGCTGCGACACATTAAATCCAAGTCATCGAATCAAAGAAACTCCTTCCTCTTCAGGGCTAGTCTATGCACACATCTCCACGTCACGGCTCCCTCGCCCCGCTTGCGGGGAGAGGGTGGGGGGTGAGGGGCGACCACCGTGACTATGGTAGTGCTCTTGAACGAAGCGGTTCCCTGGTCACCGCATCCTGCACTTGCTGATGAGGGCTGCTCGGGCCAAGGTGGAGTAATGCACGATTGCGCGCATGGTGCATTTAGTTACCCCGACCGCAATACCTCACCCGGCACTGCGCCTGTGTGTCTGCCGTCCTGAAACAGAATTTTCCCATTAACCACCACCTGCGATATCCCTTCAGCCTTGGCATAAAGCCGCATGCCGCCCGCGGGCAAATCTTTCACCGGCGTGGGCCGCAGCGGCGAGTTGATTTTGTTTTCGTCGAATACAACGATGTCGGCCGCGGCACCCGGTTCGAGCCGGCCACGATCCTTGATGCCGAAGAAATCAGCCGGTTCGGAGGTGATGCGTTGAATTGCCCGCTCCAGGGACATGGCTTTTTGTTCGCGCACCCAATGGCCCAATAGATACGTGGTGTAGCCCGACTCGCACAGCATGTCGAGATGCGCACCGGCGTCCGACAGGCCGATGAGGGTGCGCGTGTCGCGTAATGCATCGGCGAGTGCGGCTTTGTCGGTGTTGGCGCGCGGCACCACGTATTTCACTTGCAGTTCGTCCTCGACCGCGATGTCGAAGAACACGTCGTCGGGGTCTTTGCCGTTGGCTTTCGCGATCTCGCCTATGGTCTTGCCTTCATGGTGTTTCAGTGTTGGGTTTTCAACCGATACGATGATGACGTTACGCGCGAGGCCGGCCCACTTGCGGCCTTGTTTCAATTCGTCCTTGAAGGCCTTTCTGAATTCAGGGTCGGCGTAAATGGCCATCTGCGTTTCACCCGACGCGTCGAACAGCGCTTTTGCCGAAGCCATCTCGGTGAACATGAAGGGCCTGCGCAGATTCATGTCGTAGAGCAGGGGGCGCGTAAGTATCTGCGGTTTTGCGCCACGCGCGATCAGCGGTGCCACGCGGTCGAGAATTTGCGCGATGGCGTTTGGTTTCTCGGCGAGGTTATGCAGCGACAGCCATGTCACCGGGCGTTCGCTGGCGTCCACCATGAATTTCAAGAACTCTTCTTCGTCGGCCGCGAGTTCCGAGTAGCGCTTGGTCAAGGCCATTTCAATCACGCCGCGTTTCAATGATTTAAGTACGCCGCAATACGCCGTCAATTCATCACGGCTTGCCAGCCGCGCCGACAGCGGCTTGCCGCCATGGCCGATGTGCTGGCGGCTGGCAGTGGTGGAAAACCCCCATGCGCCGGCCTGCATCGCATCGCGCAACAAGCCCGCGATGGTTTGTGTTTCCTCGGCGCTGGCTGCACGCTCATTCGCTTCCGGCCCCAGCACGTAGGTGCGAAACGGCGACAGCGGCGCGATGAACCCGAGGTTGATCGCGGTGCCGCGTTTTGCGGCGGCATCCATGAATTGCGGAAAAGTCTCAAAATCCCAGCGTATGCCTTCAGCCAGCACTTCCTGATCGATGCCTTCGACGGTGACCAGGTCCTCGGAGAGCAGCTTGCGCGCGGCGGGCCTGCACGGTGCAATGCCCACGCCGCAATTGCCCATCATCACGGTGGTGACGCCATGCTCGCTGGAACTCGACAACAGTTGATCCCAGGTGATCTGCGCGTCGTAGTGCGTATGCGGGTCGACGAAGCCGGGACAGACGATTTTGCCGCTGGCATCGATGGTGTTGGTAGCCGCGCCGTCGATCTTGCCGATGGCAGTGATCTTGCCATCAGTCACACCAAGGTCCGCGGTAAAACGTGGCCCGCCCTTGCCGTCGATGAGCGTGCCGTTCCTGATAATGAGATCGTGTGCCATGCGTTAACTTTCTGCGTCGGTGGAAACGGCGACAGTTTACGCCAACTGTTCTGATGTGGAGCGTATTTGTCAGACGATGGGTTTTGGCGTCATACTGCCATGTGTTTAAAATTCCAACTCAGGAGGAGAAGAGAATATGAAAGCAGCACTTGCAGCGGGCGCCCTGGTGGCACTGGCGGCGTCCGGCATGGCGGCGGCACAGCAGCGCGGCGCGGAAGCCTATCCCAACAAACCGATACGAGTTGTCGTTCCGCAGGCGCCCGGCGGCAGTAACGACATCATGGCGCGCTACATCGGCGGCATGATCGGCGAGCGCTGGAAAACGCAGGTGGTGGCGGACAATCGCCCCGGCGCCGAAGGCATGATAGGCAGCGAACTGGTGGCGCGCGCCACGGCCGATGGCTACACCTTGCTGCAGGCTTCCACTGCGTTCGTGATGAATCCGTCGATGATCAGGAAGCTGCCGTACGATTCGCTCAAGGATTTTGAGTTTGCCGCGGTATTCGGGCGCGGCCCGGTGTTGGTGGCGGTCGGCCCGTCGTTGTCTTCGGTGAACACACTGAAGGATCTGATTGCGTTCGGTAAATCCAAACCTAATTTTATTACCATTGCCTCGGCCGGCGGATTCAACCATTTCGTGTCCGCCATGTTCCGCAGCCACGCGGGCTTCGATGCGACCATTGCGCTCTACAAGGGCGGCAGCCCTGCGCTGATCGACGTGATGGGCGGCCATGTGCATATGTCGGTGCCGACCGTGGTGACCGCGGGGCCGCATCTGCGCACCGGCAAGTTGAAGGCGCTGGCGATCAGCAATCCGCGGCGCCTGGCGCTGTTACCCGATGTGCCCACGATGGCCGAAGCGGGGCTGCCGAGCTACGACGCTTCGATATGGTGGGGCTGGGCGGCGCCGGGCGGCACGCCGCGGCCGATTCTTGCGAAGCTGAACGACGAAATCGCGTCCATCCTCAAGCTGCCGGATGCCGCCAAGCGATTCGCGGCGGAAGGCGCTGAACCCGAAATGCGCGCATTCGCCGAAATTCCCGCGATGATCAAATCGGATATCGCGAAGTGGGCAAAGGTCGCGGAAGACGCAAAAATGCCCAAGATTTAGCGTCGGCGCCTGACAAAACCCTGGGTGGCGCACCCCGGGCGCGCCACCTGCTCTCGTTGCGACGAGGGCTTACATCAGCCCGTAGAACTTGCCCGCGTTCTCGCAAGTGATCTTGCGCACCACGTCGGGGGATACCTCGACGAATTGCTCGTTGATGAACTTGGTGGATTCGGGCCACACGCCGTCGGTGTGCGGGTAATCCGAGCCCCACATCAGGGTTTCAACGCCGAGTTCGTCGATCAGTTTCACGCCGACACGGTCGAACTGGAAGGTGGCCTTGCACTGGCGCTTCCAGTAATCGCTGGGCTTCATCTTCAGCCCAAGATCGCGGAAGCGGTCGTCCCATTCAAAATCCATGCGGTCGAGCACATACGGTATCCAGCCGATGCCGCTTTCGCCGAACGAGATGCGCAACTTCGGATAACGCTCCAGCACGCCCGCACCGATCACGCCGGCGATGATGTTTGATAGCGTCAACTGAAAACCACTGACGCGCGTGAACTGCGCGGCGCGCTGCACTTCCTTCGGCGTGCGCTCGCGTTCCTCGGGCGACACCGACGGAAAGGTGTGAAAGTGCAGTGGCAGGTCAACTTCACTTACCGCTTGCCACAGCGGCTCCCATACCGGGTGAAACATCGGCTCCATGTCCCACGAGCACGACAACTCCAGCCCGCGCAAGCCGAGTTTCGCGGCGCGATGCACCTCACTCACGGCGTCATCAACATTGCCGTAGGGCAGGCACGCAAGGCCAATCAAACGGTCGGGCGCATGGCTGCAAAAATCCTTCAGCCAGTCGTTGTAGATGCGGAACATTTCCTTGGCCGCTTCCTGATCGCCCAGCCGCGTCGCCGCGCCCAGGATGCCGAAGATGACTTCTGCATCGACGCCGTCCATCTCCGCGTCCTTCAAACGCAGCGCAGGGTCGGTGGGGCGGCGCTTGCCGTGTTTCTTGTAGTCGTCGAAAAGCCCAACCTCGTCCATGCGGTCTACACGGTGATTCTGTCCGGGCACCAGCTTCGCGCCCGCGGGGCCTACACCGCACACCAACCCGTACGATCCGCCGTTCTTCGAAGTCCAGTGCGGCCCGTCGGGGCCGTCGGCCACGTGCGGCATGCGGTGCTTCAACGCGGCACTTGCGTTGGCGGTGAACAAGTCGACCGGCAGCCAGGGCATGTCGATGTGGCTGTCGGCGGAGATACGGTTGTAGCGCATTGGGATATCCTCCTTAAAATTAGATGCTAAACCTCATTGCCGGGCGCGGCAAGCATCCGTGACGCAATGTGAGCAAAGGCTGATTTGCACCGTCACGGGCTTTGCGGCTACTTGGCCGCGTGCGATGCGATAGACACCACCGCCGGTTTGCCCGAGCGGTTGCTCCACGCGTGATGGGTGCCGCGCTGCACAACGAAGTCGCCTGCGTTCAGCGTGACTTCCTGCGTATCGAGCACCAATACGATTTCGCCTTCGAGCACGATGCACATATCCAGCGTGCGGGTTTTTTGCATGTACGGATGCGGCGCGTTTGCGGAATACGTGCAAGCACCGGGCGCGCCCACCGCTTTGAAGTAGGCGGCGACTTCGGCGGCGCCGACTTTGCCTTTCCACGCATCGTCTGGCGGAAAGGTAAACACATTCAACACCGAACCTCGCGCGGGCGGCTCGATCACATTCGGCAAATGCAGCGTTTCGTAAACGATTTTCGCTGGCATGCTATCCACCACCCACATGCGCTGCACCGCAAAGCCGGGCCGCGCAGGGTCGATGCGCACATCGGGCGAGGGGCCGTCGCCGACGAGACTGGATTTGCCAGCCACGCGATCAACCGCAACGATGCGGCGCTGCGGTTTCACGCCCGGAGGCAGTTGGTGATTGGCGGGCGCGCGCAGCGGCGTGTCGTTGCCTTGCACCGTGCCGGCGGGGCCATCGACAAACTCGGCGTCGAACATGTCAAAAGCCATCATGCAGCCCTTCTTCGAGCTATCCCACAGATGCCATGCGCCGACGTCGATGACGATATCGCCGGGTTTAAGCGTGAGCGTGCAGTCGTCGAGTTCCATCACGCGCTCGCCCGAGATCATGATGCCGTAATCCACCGATTTCGTTTTGTGCATGTACGAGCGGTTGTAGTGATTGCCGCCCCCGCGATCCCACGTGCGGCCGTGGGTTTCCGGCGCTTTATATGGCTCGTTCGGCGGCGACTCCGCGGTCTTTGCCAGCCAGTGCACCACGCGCTGATGGCCGCCGCCCACCGGATTCGGAAACTCATCGTCCCACGTGCCCGCGTCTTCCTTGCCGTCGAGCGGTGGCGGCGTTTCGCGCCACACCCAAAAGTCTGTGTGGCCGCGGCCGGGGTAGTTGGCTTCGTGCGTACCCGGCGAGGGGCCGTCCCACACCACCATGGATTTGCCGTTTGCGTCGGTGCCGGTGACTATGCGGCGGATTGGAGTTAGCGCCATGTTTGTTGTTGCTCCTTGGGTTTAGTGATCGAACTCAACCGCTTCAAGAAAACGCGACACCATATTGTAAGCCGCTATCGTCGCGGTCAATTCAGTCAGCTCACGCGTGTCAAAAACCCGTTTGAGGGGATCAAACAGATTACTGGGCACCTTGATGTCTTTCGTCATCGCATCGGTGTAGGCGAGCACCGCGCGCTCGGTTTCGTCAAAGACGCTCGATGTCCTCCAATCGGGCAACGCGTCGATCTGCTCTTGACGCAGGCCCTCCTTGAGCGCGAACTCTATGTGACTCCTGTATTCGAACCCGGCGCCGTTGAGTATCGCGATGCGCATGATGACGATCTCGCGATATTTGCCCGGCAGGTTGCATTGCTGGCGCACGGCGGTGAGCAGATGCAGCCAGCCGCGCGCCACTGGCGGGCTGTTGAGCAGTATGCGATACAGATTGCCGAGTTGTCCGCGCGTATGACGAACTTCGTCCGCCCCGGCCGAGATGTCGGGCGACAGGTTTTCGTCGGCGTAGGGTATGCGTGCCATGGTTCAACTCCAGTTTATTCGTCAGTGTTCGCGCTGTATTTTCGCGTCGGCGACTACCTTGCGCCATTTTTCAACGTCGCGGCGGATGAGATCGCCCAACTCTTCGGGCGGGCCGCCAGAGGTATCGAGTCCTTCGGCGCGGGTACGGTTGCGCACTTCTTCCGTGCGCAGCACTTTCGCGACTTCAAGATTCCATCGGGCAACCACGGGCCTGGGCATGCCTTTCGGCCCCCATATGCCATACCAATGCACGACTTCAAAGCCGGGCACGGTCTCGCCGATGGCCGGCACATCCGGCAGCAAATTCGAGCGTTTAGCCGGCGTGATGGCTAGAGCGCGCACACGCCCGGCCTTGATGTGCGGCAGCATCGAAACCATGCTCACCGTGGTGAGTTGCACTTCGCCACCCACCAGCGCGATCAACGCCGGGCCGGAGCCTTTGTAGGGCACGTGAACCATGTTGATGCCCGTCTCCAGTTTGAAAAGCTCCTGTGCGAAGTGCGGCACGCTGCCCGCGCCGACCGATGCGTAATTGAGTTTGCGCGGATTGGCCTTGGCGTAATCAATGAGTTCGCGCACGCTTTTAACCGGCAGGGCAGGGTGCACCGCCAGCACCAGCCCGGTAGTGCCGATCAGAATGATCGGTTGTATGCCGTTGATCGGGTCGAACGATGGTTTTTCGTAAGCCGAAGTGGCGGTATAAGTACTGGCAACGATGATGATGGTGTAGCCGTCGGGCGCGGCGCGCGCCACGAGTTCGGAACCCGTGGTGCCGCCCGCGCCTGGACGGTTGTCGACGACCACGGGCTGCCCGAGCGCATCGGACACCGGCGTGGCGATGCTGCGCGCCAGTATGTCCGTGCCGCCGCCAGGCGCAAACGCGGAAATCAGACGGACGGGCTTGCTGGGGTAGTGCTGTGCAAGTGCTACGGGTGCCGCTCCAAGGACAATAGCGCCAAGCAGAAACAGGCTGTGTAACTCATGCAGTGATTTCTGCACCGCGGTTCGCGCATCAAACCGGCAGACGCCAGGAGTTGCGCGCATGCGCGGGGTTCGCGATGTCGAATTTGATCCCGTTCGGATCGACATATTTGCGTTGATCCTGCTGCTGGCCCTCGGCGGTGAGCTTGCCGTCTTTCATCTGGCCGCGATTCTCGAAGCGCTTTGCAACGTTCTCCGCCTTGTCGGCATACGCGGCGCCGCTGGTCTCGGCCTGCTGCGCCGTGCCGCCCACGTCGTCGGCGATAAATCCCAAGTGGTGCAACCCGGTTTGACCGAGCGCCTCGTGACTGGTTTTATTGTTGAGGATCGCGAGGCTCATCACGCCATCGGTCATCATGATCGAGCTGACTGACTCACGCACGCGCTTCATGCCGAAGGCCTGCTCGTAGAATTTCGCCGCTACTTCTGTGTCGGGAACCGCAATCGCAATATGACGCAACTTACCCATGTCTCGCTCCTTGATGTGGACGGCGAATCGCCGCCGGTAATGAATTGTATTCCTCGCGCGTTGCTGACGTTTCACCGGCGTTTTGCTGGCGCGGACCGCGTTACAATGCGTCAATTAAAAACACAATAAAAACAATGAGTTACAATACCATCCCTGCGTGCTAATCGAAGGAGAACTGTTACATGGCACTGCCAAACGCCGTTGTCGAGCCGGGCCGTTACCGGCATTACAAAGGCAACGAATACGAAGTCGTCGGCATGGCGCGCCATTCGGAAACGCGCGAGATGATGGTGGTCTATCGTCCGCTCTACGGCGAAGGCGGGCTGTGGGTGCGGCCTGCCGCGATGTTCGCCGAGGATGTCGTGATCGACGGCAAGACCCAGCCGCGTTTTGCGCGCATACAGGGCAACTGACGTGACGATCAACTGGTTTCCCGGCCACATGGCCGCTGCGCTGAAAAAAGTGAAAGAGGCGATGGCTGAGCACGACCTCGTTATCGAAGTGCTCGATGCGCGCTGCCCGATGGCGAGTGAAAATCCCATGTTCGAGCAGTTGCGCGCGCAGCGCCAACGGCCTTGTCTCAAGGTGCTGAACAAGGCCGACCTCGCCGACGCGGATGTCACGCAGGCGTGGCTCGCGTTTTTCAACGCGCAAAAGAATGTGAAGGCGATAGCGATCTCGTGCAAGAAGCCTGGAGAATCCACCAAGGTGCTTGCGGCCGCCAAGAAACTGGCACCGCATCGCAACGACAACTTCAAGCCGCTACGCATGCTCATCATGGGTGTGCCCAACGTCGGCAAATCGACATTGATCAACGCCTTGCTCAAGCAGCGCATCGCGCAGGTGGGTGACGAACCCGCGGTGACCAAGGCGTTGAAGCTCTACGACTTATCCTCGACCATGAGTCTCACCGACACGCCGGGCCTGATGTGGCCGCGCATCGAAAACGCCAGCGACGGCCTGATGCTGGCGGCAAGCCACATCGTCGGCACCAAGTCCTACATCGAAACCGAAGTGGCGATTTACCTAGCGGAGGTTTTGCTCGCGCGGTATGCGCAGGCGCTGGCCGCACGCTACAAATTTTCAGTCGCGAAGGATGCGCAAATCGATGGCGTCAGCGTCATCGAAGCCGTCGCTGCCAAACGCGGCTTTCGGTTGAAGGGCGCGGAACTTGATTTCGACAAAGCGGCAATTACATTACTTACTGACTACCGAAGCGGCGCGCTGGGACGTGTAAGCCTGGAGACGCCCGTTACACGCAGCGCCATCCAAGCCGCGCGCGACAGTACACGCAGCCCGGAAGAAGCGTAGCGCATTCCGGGAACCATACGTGTTAAGTCGCGCGGTCAGCCGGGTGATTAACACCATCGTTGGTGGGCACAAGCCCCAGGTCAAACGGATTGACGCCCTCCAGGCAGCCGACGTTGTAACCGTATTGATGCGGATTCGAGCGGCGTTGATGGTGTGTGTAGATGCCGCATTGCGAGCAAAAGTAATGCTTCGCGGTCCGAGTGTTGAATTGGTACAGCTTGAGCACCGATGCGCCTTGAATGATCTTCACTCCCTCGAGCGGAACCGATGCCACGATCGCGCCTTTTCTCCGGCACAAAGAGCAATCGCAACGCCGCGGATTGACAATGCCATCGGGCAGATCGAGTTCGAGCACAACCGCCCCGCAATGGCAGGACGCGCGATGCTTGGGTTTAATCCTGGTGCCACCAACGGTCTTTATCATGGTGTACTCCTGCGGCGGAAGATTACCGGTCCCATGGTGCGCCATGTTGGGCGTGGCGGCGATGCTTTTTTAGCGGCTATGAATTTGTTGACAGGCAAAAGTCAAGACCTGATCCCTCGCGTTTCTTGCTGCACCTGCTGCTGAAGTTTGTGCCCGTGCCGCTGGCGCCAAGGCCGCGTCCGCCCGTGCCGTGTCCTCGTTGCGGGGCGGCAATGAGGATTGTAAAGACGCGAATTCGGCCGGTGTTCCAAACGCTGATGCCGGAGTCTGTCGCCACCGAGGGGGGACGTTGACGGTGTAGTCGTAACACCTCTGGCCAGTCACGGGCATCAGCACCCATAGCTGAGGACCCGGTTCGTCCTGATTCCGCTCCCGCCAGGCCCGACAGCGCCTGAATCGGGCTTCGATCCACGCGCTCTCGTGCATCGGGGCCGTGGCCGGCATGCAATCTTGCCGCGCGCATCTTCAAGCAGCGCGTTTCTCAAAAAGATATTTTCTGGGAGGCACAGCTCTGCCACGCATCTGCTTGATAGCGGCTACGACATTCGTACGGTGCAGGAGTTGCTCGG
>CAMDLH010000079.1 GCA_945901405.1 Bordetella parapertussis | reverse complement strand
GGGAACGACAGTACCGTGTATGACGCGTAAAGGCTCAATGAGTCCTCGCGGAAATTTACTTGCCACCTCCAAAAAAGGAATTCGTCGTGAACGCATTGTCAGCGGGCGAGGCTCTTGAGTCCTCCCTGGCGCGCGTGGCCTGAAAATCGGCTGTGTGCGTACCGCGGTGCGGAATCGATGGATACGGTGAATTAGCTCAGCGGAAGAGCGCGACCGGAAAAGCCGAGGTCGTGGGTTCGACTCCCACATTCACAGCCATGGATACCCGCACCCTCGATGAGCTGCTCGAAAACAAGAGCGTGATCGACGAGGTGGTGGCAAGCCACATCAAGCGCCGTGTCGAAGGCTATGGTCTTGAGGTCGAGTCGGTCGGCGTGAAAGACATCATCCTGCCGGGCGAGATGAAGGTGATTCTCGCCAAGGTTGTTGAGGCCGAAAAGGCCGCGCAGGCGAACGTGATCCGCCGCCGTGAAGAAACCGCGGCGACCCGTTCACTGCTCAACACCGCCAAGGTGATGGAAGACAACCCGGTCGCGCTGCGGCTGAAAGAACTGGAGACGCTGGAAAAGGTTACCGAGAAGATCGACAAGATCTCCGTATTCGGCGGCCTGGATGGCGTGTTGAAGGATCTGGTGAAGATCCGTGTTTAAGCAGGTTGGTGTAACGTGTCTGGCGGGGAGAGTGCTCTCCGTCGGACGCGGTTACGCACGCAGTTTTTTCTCGCCGGTGGCAAACGAAGCTTTTTGAATGCGCCCGTCGGCCACTTCGTAGACGCACAACATTTCAAGAGTGCCAAGTCCCTCCGGGAAGTTGCGGGTGATGAGTTCGATATCAACAATCACGTTTGCCATGACAGTACGCGACAGCAAGCGCGCGTGCAGATCGGGCTCCGAGAAACGGCCAAGAAAACGCGGCCGCATTTCCTCATGCCCCTTAGCCATGCGTTCGCCGTGCAGTACGAACTGCTCGGCGTCCGGCGCGTAGGTGGCGAGCAGAGCCTCGATATCCTTGGCGTTGTAGGCATCAAGCTGGGCTTGTACGACTTCAATCGGGGATTTGGATTTCATTTGAAGACTTTCGCGCCACTGTCAATCCAGTCGAATATTCGCCGCCGCGATCACCTTCGCGTAACGCGCCTGCTCCTCGCGCATCAGTTTCGCGAATTGTTCCGGTGTTGAAACAAACGGCGTCGCGCCCAGCGCAACGAGTTTTTCCTGCGCATCTCGTGTGCCGAGTATCTGCGCGACGTCGCGTGTAATTTTGCTGACGATGGCGCGCGGCACGCGCACGGGGGCGAGGATGCCCTGCCAGGTGCTGACCTCGAACTTTGCCAGCCCCGATTCGGTGAAGGTGGGCACTTTCGCCAGCGCGGGCAGGCGGGTTTCGCCGGAAATGGCGATGCCGCGCAACGCGCCCCGTTGCACGTGTTGTGTCACCGAAACCGGCAATGCGAATAACAGATGCACATGTCCGCCGATCAAATCGGTGAGCGCTGGGCCGGCTCCCTTGTAGGGCACTTGTAGCGTGCGTATGCCCGTAGCGATATTGAGCATTTCGTTCGCCAGATGATTGGCGCTGCCGTTTGCAGTCATCGCGAAATTGACCTTGCCGTGGTTGGCCTTGGCGTGCGCGATCAGTTCCTGCAAATTGTTTGCGGGCACGCCAGGGTGGGTCACCAGCAGCTTTTCATTGGTGGCCACCGTCGCCACCGGTGCGAAATCGCGCATGGCATCGAACGGCAGTTTCTTGTGCAGCAGCGGAATGATCACGTGCGTGGTGGCCGCGTACAAAATCGTATGACCATCGGGCGGCGCGTTGGCCACCACCGTCGAGCCGATGATGGTGTCGCCGCCAGCGCGATTTTCCACCACCACCTGCTGGCCCCAGATGGTGGTGAGGCCCGCGCCGACCAGCCGCGCCAGCGGATCAGTGCTGCCGCCCGGCGGATAGGGCACGACAAAACGCACGGGCCTCGTTGGATAGGCGTCTTGGCTGAGAGCCGGTGTTGCGGCCAAGGCGAATGCGAGGCAGGCCAGGCAAGCGGCGGGGCGGAATGTATGCATGGTGGAATTCATTGCGGAGCATGTCATCGTGAGCAGTGTCGCCCCGTGGGGCGGCTGTCGTCAATCGCGCCGTGCCCGAATAAGAAACTACGAAGTGGTGCGATTGACCGGTGAACGGGCGGGCACTACAGTGGCCGTATCAAACAATTTATTCAAGGGAGAAACATTTCATGATGAAGCGATTGTTGCAGGGCCACATTGCTGGCGCGGGAATTGCCGTTGTTGCCGCAATATTGCTGACAGGTGCGCCCGCCGTGGCGCAAATGGACCGCGGTCCCAAGACTGAAAAGACCTACGGCACCGGATTGCCGCGCGATCATGCCACGCAGTTGTTCCGGGATGAAGACTACCCGGTGTTCGCATTGAAACCCGGACAGGAGGCCTACAAAAACATCGACGGCGCGCGCATGAAAAAGGATATCGTGGCGCTGTCCAAAATCGCGTTGAATTACCGCGACACGGTCAACCAGCAGTGGTGGGGGATACTGCCCGGCACCATCGCCGACAAGGCTGCGGTGAAATACATGACCGACGAATTCACGCGCCTCGGTCTCGCCATCAAGACTTATCCGTTTACGTTGCCTACGGATTGGCGCCCGCAAAGTTGGGCCGCCAGCTACAGCTCATCCAGCGGCGCGCGCATCGAACTTACTACCGTATTCCCCGTGGCGGGCACCAGGGCCACCGGGCCGGAAGGCTTGAGTGCCGAGGCGGTTTGGGTGGGCATCGGCGCGGAACCGGATTTCATCGACCGCGATGTCAAGGGCAAGGCGGTCATCATCTACAGTACGTTCGTCCCCGGTGGACGCAGCCATTCCGCGTCCGATCGCTCGGGGCTGTTCAATGCCAACACCCGCGCGCAGGAATTGGGCGCGGCAATGGTGATCAACGTGATGGCGGTACCGGGCAACGGCATGTTCCAGCCCGAAGGTGGCTTGCGGCGCATTCCGCAGATGACCGTCAGTCAAGATGAAGGATTTGCGCTGCGCGACCGGCTCGGTAAAGGCGAAAAGATCACGGTCACGCTCAACCTGAATGTACCGCCGCTGAAGAATGTGGAGACCGCGTACACCATAGCCACGCTGCCGGGCCAATCGAACGAAGAAATCATGCTGCAGGTTCACACCGACGGATTCTTCCAGGCTGCCACCGACAACAATTCGGGCATGGCCGCGGCGCTTGAACTGGCGCGCCACTATGCCGCGCTGCCGCGCGAAAAGCGTCCGCGCACGCTGGTGTTTTTGTTGTTCCCCGACCATCATCATGGCGAGGTTGCGCATCGCGCGAAGGGCGGCATCGATGAGATTTACGACTGGAGCAAGGTTGCGTTGAAACTTACAATTGAACATCCGTCGGAGACCTCGCTCTATTTGTATAACTCGAATCTGACGGCGACCAATAATTTGAGCGCGGTGCGCTGGAATGCTCTTGGCAGTGCTGAATTCGAGCGCATGGTTTTTAATCAGTTGCGCGACTTCGGCGTGTCGATCTATGGCGTCGAAGATACGCCGAAGAACGGCAACTTCGCGCCATCGTTTCACATCATCAATCACGTTCTCTATCACACCAGCCTCGACACGCCTGAAATGGTTCCCGCTGAAGGCATGCAGCGCTCGGTGCGCGCGTTTGCCTCGATCATCGATCACGTCAACGCCATGACGATGGCGCAGGTACGCGGGCCGAACTTTCCGCCAAAGGACGGGCGCGGCACGATTATCGGGCCGGTAGCGAGATAAAGTGCGCCTGGGAAACCGTGGCGCCCATCGATTCCATCTGTTGCGCTAAACCCCGCACTTCAATACCATGCCAATCGAACGTCGCGATAAATAATCACGTAAACAAGGGAGACAGACCATGGCCGAGACACCCACCTTCGGACGATATGCCGAAGTGCCTTATGACAAAATGACGCCGGAGCAGCAGGAAGGTTACAAGGTGCTGATGGAGACACGCGGCAAGCTGCCCGGCCCGGCGAAAATATATGTGCACAACCCCAAGCTGGCAAAAGTGATGGGGCCGTTCGGCGGACATTTTCGCAAGGGTTACTCGCTCACCGAGCGCGAGCGCGAAATCGCCGTGTGTATCATCAACAGTAAATTTCATACAGCCTACGCCACCAATGCGCACGAGCGCGCGGCCAAGGCGGCGGGGCTGCCCGCCGACAAGGTCGAGGCGATACTGTCGGGCCTGCCAGCCTCGTTCACCGACAAGCGCGAGCAAGTCATCTACGAAATGGCGATCTGCCTTTCCAATGCACGCTGGGTATCCAAGGGCCTGTATGAGCGCGCGTTCGAGGCGTTGGGCAATGTCGGCATTACCGACGTGATCGCGTTGATGGGTTTTTACACCAGCGTTGCGATGACCTTGGCTTTCTATGACGTGCCCGCCGGCGCAGCCGGTATGGAGCGTTGAGTTGTCCAGGGTGGTGAATGTGCCTGATCCAAGGCTGGTGTCGCGATCATATTCGTTCGCGTTGGTGGCGGGGCTGGTCTTCAGCATCGCACCGGGTGCGAGCGCGGCTGATTATCCTGTGCGGCAGGTGCGTGTCGTGGTGCCGTTTCCCGCAGGGGGTGGCGCGGATACGATTTCTCGTGTGGTGTTCGCGAAACTGAGCGAAGATTTTGGCCAGCAGTTCGTCATCGACAATCGTGGTGGCGGATCGGGCACCATAGGCGCGGGCGTGGTGGCTAAGGCGCCTGCCGACGGCTACATGATTCTGCACGACGCAACCGGTTTCTCGATAAACCCGTCGATGTTTGCGAGCCTGCCATACAACCCCGCGCGCGACTTCGATCCAGTTTTTCTTGCCGGCATCGTGCCCAATTTGCTAGTGGTTCATCCCTCGATAACCGCGGCCACCGTGACCGATCTGATCGCGATGGCGAAGGCCACGCCCGAAGGCCTTAACTGGGCGTCTTCCGGTAATGGCAGCGTTCAGCACATGGCGCTCGAATTGTTCAAGGTCAACGCGGGTATCCGGCTTAATCATATTCCCTACAAGGGCGGCGCTCCGGTGCTGGTCGATCTCATCGGCGGGCACATCAAGTTTTATTTCAGCAACGCGGCGGCGTCCAGCGGCCACGTCAAGTCCAGGACCATACGCGCCATCGCACACACGGGGCGTGGCCGCCTCGCGGCGTTTCCGGCTCTTTCGCCGATGTCGGATACGCTGCCGGGTTACGAGGCCTATGAGTGGAATGGGGTTTTTGCTCCGGCAGGTACGCCCGCGGCTGTAGTCAATCGTCTTAACACCGGGCTTAACGCGGCGATTCGTGCGCCGGCCGTCGTCGATCGATTGGCGTCGCTTAGCGTGCAGGTGCGCGCCAACACGCCCGCGGATTTCGGCGCCTACGTAAAATCCGAAACCGAAAAATGGGGCAAGATCGTTCGCGGCGCGAACATCAAGGCCGAATGACGTTTTCACGATGCTGTTTTCAACAACTACCTGGGGGCCCTTATGAATACCATCGGTTTTCCACAACGCGTTCACTACATTAACCATGAGAAGGTCTCCGCCACCATGGTCAAGGGCGGGCGCATCATCGAAGAAGACGCGCTGACCGTCATCGCCAACCGCGGCATGCAACGCGGCGCCGAGATGCACTCGATGACCAATCATGTGTTCATCATCGTTGACGGCGAGGCCGAGTTTGTCACCGGCGGTACGATGATCGATCCCAAGGAAATTTCGCCCGGCCAGAAACGCGGCAAAGGTATCGAGGGCGGCGTGACTCATCATTTGAGCAAGGGCGATGTGATTACCATTCCGGCCAATACACCGCACTGGTGGAAGGACACATCGAAGACCGGCTCGGTTGGCTACTACGCGGTCAACTTCGCGCAGTAGATCGGGCGTTGACCGGAACGAATATCCGCGCAAGGAATTGGCATGGCACGACTGCAATGGACGTACGACAAAGCTGATATTGCAGGCGTGCAAGAGCGCGGATTTGTCATCCAACGTGATGGCCAAACCATCCCCGGTGTATCGTGGCGGCCTGCCGCAATATCCGAGCAGCGGCCGCTCATCCTGATGGGGCATGGCGGCACCGGGCACAAGCGTAACGAACGCATGGTGATGCTGGGGCGGATGTTTGCCGCTGAATACGGCTGGTGCGCGGCGGCCATCGATGGGCCGGCTCATGGCGCGCGCGGGCAGGACGATCCGGATCGCACGATGTATCGCCAGATGTGGCAGCGCCCGAGTATCGTTGCCCACATGATCGACGACTGGCGCGCCACTCTCGATACGCTCGCCGAGATGGAGCACGTTGACGCAAAGCGCGTGGGCTACTGGGGCGTTTCCATGGGCACCATGTTCGGACTGCCGTTTGTTGCAAGTGACAATCGTGTGCGCGTGGCCGTGCTGGGCAAGGCGGGCATGAGCGGCTCCAGCGTCGAACGCAGCGGTATCGATGTGCACTTCAAACAATTTGCGCCGTGCGTAAATATCCCGGTGTTGTTCACCATGCAGTGGGACGATGAGCGTTTTGAACGCTCCGGCCAATTCGCGTTGTTTGACTTGATTGCCGCGAAGGATAAACGTCTGCATGCTTATCCCGGTGTGCATGTTGATAATGGGCCCGAGGCGTTTGCCGCGCAGGCGGCTTTCCTCAAGCGCTATCTGGAAGACTGATTTCAGTGATTTTCTGAATTAACCAAGGGAGGTGTGTGATGCTTTATGAATTGCGCCGTTATGATGTGGCCGCCGGTAAACTGCCGGCGTTGATTGACCGCTTTGGCAGTTTCACCGTGCACAAATGGAAAGACTTCGGCTTTCGGCTGATTGGTTTCTGGACGCCGATGCTGGGCGAGAAAAGCAATCAGGTCGTTTACATCTGGGGCTGGGAGAGCTACGAGGAGCGCGCGCAGAAAAACGCCGTGTGGCGTGCCGATCCAGAGCGCATCAAGAAATGGGCGGAGACCGAGAAGGACGGCCCGCTGGTGAACCGCGTCTACAACCAGTTGATGGAGCCGACCGCGTACTCACAGATCGACAAGGGCGAGGCTTATGGGCCGGACGCGTCAACCCGCGAGCCGTACATCTTTGAGCTGCGCGAGTATCAGGCGATGCCGCAGAAGATCGCCAACGTCACCGACCGCTTTGGCGGCTTCACCTGCCAGGCGTTCAAGAAGCATGGCTTTCGGCAAGTGGGCTACTGGCAAAATCGCCTTGGAGGCAATGACCACCAGCTCATCTACATGCTGGCGTGGGAGAGCCTTAACGAGCGCGTGGCCAAATTCGACACGTTCGGCAAGGATCCCGACCGTGCGCGCGTGTTCGGCGAGAGCGAGAAAAACGGCCCCATCGTGCAGCAGGTGACGACCACTATACTGCGCCCAACCGCGTTTTCACCGATGAAGTAAAGGGACGGGCTCGGTTCGGTATCAGGCCGATATCAAGGGTCGATATACTGCGGCTGGCGTGCCATCCACTCCATCGCTGATTCCTGTTTGATCGAACCGCAGCCGGCAAGCGCCGTTGCGGCAAGCATGACTGCGATGGTTTTTAATATCAGTTTGCTCATGATGAGCTCCTTGTGGTTACTCCGCTGGACCGTGGATCGCGCCAGCGATGCCACACATTACGCCGGAATCCCCTGGTCTTGCAATCCTTGTATTCCACGCCTTGTATGAGGCGAACGCGTGGGGTATCCCTCAATCGAATTTCAAGCCCAACTGTCTTACGATCTTCGTCCACTTGGAAAGTTCCGCGTTGCGAATGACATCGAGTTGTGCGGGCGTGGCATTGGCGCCTTCGAGGTCCTCGGTATTCAGACGGTCTTTGACATCCTGCGACTGCAACGCGCGCAGAACTTCCGCGTTGAGAACGCCGGCAATGCGCGGCGGCAGCTTGGCGGGCGCGAGGATGCCGTACCACGCGCCGAATTCGTAGCCGCTGGCGCCCGCTTCGTTGAGCGTGGGTAAATCGGGCAGCACGCGTGAGCGCGTGGCGCTGGTCACGCCATGCGCGCGCAAGCGCCCCGCCTGCACATGTTGCGCGACCGCGAGCGTGGGCGGGAACATCAGTTGCACGCGCCCGCCCATGAGATCGGTGGTCGCCTGACCCGTGCCTTTGTACGGTATGTGCACGATGTCAACCCCGGTCACGTAGCGAAACAATTCCCCGGCAAGATGCCCGCCTGTGCCCGCACCCGGCGAGGCGAAATTGATGTGCCCTGGCTTGGCCTTGGCCAGCGCGATCAACTCGCGCACGTTGGCCGCGGCCACCGTGGGATGCGTGACCATCACCGAGCGGTAATGCACCAGTTGCGCAACGCTGGAAAAATCACGTATCGGGTCGTAGGGCAGATGCTTCTTGAGCAAGCCCTGAATCGGGTGGCTGCTCGACACGATCAGCACCGTATATCCATCGGGCGCGGTCTTCGACACCAGTTCCGCCGCCAGATTGCCGCCAGCGCCGGGGCGGTTGTCGATAACCACCGAGTGCCCGAAACGCTCGGAGAATTTCTGCCCGAACAAACGCGCCATCGCGTCATTGCCGCCGCCGGGCGGAAAGCCGACTACGAAGCGGATCGACTTGGTTGGGTAGGTCGTTTGTTGAGCCGCGGCGGTTGCTGACAAGAAAAGCATCACCGCGGAGGCGCAGAGGCGCGGAGATAACGCAGAGAACTGCGCGCCTGAATCGGTTTTCTCCGCGCGTCCTCCGCACCTCTGCGCCCCTGCGGTGAAGCCGTTGACCTTAATCATTACCACTTACCTGCACTCGCTCACCGTCACGGAGCATCTTGGTACCAAACATTTGTGACAATTTTTCAATGCGTGCAATTGCTTCGCTTTCTTCCTGCGCAGGCGACAGCAATACTTCGCCCGCCGCATTCTGCCGCACGATGGAAAATGCCGCGTCCGTCAACGATTTATTTTCAAACGTGAGGTGCGCGCTCATGCCGGTCCAGCCGCTGTGTACGCGTTTGTTGCTGCGTATGAAGCACAACATGCCGAGGCCGTAGTAGATTGGTTTGCCTTTGTAGAACTCAATTGCCAGCGGAAAATGCGGGCCATGGCCCATGATGATGTCCGCACCCGCGTCGATGGCCGCGTGCGCGAGTTCGCTTTGGTATTGCAGCACCTCTTCGGCATAGCCCCAGTGATGCGATGAAATTACGATGTCGCATTGTTGCTTTAACGCGGCAACATCGGCTTTGAGTTGCGCAAGGTAATCGGGATCGACCCAGGTGATCACCTTAGCCGGCGCGCCGGGGCGGTTGGGCGGAATTTTGTTGTCCTTGTAATACGGCGGCTGATACGCGGTGTAGGCTTTCATCACCGCGACACCCGTGGCGCGCGCGCCGGCCTCGTGGTTATTCGGCCAATATTGCGAGGTGCGCTGGATGAAACCGATCTTCAGGCCGTTGCGCTCCATGATCGCCGGCGCGCGCGCGGCATCCGAGCTCGCGCCCGTGCCCGCGTGCGCGATGCCGAGTTCAGCGAGCTTTCGGTTGGAAGCGAGAATCGCGTCCGCGCCGTAGTTCTGATTGTTGGCATTGCCAATGCAGGCAATGCCGGCATGGCGCAGCGCTTCACCCGTGCGTGGCGGCGCGTATATGCCCTCGAAACCCGACTGATCGTCGCGCATCATCTCGCGCTTTTCGGCGGGGTCGAACAAGCAGCATTCGAGATTGGCGAATACCGCGTCGGCGGCCTTGAACGCGGGCGCGACCTTGCGAAAGGTGAGCGCGGGGTCGTCAACGCCGAGCAGATTGATGTCGCCGGCGAGAATGATTTTTGTTGCGGTCATGTGAGTTACCTGCGGCAGAAGAACGCCAATTTTACCGCCCGGCGCGCCATGACACATGATGCGCGCGCCGAAGATACCGGATATCACCAATTGGTCTGATGCGGCGGCTTGATCAGGGCGCTCCTACTTGGCCACGGCCATTCCCAGTTCGGTGAGTATGGATTTGGCTTCGTCGTATTCTTTCTGCAGATAAACCGCGGTGTCTCTCGAGTTCTTGTATCCCGCTTCCCATCCGGTTTGTTCGATGAACTTTTTCCAATCCGCGGTTTGCACGGTTTTTTCAAACACGGCATCCCAATAGGCGATTTGCGGCGCGCGCAAGCCCTTGGGGCCGACGAACGCGTACCATCCGTCCATCAGCACGTCGAAGCCTTGCTCGCGAAATGTCGGCACGTTGGGGATTACCGCCGATCGTTTGGGCATGCTGATTCCCAGGATGCGCATCTTGCCCGTCTGCTGGTGAGGTATGGCGTTGTTGGACGCCTGCACCATGGCGTCGATGTGTCCGCCGAGCAGATTGGTGACCGACATCGCGCCGCCGTCGAAAACCAGAATCTTGAGTTGTTTGGGGTCGATGCCGGCGGCCTTGGCAAGCAACGCGATGGTGAAATGATTCACCGCGCCGCGCGTGCTGCCCACTGAAATGGCGAGTGAAGCAGGGTCTTTTTTCAGTTGGGCGACAAATTCCTGCAATGTCTTGTAGGGCGAATCCGCGCGTACCGCGAGCGCGACCGGCTCGGTGCCGATGTACGGCAGGATCGTGACGTCGCTCAAGGTGAGCGCGCTGCGGCCCGTGATGTGATTGGTGAGCAGTCCCGTTTGCGCGATGGCGACGAAATGGCCATCGCCCGTTTTCTGGCTGGTGTACGAATAAGCCAGCGCACCGCCGCCACCAACCTTGTTGGTGACTATCGCATCCAGGAGTTTGTTGTCCTGCCAGATTTTATGCAGATAGCGGGCGGCCTTGTCGTTGCCGCCGCCGGGCGCGGCGAATACCACCAACTCGACGGTGCGGTCGGGCTTCCACGACTGTGCGCTTGCCGTCGTCGTGGTTAGTGCCGCATGGAGCAGTATGAAAAATCCAAGACTGGCTAATCGGGACATGGTGAAAATGGTATTGCGCATTTCTCGTTCTCCCATTGAGTGGATTCTGGCGCGGCCGCCCGCAAACTGCTTGCCGCAAGCCCATGTCTTTGCGTCTCGTCAGTTTAGCTGCATTCCGCCGGCGTTGATGACCTTGTCCCATTTCGCCAGTTCGGAGCGGATGAACGCGTCGAATTCCCGCGGCGTGCTGGTCATCACTTCGGCGCCGATGGATACGAATTTCTCCTGCGTGGCGGGCAGCTTGAGTTGCTGCACCACGGCTTGATTCAGCCGCGCGATGATCGGGTTGGGCGTGGCGCCGGGCGCGATGAGGCCATTCCAGATATTCGCCTGATAGCCGGGTACGGTTTCGGCGATGGTCGGCACCTCGGGCGCGAGCGCGGAACGTTGCGCGCCGGTGGTGCCCAGCGCTTTCAGCCGGCCCGCGCGCACGTGCGGCATGACGGAAGTCAGGCTTGCCATCGCCGAGTGCATATGGCCGGCGATCACATCGGTGGTGGCTTGCGGTGTTGACTTGTAGGCGACATGGGTGAGCTTGATGCCCGCCATCATGTTGAATAGTTCCCCCGCGAAATTGTTGGGCGAGCCGTTGCCGGAGGTGGCGTAGTTGATTTGCCCGGCGCGTGGTTTGACGTAGGCGATCAGGCTCTTGACGCTATCCGCGGGCACATTGTTTGCAACCACCAGCAGCATCGGAGTTGAACTGGTGAGGCTGACCGATGCCAGGTCCCTAGCGGTGTCGAAAGGCATTTTTTTCACCACTAGCGGGTTCGTCGCGTGGCCGTTGGCGACCCACAGCAGCGTGTGTCCGTCGGGCGCGGCGCGCGCGGCAAGCTCGGAGCCAAGCAGCCCGCTCGCACCGGGCCGGTTGTCGATGATCACGGATTGCCCCAGCACCTCGGCCAAACGCGCGCCGACGATGCGCCCGAGAATATCGGCGTTGCCGCCCGCGCCGTAGGGCACGATCAAGCGGATTGGACGGGTTGGATACGCATCAGCCGCATGGGCCGCAAGGGCCGCAAGAGTTGCCACGGAACCCGCGGCCAGAAAAAGCAGCATGGAGAAAAATTTCATGGGTATTTCTTGAACTATAAGTCGAGAACAATTTAACATGGATGCGCGGGATTTACAGTATGAATCGCCGCGATCGCGGCGCTTCACATGCGTGGTTCGTTTTTTCTCTCACGGGGTAGTCATGACAGAAACGTTTCAGGTGGTCATCGCGGGCGGCGGTCCGGTGGGCGTGGGCCTCGCGGTGGAGTTGGGGCAACGCGGCATTTCGTGCGCCCTGGTGGAGCGCCATCTTCAGCCGCAGCGCATCCCCAAGGGGCAAAATCTCACGCAGCGCACGCTGGAGCATTTTTATTTCTGGAACTGCGTGAAGGAACTGCGCGCCGCGCGCATCATGCCCGCTGATGTGCCCACCAGCGGCGTGAATGTTTACGGCGACCTGATGAGTGAATTCTGGAGTGCGCCCTCGCAGCGCGAGCTGGTGCAAAAGTATTATTTTCAGGAATACGACCGCCTGCCGCAATATTGCGCCGAGGAAGTGCTGCGCGCGAGGATGGCGGCGTTGCCCGCGGTGAGACCATTTTTCGGCTGGAGTGCCGAAAAAGTCGGGCAGGACGAACGCCGCGCGCGCGTCACCATCAGCGCTCGCGATGGCGGCGAGCGCAAGGAGCTGGAGGCCGAATACATCGTCGGCTGCGACGGCGGCCATTCGCTGGTGCGCGAACAAAGCGGCATCACGCGCAGCGGCGCCGACTTCGAGCAGAAAATGGTGCTGATGGTTTTTCATTCGCAAGGGTTGCAGCAGGGCCTGAAACGCTTTCCACTCAAGTCGACCTACAACATCATGCATCCCGATCTGAACGGTTATTGGTTGTTTTTCGGGCGCGTCGATATGGCCGATCATTTTTTCTTTCACGCGCCAGTGCCCAACGAATCCACCGTCGAGAGTTACGATTTTCTCGGCCTGCTGCACCGCGCGGCAGGTTTCAAATTCGACGTGAAGTTCGATCATGTCGGCTTCTGGGATATGCGCGTGGTGGTCGCCGATGACTATCGCGCCGGGCGCATTTTCATCGCGGGCGACGCAGCACACAGCCATCCGCCCTATGGCGGCTTTGGCCTTAACAATGGGTTGGAAGATGCGGCCAACCTGGGCTGGAAACTCGCCGCGCGGCTAAACGGCTGGGGCGGCGAGGGCTTGCTCGCGTCGTATACCGAGGAGCGGCGCCCGGTGTTCGTCGATATCGGCCGCGATTTCATCGCCGCGCGTATCGAGGAAGACCGGCAGTTTCTCCAGCGTTACAGCCCGCAACGCGACCGCGCCGAATTCGAGCGCGCGTGGCAGGAGCGCATGGCGCGCGTGAGCGGCAGGGCGCAGGTGTATGAACCCAATTACGAAGGTTCGCCAGTGGTGATGGGGCCGCCGGGTGGCGTGTGCACGGCGCACGGCACACACACTTTTAGCGCGCGCGCCGGACATCATTTGCCGCCGTGCGTGCTGTCATCGGGGCGCAATGTGTTCGAGGAATTGGGCGAGGGCTACACGCTGATGGCGTTTGGCGATGACAGCGCGGTTCAAGGCTTCGAAGACGCAGCGCGAGCGTTGAGGGCGCCGCTAAAAATTGTGCGCGACAGTTTCGATGGCGGGCGCGAGGCTTATGAATCGAAACTGATCCTGGCGCGGCCGGATCAGTATGTGGTGTGGAATGGTGATGCCGCGCCCGCGGATGCGCGCGCGATTATGCACAAGGCCGTCGGATTGGGTTGAAATTACGTAACTAATTGTTTTTAAACGATATTTTAGTTTATACGCGCATCAGTGGCCTTCACCACCTTGCCCCATTTTTCCAGATCGGCGGCGATCAGCTTCACCATCTCTTGCGGCGTGCGGGTTTGCGCATCGACGCCCTGATCGGAAAGTTTTTCCCTGATGTCGTTCTGCGCGAGAGTCGCGCTGACTTCACGGTTCAGGCGGTTAATCACATCGGCAGGTGTGTTGGCCGGCGCGAATAATGCGTACCACAATTCCGCTGAAAAGCCGGGCACGGTTTCGGCGATGGCCGGCACCTCGGGCACGGCCGGTGAACGATTGGGGCCGGTGACGCCAAGTGCGCGCAACCGGCCACTGCGTATGTGTTGCACGACCGTCAGCGCCGATGCGAACGACAACACGATCTGCCCGCCGATCAACTCAGTGACCACCAGCGACGTGCCTTTGTACGGCACATGCACGAGTGAGGTGCCGGTCATGGAGCCCAGCAGTGCGCCCGCCAGATGCCCGAGCGAACCGTTGCCCGACGAGCCGTTGGTCAATTCATTCGGCTTCACGCGCGCGAGCGCCAGGAAATCTTTTGTGGTGCGCACTGGCAGCGACGGATGCACCACGAGTATCAGCGGGCTGGTGCCGATTTGCGTGATGGGCGCGAGATCCTTGGCGAAATCAAACGGCATCTTGCGATACAGATGCGGATTGATGGTGGCCGCGTTGGGCAGCACGATCAGCGTGTAGCCATCCGCCGGCGATTTCACCACCAGCTCGGTGCCGACGATGGTGTTGGCGCCGGGGCGGTTTTCAACCACGACCTGCTGACCTAGCCGTGATGTCAATGACGCCGCGAGGATGCGCGACAAGGTGTCGTTGCCGCCGCCGGGCGCGAAGGGCGATATGATGCGCACGCTTTTTGCGGGCCAACCTTGGGCAAGCACGCTCGGCGGCAGTGAAAATATCATCAGGAAAAACAAGAAGCTACGCATGTAGACGGGAATCGTTTGCATTGGTGCGAGAAGTGTAGAGAATATAGCGCGTTTTGAATCTTCAGGCGCGTGTAAAAAAGGAACGGAAAAGTCGGAAAAAACCACCAAAAGCATGCAGGCGCATTTGCGTACGATGCCCCGCTGGATTTCATGACGCGCTGGCTGCAGGCGCCGCTCTATGTTGGGCTGATCGACGTGGTGATGATTTCGAACCTGTTGGTGATGGTCATCGTCGGCGGCTGGGAGACTTTCGTGTCGCGGCTGGATTTGCAGGATCACCCGGAGCAGCCGCAGTGGCTGTCGCATGTAAACGCCGGCGTGCTCAAGGTGAAGCTCGCCACCGCCATCATCGGCATCTCGTCGATACACCTGCTCAAGACGTTTATCAATGCGTCGCAGTACGATGTGAAAACACTGACGGCGCAAACCGTCATACACATTATATTCGTGCTGTCGGCGCTGGCGATCGCGTATACCGAACGGCTGATGCATCCGCTGCCGGCGAATCATCGTTGATGATTCAGGTTGTTCGCCGCAACGCCAAAAACGGTTTAGGCTCCCAGTTCCTGACCGCCAGCGACAGGCTTAATGCGTAACGTTGTTCTAGCGGCAGCGCCGAGTCGGCGTTGTGCTGATCGGCGTAGTCCTGCGCCAGTTGTTCGATGCGCGCCAGCAGTGCCACGCGTGACTCCGCCGACAGGTGCACGTTAACCAGGCGCAGCGTTTCGCCGGGGCCATTGAACGAGTGGTTGAAGTAGTCGGGCGCGTGCTGCTTGGTCCAGCGCATGATGGGGCCGTCGGTGATCCAGCGAAACGTGCGCGCCACTAATATTCGAAAGCGGTTGCCGGGCTGTAATTCCAGAAAGCCGATCTTGTCCAGGCGCGCCAGCAGCGCCACGCACTGCGCTTCCGAAATGGTGTAGGTGGCGACGATTTCCTCGAAACGCATGCTGTTCATCGAGCACACCGCCACGATCAGCAGCCGCATGTCATCGACGATTTCCTGCTCCTGCTTCGCGGTGAGTTGCGTGAGCAGGCGCGAGCGCCGTGGCGCGCCGCGTGCGATATCGACAAGCTCGACTTGTGCCACGGTGCACAACTCTTCCAGCCGCGCCAGCGTGCAATCGCGAGTCGAAAAAATCCGCTTCACCGTGGCCTCCGAAATCTTAAGTTGCGCCGCCACGTCGCGGTAGGTCAGCCCGCGCGTGCGGTAGTGCGCCTTCAGGGCTTCAAACAGGTAGTTCGCGCTCATGGCAATTTCCTCCCATATCCCGATTCGCCAATAGTATCAAAAAACAATACTCCAGGATGCCCGAACGAGACTATGGAATCGTTTATTGAGACTTCAATGCGCCGCATGCAAACTCCGCTCCGTGCTCTAAGGCACAACTTGAATGGAGATTGAAATGTCGTTGATGACGGAAATTCGTGGTGTGGCGGCTAATGGTGCGGTGCTCGCGGGCGTGGGCGGCGGTGTGGCGGCGCTGACGATGATCCCCAATCCGGAAGCCAAATTGTTCGCGGGTGCAATGATGTTCGCCCTGGCCGCAGGCAGCGCGATGCGGCGCGCGTTCTTCGCGCCGCTGGATGCCATGCGCGCCAAGGCAACCGCGATGCGTAGCGAACCCGCGGAGTATCCCTTTGCCACGAGAAATCCGTGGGAACTCGGCGGCGCGCCGATGGGACTGTAGGCCGTGCTGCTTAAACTGCATTTGTGGAGCGCATGGGCGGGCGTGCTCGCGGGCATGCTGAGCGGTGCGGCGATGGGTCTCTTGTTTCATCGCGAAGACTGGCTCGGCGGCTACAACTCATGGCCGCGCCGCATGCTGCGGTTGGGACACATCAGTTTTTTTGGCATTGCGTTTCTTAATTTTGTGTTCGCGGCGACGGTGCTTATCGCTGCAAGACCGCACTATGCGTGGGCGTCGCCCATGCTGCTGGCGGGCGCCGTGTTAATGCCCTCCGTGTGCGCGCTCGCGGCGTGGAAGAAGCCCTTGCGTCATTTGTTTCCGCTGCCGGTGATTTGCCTCGCCGGCGCGGTGAGTTTAATCGTGTGGCAGGGATTTTGAGGTGACTATGACTAAATCAAATGTAACGAATTGTTTGCGTGAACTGTTGGCGGCACGGCGTGTGCTGATTTGCGCCGCGTTCGCGGTTGGGTGCGTGCCTGTGTTGCTGGCGGCACTTGTTGCCACGCCAGCGCACGCACTGCTGGTACTGGCACTGCCGCTGTTGCCGCTCGTGTTGTTGATACTGATTGCCGTAGGTGTGCTTGACGCTGCTGTTCGCGATTCAATTCGAAAGCATGAAGCCCACATCGAATTTCCAGAGCCATTTCTGTGCCGCGGCTAGGGCATTGCTCCCTCCCTTGCGCAAGCGGGGGAAGGTTGGGGAGGGGGCCGGCACTGTATCGGCGCGAACCCCCATCCCAACCTTCCCCCGCTAGCGAGGGAAGGAGTCCCTGCGCGGATGTGCATCGACTGATGGATTAAGCAATCCTTTAAATTGCGTCGGAGCAATAGATGAAAATCGCCCTGATAGCCATGAGTGGCATACGTGCCTGCGACGAGGAACTGCTAAAACTTGGTCTCACGTTGCCGGGCTTTGTCGAGCGCAGCAAGCAGATTGCTTCGCTGCCGAGCCTTGGCCTGCTCACACTCGCGGGCATGACGCCGCGCGAGCATCGTGTGACGTATCACGAGACGCCGGATATCTCTACCTTGCGCTCGTTGCCTGTGGATGTCGATCTGGTGGCGATTTCGAGTCTTTCGGCGCAGGTGAAGGATGCTTATGTTGTTGCCGCGCATTATCGTGCGCTGGGCATTCCGGTGGTGATGGGCGGGTTGCATGTCACCTCCACGCCGGGCGAAGCGGAGGCGCTGGGGATCATTGCGGTGCGCGGCGAGGGCGAGATTGCCTGGCCGCTGATTCTGCGTGATGCGGCGCGCGGTGCGCTTGCACCTACCTACGACGTGAGCGCTCAAGAGTTCGATCTGCGCAACGCGCCGATGCCGGCGTTTGAGTTGCTTGATCTCGATCGTTATAACCGCATCACGTTGCAGACCAGCCGCGGCTGTCCGTGGCGCTGCACGTTTTGCGCGAGTTCGATACTGCTCACGCGCAAATACAAGCAAAAGCCGGTTGCGAAGGTGCTCGCCGAGATCGATCGCATCCGCACGCTGTGGCAGCGGCCGTTCATCGAATTCGCGGATGATAATTCGTTCGTCAATCGCGACTACTGGCATGAGCTGCTGCCGCAGTTGGAGAAGCGCCGCATCCGCTGGTTCGCCGAGACCGATCTGTCCGTCTACGAAGATGATGCGCTGCTCGCAAAAATGCGCGCGGCGGGTTGCGCGCAGGTGCTGATCGGATTCGAGAGTCCGGTCGAGCAGGGCTTGTCCGGCGTGGAGTCACGCCGCAACTTCAAACATGCGCGATTTGCGGACTACCGCGAGGCGATCCGGCGCATTCAGGCGCACGGCATCACCGTCAACGCGTGCTTTGTGCTGGGGCTGGATGGCCATGGGCCGGGGGTGTTCGATGCGCTGTATGGCTTTGTGCGCGAGGTGCTGCCGTTTGACGTGCAGATCACCGTGCCCACGCCGTTTCCCGGTACGCCGTTCTACCGGCAATTGCAGAAAGATGATCGATTGATCGAGGATGGTGCATGGGAGAAATGCACGCTGTTCGATATCAACTTCAAGCCGCGCGGCATGAGCGCCGCCGAACTGCGGTGCGGGTTTCACCAACTGACACGCACGCTCTACAGCGACGATTTCACGCGCGCGCGGCGCTCTGCGTTTTTCCACAGTCTGCGTAACGTGGAGTTGCGGCGCAAACGCGCGGCATAGATAGCCGCTTCGAGCGGCGCGGCTCATCGCCCCATGCTAGCATTACGCTCTCGATGGATACACGGGAGCGGCAACAGTGAAGCAGGATTTTCGCTGCGGACATGCGGGCGGCGCCGATTGGCGGGTTGCGGCGCAGGCGTGCCTTGAGCAGGTGGGGCCGGGCGCGGGCAATCTCGGGTTTCTCTACGTCACGGATGTGATCGCGGATCATCTTGAAGACATCCTCAAGATGTTTCGCACCGGCACGGGCGTCACCCACTGGGTGGGCGCGGTGGGCATCGGCGTGTGCGCGTCGGGTGTCGAGTACCTCGATGAACCCGCGGTGGTGGCGCTGACGGGCGCGTTTGAACCCGATAGCTTCAAGGTGTTCTCCGGCGTGGCCGATGAGGCATCGGCGAAAAGCGCCGTGCTTTCCGCCAACGGCACGGAAGCGAATTTCGCCATCGTGCACGCCGATCCGAACACGCAGGGCGTGGACAAACTGGTGCGCGCGCTGGCGCGGCGCGTGGAGAGCGGGTTTCTGGTTGGCGGCTTGACCAGTTCGCGCGGCCGCAACCGGCAGATCGCCGGCGAGGTGTTCGATGGCGGGCTGTCGGGCGTGGCGTTCAACGATAGCGTGGTGATCGCCACGCGGCTGACACAGGGCTGCACGCCGATAGGGCCGCGCCACACCGTCACGGCGGCGCAGCGCAATGTGCTGGTCAGCCTCGACAGCCGCCCGGCATTCGATGTGTTTCTTGAGGACATCGGCGAAAAACTCGCGCGCGATCTGAATCGCGTGGGCGGCCATGTGTTCGCGGGCATCGCGGTCAAGGGCAGCGATACCGGCGATTATCTGGCGCGCAATCTCGTCGGCATCGACACGCAAAGCAAACTCATCGCCATCGGCGAAATCGTCAAGCCCGGCACCGAGGTGATGTTCTTGCGGCGCGACGGCAAGACCGCGCGCGAGGACATGGCGCGCATGATCGACAGCATACGCCAGGGCCTGTTCGCAAAGCCGCGCGCGGGCGTGTATTACTCGTGCCTGGGGCGCGGCGGCTCGCTGTTCGGCGCCGATTCGGGCGAGTTGAAAATGATTCAGGAAGCCTTCGGCGACATTCCGCTCGCGGGTTTTTTCTGCAACGGCGAAATCTCGCACAACCGGCTGTATGGCTACACCGGCGTGCTGACCCTTTTTGTTTGATTGCCCATGACACAATTGATGACTGAACTTAACGCGTCGTGGCCGGATGTCTGGGCGATCCTGTTTTTCGTGGGCGGCTGGATGGCGTACGCGTGGTTTGCGGCGTGGCGCGGCCGCCATGTGCCAAGCCTGCACAACAGCATGGATCGCTTCCGGCGCGAGTGGATGGTGATGATGGTGGGGCGCGACAACCGCATGCTTGACGCCAACGTGATTCGTAACGTAACGCGCAGTTCGCAATTCTTTGCCTCCACCACCATGCTGATACTGGGCGCGTTGATCGCGCTGCTGGGCTATGTGCAACAGGCGCAGGACGTGGTGTCCGGGCTGCCGTTTACAGTGATCGCGACGCGCCGTCTGCTGGAGATCAAGGTGCTGGTGATGGTGGTGATTTTTGTCTATGCGTTTTTCAAATTCTCATGGGCGATCCGGCAACTGAATTTCGCCGGCATTTTGGTGGCGGCCGCGCCCAAGACGCCGCCGGGCGATCCGGAGCAGTTGGCGCCGCACATAAACCGCATCACGCGTATCACGTCCTACGCCGGATCGAATTTCAATCACGGATTGCGCGCTTATTATTTCGCTGTGGCGGCGATGGGCTGGTTTCTGCATCCGGTGCTGATGATGCTCGCCACTGCGTGGGTGATTTACATTCTGTATCACCGCGAGTTCAAGTCACGCACGCTGCAAGCCATCGTCGAGGATGATACCTCAAAAAAAATAGTAATATAATCAATTACTTACGTGACTATTCCCAAATACGAAGTTTTTGCCCTGCGTTACGCCACGCGTGACGCGCGCAGTTCAAGTCATTTTCTCGGCGGCGATCCGCATGACTTGCCGATGCCCATGGATTACTTCGTGTGGGCGGCGGTGGGACCGGATAAAACTTTCATCATCGACACCGGCATGACCAGGGAAGACGCCGCCGAGCGCAAGCGCACGTTTTTGTGCTGCCCAATCGACTCGCTGACGGAAATGGGCATCAAGGCCGCCGATGTCAGCGACGTGATCCTCACGCACCTGCACTACGACCACGCGGGCAACTTCCACAAATTTCCACGCGCCACGTTTCATTTGCAGGATCGTGAAATGGAATACGCGACCGGGCGCTTCATGGGCTTTAAAAAAACCGCGCATTCGTTCGATGTCGATGACGTGACCGGCCTGGTTCGATTGAACTACGATGGCCGCGTGCAATTTCACGACGGCGAATCGGAACTGGCGCCCGGCATCAGCGTGCATCGCCTCGGCGGCCACACGCCGGGCATGCAATGCGTGCGGGTGAATACCGCGCGCGGCGTGGTGGTGCTCGCCTCCGACACCAGCCATTTTTATGAAAACTTCGTGAACTACCGGCCCTACGTCAACGTGGTGAGTCAGACGGAAATGCTCGATGGCTACCGCTCGTTGCGCAGACTAGCCGATTCGCTCGACCACATCATTCCAGGGCATGACCCGCTGGTGATGAAAAAATACCCAGCCATGTCCAAAGCCACCGAAGGTTTGGTGATACGGATGGACGTCGCGCCGAAGGGTTAGTTTGTCTGTTCCAAAGAGCGCGCCCTACACCGCACCCTTCGCGCGCAGCCCGGCAATCGCCGCGGTATCATAGCCCAGGCCATTGAGCACTTCGTCGGTATGCTCGCCGGGTTCGGGCGTGTGTTTCAGTTTTTCCGGCTGCGGGTAGCGGCTCATGTGGATCGGCTGGCCGACCACGGTTTGCGCTCCGTATTTCGGGTGATCGATCGGCGTCGCAATCCCCAAATGTTTAACCTGCGGATCGGCGAACACCTTGTCGATGGTGTTGATCGGGCCGCACGGCACGCCGGCTTTTTCCATGGCGTCGAGCCAGTATTGATTGGGCTGTTTGCGCACCACTTCCATTACGCGCTCGTTGAGCGCCTTGCGATTTTGTGAGCGCGCGGCCGGCGTGGAATAATCGGGGTGGGTCAGCGTATCGGCGAGTCCTGCGGCCTCGCAAAATCGCGTCCAAACCTTGTCGCCGGCAGCGGCGATGTTGATGTATCCGTCGGCGGTCTGGAACATGCCGGTGCCCGTGCCGGTCGGATGGTTGTTGCCTTCCTGCCCCGGAACCTCGCCCTTGATGAGATATCGCGCCGCCTGGAAATCAAGCATGTAAATCTGCGCTTCGATAAGCGAGGTGTGCACCCACTGGCCTTCGCCGGTGCGTTCGCGGTCCAGCAACGCCAGCACAATGCCGTTGGCAAGCAGTAGACCTGATGAGGTGTCGTTGATGGCGATGCCCACGCGCACCGGACCACCGCCGGCATGGCCGGTGATCGACATCAGCCCGCCCATGCCTTGCGCGATCTGGTCAACGCCCGGCCGGCCTTCGTAGGGGCCATCCTGTCCAAAGCCCGAGATGCTGCCGTAGACGATGCGCGGGTTGATTTTTTTCACCGACTCGTAATCGACGCCGAGGCGGTGCTTGACGGTGGAGCGGAAATTTTCCACCACGACATCGGCGGTTTTCGCCATGTCGAAAAATATTTTCTTGCCCTCGGCGGACTTGAGGTTCAGCGTCATGCTGCGCTTGTTGCGATGCAGATTCTGAAAATCCGGGCCGTTGCGCCTGCTGCCGGTGGCATCGACATCGGGGCCGCCGGGCTCTTCGATCTTGATCACGTCCGCGCCCCAGTCGGCGAGCTGGCGTACGGCGGTGGGGCCCGCGCGGTGCGCGGTGAGGTCGAGCACTTTGAATCCGTTGAGCGGCAGGCGGGTCGTGCTGGGCATGGTCTGTCTCCTAGTGTGTAGATGAAGTGTAGCATTGCATGTCTGATCGGAGGAGGTGCAACATGCGCCCGCGGACCAAGAGTTTTGCTTGCGGGTTGACCAGCGCCCTGTGCTCATATAGCGCCACCGCGGCGGCACGCTGCGCAGCCAGGTTATATCCGGCAAGCCCGCCTCACTGCACGGTTGCCAGCCCTGATAACTTGATGATGCGCGAAAAGCGCTCGGTCTCGGATTGCATATAAGCCGTGAGTTCCGCTGGCGTAGTGGGATGCGGGTCCAGCCCCTGATCGGCAAGCCGCCGCACGGCCGGCGGATCGCGCAGCAGATTCACCACTTCGCCATTCAGCCGCTCGATAATCGCCGGTGGCGTGCCGCGCGGCGCATACAGGGCGTACCAAGTGACGGCCTGAAAACCGGGGAAGGTTTCCGCCACTGTCGGCAAATTGGGCACGACGGGCGAGCGGTTCGGCCCGCCCTGCGCCAGCGCGCGCAACTTGCCCGAGTTCACGAAAGCCATGGTCGTGGGAATGCTGGCGAAAGCGAATTGCACCTGGCCGCTCACCACGCCGATCATCTGCGGCACCGTGCCCTTGAAGGGCACATGCAGGAAATTGACTCCCGCCATCACCTTCAGCATTTCGCAGGTAAGGTGATTGGAGCTGCCGCTCCCCGACGATCCGCAATTGAGCTCTCCGGGTTTTGCACGGGCTAGCGCCATCAGTTCCTTGACGTTGTTCGCGGCGACCGACGGATTGCTGGCTAACAATTGAATGCTGGTGACCACCAGCGATATCGGCGTGAAGTCGCGGCCCGAGTCGTAGGATACCTTGGTCATCAGCGGTTGCACGACGACGCCGGCCGAGGCGGAGAATAGCAGCGTGTAGCCGTCGGGCGCGGCTCTGGCCGCGAGCTCGTGGCCGATAATTCCGCCCGCGCCGGGACGATTGTCCACCACGATCTGCTGTCCCCATTTTTCGGTGAGGTGCTGCGCGATCATGCGCGTCACGTTATCCATTGCGCTGCCGGCCGTGTTCGGCACGATGATGCGGATCGGGCGCGTGGGAAAATTACGCGTATCGGCTCGCGGCTGCGCGTATGCGGCACCCGAGAAAAACACATGCCCGGCGATGAGTGCTGAAATTCCAAGGCTCCACGACATGCAATTCTCCCGCGGCATAGTGACCACAGAGTCAAAACTATAACACGGGGCAAATCCAGTAGGCTTTATGCCGCCATTCAGTCAGCGGAATTTTCCGCGGGTTCAAATACAATCCGCTGTTCGAGCATGCGGCGTATGTCGTTTGTATCGAAGCGCAATTCCGCGAGAATCGCGCGCGTGTGCTCGCCGATGCGCGGCACTTTTGTTTGCGGCGTGTCCGCCTCCGGCGGCCGCGGGCCCGGCAGATTGGGGTGAGGCACGCGTCCGGCGCTGGCCTGTTCCGACCAGGTGAAAAGCTGCGTTGCCTCGGTTTGCTGGCTTGCGAACAACTCGTCATAGGTGTTCACGCGCTCATTGAGTATGCCCGCCTCGCGCATCTGCGCGCACCAATGCTCGGAGGGTTGGCGCGCAAACGCTTCGCTGGCGGCGCGCAGGATTTCCTCGCCGCGCGCGCGGCGTCCGGCGCCGGTTGCCAGCGCCGGATCATTCGCCCAGCCGGGGCGGCCGATCATGCGGCAGAATGGCGGCCACAGGTGGTCCTTGAGCACGCTGACATTGACCGAACCATCCGCGGTGCGTAAGGTGGCGACAGGGAAGGAGCCGCCGGGCGACGCGGCGCCGCCGGTCATCACGTGTTCGATCAGGCGCACGGTTTGCAACGCCGCCGCGCCCTGCAGCAGGCTTGCATCGATGTAGCGCCCGCGCCCGGAATCGCGCCGTGCATAGAGCGCCATTGCCACTGCCTGAAACGCAAGCTGCCCGCTGGCAACGTCAATGGGCCAGCACTCGAGCCGGTGCGGTATGCCGTCACTGCGGCCCTTGTTGATGCTCATCATGCCGGCGAACGCCTGCAGGATCGCGTCGGTAGCGGGTTGCGACTGCATCGGCCCGCGCTGGCCGAAGCCCGTCACCGAAAGGTAAATGACGCCAGGGTTGTACGCCGCGACCGCGGCATAACCAAAACCCAGGCGCTTCATCACGCCGGTGCGAAAATTCTCGATGAACACATCCGCGCGCCTGGCCAGCCGGTGCAGCAATGCGCCACCCTCGCGGTGTTTGAGATCGAGCGCGATGCTGCGTTTGCCAACGTTGGTGGCGAGCGCCATCGCCGTCATGCCGTCGCGCCCGGCGGTGATGCCGCGCGACCAGTCACCGGCCTGCGGTTCGATCTTGATCACGTCGGCGCCGTAGCGCGCCAGCATCATGCCCGCGCTCGGGCCGGCAATGCCCTGGCTCGCGTCCACCACGCGCATGCCTTCCAGCGGAAACTCGTGACTCATGCGCGACCTTTCAATTATCGGGTTGGAATTTTATTGCTTTCGCCACCGCCGACCATCGTGCGACATCCTCGCCGACCCATGCTGAAAATCGTTCGGAGGTATCCCACCACGGCTCGACGCCGAAGGCGGCGTAGGCTTTCCTGATGTCGGGATGCGCGAGTATTTTTTCCAGCGCGCCGTTGAGCCGGCCCGCCACCGCGCGCGGCGTGGCGGCGGCGGCCATGATGCCGTAGTTGGACCCGATCTCGAATTTGGCGTAGCCCATTTCTATGAATGTC
>CAMDLH010000078.1 GCA_945901405.1 Bordetella parapertussis | reverse complement strand
CCGCCGCCCGGCGGAAACGGCACGATCAGGCGTATGGGCCGCGCGGGATACCCAGCCGGTTGCGCATGCGCGCTCAGCGAACTCAGAGCGCCCAGCGCAAGCAACACGCAGGCCAATGGGTTCAATCGGCTTTTATGCCAACTTCTTTTGCGACGCGTGTCCATTTTTCAAGTTCCGCTTGCAGGAATCGGGTGTAGTCCGCGCTCGATAGCGGCCAAGGTTCGGCGCCTTCGGCGGAGAGGCGCTGTGCCGAATCCGGGTGGTTCAGAATGCCGGCCATCTCGGTGTTCAGCCGCGTGAGGATGGGCGCGGGCAGGCCGGCGGGGCCGACCACGCCCCACCACGTCGTGCCCTCGAACCCGGGTACGGAGTCCGCGATGGGCGGCACATTGGGCACCAGAGACGACCGCTTTAACGCCGTGATGCCAAGAGCCTTGACCTTGCCCGCGCGTATCTGCGTGAGCGAGAGCGGCAGCGTGGCAAACATCAGATTCACTTCGCCGCCCATCACAGCAAAGAATGCCGGCGCGCCGCCCTTGTGCGGCACGTGCAGCAACCTGGCGCCCACCGCATTGCCGAACATCGCCCCCACGTAGTGATTGATGCTGCCGTTGCCCGCAGATGAATACGACAAGGCTTCGGGCTTCGACCTCGCAAGTTCGATCAACTCTTTCACGGACTTGGGCGCGAACGACGGGTGCGACACCAGCATCAGCGGCCCGGCGCCGATCGGGCTGATCGCGGTAAACGACTTCACCGGCTCGTACGGCAGCTTCTTGAAAATGGGCACGCTCATGATCTGCGAAGCGGTCATGATGAACAGCGTATAGCCGTCCGGTGCGGCGCGCGCCGTGATATCCGCGCCGATGGTGCCGCTGGCGCCGGGCCGGTTGTCCATCACCAGTTGCTGCCCCAGCCGGTCGGCCAGCCGCGTGCTGATGAAGCGCCCAACCACGTCAACACTGCTGCCCGGAGGGAAGCCGGAGATGACGCGGATGGGGCGTGTGGGATAGCTCGCTTGTTGTGCCGCCGGGGCGGGTGCACAAAACAAAACGGCGGCGAGCGCAGCTCCGCTGACACGCGCCGCATGGGTTATTGCAGACATGGTTCGTTGCTTTCCGGGAGTGCGGGGATGTAGTGCGTCACGCACAGGCTCACATTATGCCTGCGTTTCGCGCGCATCCATGCGCCAGGCCTATTTCCGAAACTGCTCCTCAAACCATGGAAACGCGCTGGTGACGGTGGGCAGCCCCACCGGCATCGCGCGTTTGACGCGCGAGGGGTTCAGGTCCTTCAGCGATGTCGCACCGATGAGTCCCATGGTGGTGCGAATTTCGATGGCCATCAATTCGAGCATGCGCCGCACGCCCGCTTCGCCGCCGGCGGCGAGTGCGTAGCCCATGAGTTTGCCCACGCCCACCGCGCGCGCGCCGAGCGAGATCGCTTTCACCACGTCGGTGCCGCGCAGCACGCCGCCATCGAGCACGACTTCGGCGCGGCCGCGCACTGCGTTTACGACTTCCGGCAGTATGTCGAGCGTGCCTTCGCCTTGATCGAGCTGGCGTCCGCCGTGGTTGGAAATATAGACTACGTCCGCGCCATGTTCGACCGCGAGGCGCGCATCCTCGGCGGTGCCGATGCCCTTGAGTATCAGCGGAAGTTTGACGTATTGCTTCATCCAGACGACATCATCCCAATTCAATCGCGCCTGATGGCTTTGATCGTCGCCGGCGCCGCCGCGCTCGAAGCCGCCGATGAGATCGCGTTCGCGGCGCGAGTAGAAATTGCGATCCACGGTGACGCACAGCGCGCGAAAGCCCAGCGCCTTGATGCGGTCGAGCCGCTCGGCAACCCACTTGCGGTCCGAGGTGATGTAGAGCTGGTATATCAGCGGATGCTTGGCCGCTTTCGCGGCGGCGGCGAAGCCTGGGCGCACGTTACTGGCGCAGATCGCGGTGGTGCCCGCGCCCTCCGCGCCGCGCACCACGGCGACGATGCCCTGCGGATGCGCCTGGCCGGTGTATCCGCCGACTGGGCAAACGAACACCGGCAACGCGAGTTTCTGTCCGAGCAACGTCGTGCTGATGTCCACGTGCTCGACATTCACCAGCACGCGCTGGCGCAGCGCAAGACTTTCATAGGCCATGCGATTGCGGCGTATGGTGGTTTCAGAATCGGAGCCGCCGGTGAGGTGCGTCCACAACTCCGGCTTGAGATTGCGTTTGGCGGCGTAAACGATGTCCTGCAAGGTCTTGAAGCTGTCATCCTCGGCAGGGGCGGACGCTGGCTTGGGCTTGGCTTGTTCCGCTTGCGCCAACTGTAGCGCTTGCACTGGAGCATCGGCGTGCGCCTTGCGTGCCAATAGTCCCGCGGGCAAACCGATGCCGCCAAACAACGAGATGTTTCTGAGAAAGGAACGGCGGTTGCCGTTGCTGTCTGAATCTTGGCCGAGCGATGCGTCATTCATGCGAGTCTCCCTTGTCGGATTGATGTGATGGCTGATTTTGTTTCGTTCACGGCGTGCTGTCGATGCGATAATTCAAACCTCTGATCGAACACTGTAGTTTAGCTTTTGCCTGTGATTCGAGTGCGATTGTAAGTATTTGTTTTTATTGTGTTTTTTAGAATACCAAGTTCAGGCCCCGCATTGCCCGATTCCTCTGTTGCATCCACTGAAGACCACCGCGTACTGATCGCATTGCTGGTGGGCGCCGCGTTCGTAATTGCGGGCGGCATTCACTATCAGACGCCGATGCTTGCACGCATCGCGAGTGAGTTTCAGGCGAGTCCCGCCGCAGTGGGCTGGATACCGACGCTGTCGTTCGGCGGCATGCTGATCGGCATCGCGCTGTTCGTGCCGCTCGGCGACCGCATCGACAAGCGCTGGCTCATCATCGGCATGATCACCGTGCTCGGCATGGCGCAGGCGGTGATGGCCGCGGCGCCGTCGATCATCGTGCTGGCGGCGGCGAGCCTGGTTACCGGCATATGCTCGTCGGTGGGGCTGGTGTTCATTTCCATCGTGGTCGAGATCGCGCCGCCGCAACATCGCGGGCGCGCGGTGGGCACGCAACTGATGGCGATGTTCATTGGCATTTTGTTCGCGCGCATCGCCGGCGGGCTGATCGCCACCTACCTGGGCTGGCGCTGGAGTTATGTGTTTTCAACCGGCTTGCATTTCATGCTCGTTTGCGTGCTGGTGGCGTGGCTGCCGCACACACGCTCGACCACGCAGCTGGCGTACCGCGAATTGCTGTGGTCGATCTTTACCATCTATCGCGAGCATGGCAGCGTGCGGCGCGCGGTGTCGATACAATTTTTGCTGGGCATTTGTTACGGTGGTTTCTGGGCGGTGGTCGCACCCATGCTCGCCACGCTGCATCACGTCGGCCCGGCGCAAGCGGGTTTGATGGGCATCCCCGGCGCATCGGGCATACTCGCCGCGCGCCCGGCGGGGCGCTGGATGGATCGATCCGGTGCGGTACCCGTGGTGACCACCGGCCTGTGCATCATGATAGCCGCGTGGCTTGCGTTCGGATTTGCCGCGTGGTCGATTGCGTTCGTTGTGCTGGGTGCGATTTTGCTTGATTGCGGTTTACGCATCGCGATGGTGGCGAATCAAACATTGGTGAATGCGGCAGCCCCCGATTCACGCGCGCGCGCCAACACCATTTTCGGCATGCACGTGTGGTGCGGCAACGCGGTGGGGGCGTTCCTCACCAGCACCGCGTTCGCGCTTCATGGCTGGCTGGCTGTTTGCGCGATTGCGATGACGGCATCGATCATCGCGCTGCTGATACATTGGGGCGTGGTGCCGATAGGCAAAACTAAGGCGGCGTAAGAAACTGCCTACTACCCCTTGCGCGGTTTTTCCGTTCCGCGTGCGAAGCGAAAAGCAGTGCCAAAGGTCTTGGTTGCGTACGCAACTCAGCCACACACCGGCCCGTCCGTAGCGCTGCACGAACGGGCCGAAAGCGTTACGAATCGAGCGCGGCCAGCACCTTCGGCGGCGACATCGGCAACTCGGTCATGCGTTTGCCGGTGGCGCTGTGTATGGCATTCGCCACTGCCGCCATCGGCGGCACGATGTTGGCTTCGGCCACGCCTTTCACGCCGTACGGATGTTTTGGATTCGGCACTTCGACCAGAATCGATTCGATCATCGGCAGGTCGGACGCAACCGGCATGCGGTAGTCGAGGAAACCCGCGTTCTCCATGCGGCCGTTCTTGTCGTAAATGTATTCCTCGTTCAGCGCCCAGCCGATGCCCTGCACCACGCCGCCATGGATTTGCCCCTCGCAGTAGCTCGGATGTATCGCGCGGCCCACGTCTTGCGCGGCGACGAAGCGCAGTATCTTGACGTAGCCGGTTTCCAGGTCAACCTCGACATCGCAAAACTGCGCGGAGAATCCAGGCGCCTGGCCTTCGGCGTTGATCGATGCCGCCGCGGTGATTGGCCCGCCGGTCGCGGTGCGCTTGCCGGCGATTTCCTTGAAGGTCATTGGAGGGAACGCGCCCGCGTGTTTGCCCGCGGGCCGTGCGCTGCCGTCTTCCCAGATCACGTCGGCGCGGTCGATCTTCCACAGCTTCGCCACGCGCGTGCACATTTCTTCGATGACTTTGTTGCAGGCGTTGATCACCGTCATGCCGGTGGCGAAGGTTACGCGCGAGCCGCCGGTGGCCTGGGTGTAGCCCACCGAGTTGGTGTCGGCGATGATCGGTCGCACGCGGTCGTATTCGATGCCCAGCGTCTCGGCCGCCATTTGTGCGGTGGAGGCACGCGAGCCGCCGATGTCAGGGCTGCCGGTGGCGACCACCGCAGTGCCGTCTTCATTCACAGACACCACCGCGCTTGATTCGCCGCCGCCGTTAAACCAGTAACCCACGGCCAAACCGCGCCCCTGGTTCCTGCCCAGCGGCGTGTTGTAGCCCGGATGTTTTTGCAGCGCCTGCAAGGTCTCGGCGAAGCCGGCGTGTCCCAGCTTGGTGCCGAACACCGTCGGCGTGCCGACCTTGGCGATGTTTTTCAGGCGGAACGCCAATGGGTCCATGCCGATCTTGCGCGCGGCAAGATCCATCGTGCTTTCGACCGCAAAAGCGGAGATCGGTGAACCCGGCGCGCGATACGCCACGGTTTTCGGACGATTGCACACCACGTCGTAGCCCACGGTTTCCACGTTGGCGATGTCATACGGCGCGAAGCCGCACATGCAGCCGTTCATCACCGGCGAGCCGGGGAACGCGCCTGCCTGATACTTGAACAGGCCATGCGCGGCGACGATTTTGCCGTCGCGCATGACGCCGATTTTGATCGTCATCGACGCGCCGGAGGTCGGCCCGGTGGCCTTGAACACATCCTCGCGCGTCATCATGATTTTCACCGGATGCCCGGTCTTCTTCGACAGCGCCACCGCGATCGGCTCGACATACACAACCGTCTTGCCGCCGAACGCGCCGCCGATTTCAGCGGGGTGCACTCTGAGATCGCCGGTTTTCATGCCGAGCAGCTTGACCGTCATGGTGCGCACCACGAAGTGGCCCTGGCTCGACGACCACAGTTCTGCTTGCCCGTCGGCGTCGGCGCGCGCGAGACACGATTGCGGCTCGATATAACCTTGATGCACCGGCGCGGTCTTGAAGCTCGCTTCGACCACTTCGTCCGCGGTCGCGAACGCCGCATCCGGGTCGCCCATCTTGAAGCCGAGCTTCTTGGAAATATTCGATGGCTTGGTGGGCGGCGGCTCGATGCCGCGCGTGATCATGTCTTCAAACAGCAGGGGCGCATCGGGCTTCATCGCCTCATCGACGTCGATCACATGCGGCAATATTTCGTAATCAACTTCGATCAGCTTCAGCGCCTCGGCCGCGATGGCGGGCGTGGCGGCGGCCACGGCTGCGAGCGGGTGACCTTCAAACAGCACTTTTTCGCGCGCCATGATGTTGCGCGTCATGTGCCAGAAATTGACCGCCACGCGTTCTGCGCCGAGGTATTCGAATTTCTGATCGGGAATGTCGGCGGCGGTGATCACGGTTTTCACGCCGGGCAGCGCCAGCGCTTTCGACGCATCGATCTTGCGGATGCGCGCGTGCGCGTGCGGCGAGCGCAGTATCTTGCCCCACAACATGCCCGGCAGCGTGAAGTCCGCGCCGTATTGCGCGCGGCCGGTGACCTTGGGCACGCCATCGGGACGATCCGGGCGGGTGCCAACGACTTTGAGAACTTTTTCGGTAACGACTGCGCTCATGATCAGGCTCCTCTTATTTCCTTGGCGGCATCCAGCACCGCCTCGATGATCTGGTTATAACCCGTGCAGCGGCACAGATTGCCCGCCAGCCAGTAACGAACTTCGGTTTCGGTCGGATTGGTGTTGTTGTCGAGCAGTGTCTTGGCCGCGACCAGCATGCCCGGCGTGCAGATGCCGCATTGCAGCGCCGCGTGCTCGATGAACTTGCGCTGCAACACATGCAGCTTGTCGCCGTTGGCCACGCCTTCGACGGTGGTGATCGACTTGCCCCGCGCCTCGACACCGAGATAAAGACACGAGCACATCATGCGCCCATCGACGTTGACGGTGCACGCGCCGCAATCGCCGGTACCGCAACCCTCTTTGGTACCGGTGAGATGCAATTCGTCGCGCAGTACTTCGAGCAGCGTTTGACGCGGCTCGCACAAATACTCGACCGCGTTGCCGTTGATCGTAGTGGTTACATGTTGTTTGGCCATTAGTTTGTCCCCCGCGCCCTGTTGAGTGCAATTGCAGCAGCGCGTTTTGCCATCACGCCGCTGACCTTGATTCGATATGCCTTGGTGCCGCGTTTGTCGTCGATGGGCCTGCACGCCGCGCTTACCGCGGCACCCATACGTTCCAGCGCCGCATCATCAACCGTGCCGCCGATCAGCGCATCGGCCGCCGCCTGCACCAGCAGTGCACGCTCGGCCACCGCGCCCACGCACACCCGTGCGTGCGTGCACACGCCCTTGGCGTCCAGCGTGAGATTGATGCCCGCGCCCACCACCGCAATATCCATCTCGGTGCGCGGAATGAAACGCAGATACGCATCGCCCGAATGCGCCGCGCGCGGCGGCAGCAAAAACGATGCGACGACTTCACCCTTGGCAAGCGAAGTCTTGCCCGGCCCGGTGGCGATGTCTTCGGCCTTCACCTCGCGCCGGCCATTCGGCCCCACCACGCTTACCATCGCACCCGCGGCGATCAAGGCAGGCACGCTGTCGGCGGCGGGCGAGGCGTTGCACAGATTGCCGCCCACCGTCGCACGCCCTTTGATTTGATACGAGCCGATCAGCATTGCGGCTTCGGTCAAGCCCGGCCACGCTTTTGAGAATGCCTTGTGCTCGTGCATTTCCATCGCGGTGACCGCGGCGCCCAGGCGAAAGCCGCCGCCTTCGGCGACGATCGAGGTCATCTCGGGGATGCCCTTGATGTCCACCATCAACGCAGGCTCGACCCGCCCGCCGCGCATCTGGATCAATAAATCCGTGCCGCCGGCAAGCACCCTTGCAACCCCGCTGGCGCCCGCGAGCAGCGCAACCGCCGCTTCGAGCGTCTTTGGCGCTTCATATTGCATATCGATCATGTTGTGTCCCTGAACATTGTGTAATACGGTAATTGTGTCGGATTCAACTTAAATTGTCACTTGCAATTCGAGAATGCGAACTCTTGTCAGTCGATGCGCAGATTGGCCAGCTTGATCACCTTCGCCCACTTGTCATACTCCGCGCGCACGAACGCGAGAAACTCCGCCGGCGGCGTGCCCACGGGTTCGTTGCCGGCTTTCACCAATTTGTCCTTGATATCAGGGCTGTGCAGCGCGCGGCGCGATTCTTCGTGCAGGCGGCGCACGATCTCCGGCGGCGTGCCGGCGGGCGCATACAGCCCGTACCAGCCGGTCACGCTGTAACCCTTGACGCCGGCCTCGGCGATGGTCATCACCTCCGGCAGTTCCGCATAGCGTTGCGTGCCGGTGACGGCGACGCCGCGCAGCTTGCCGGATTTGACATGGCCCACCATGCCGATGGTGCTGGCAAAGGCGAATTCCACTTCGCCGCTCATGGCGGCGATCATCGCCGGTGCCGCGCCCTTGAACGGAATATGCACCCAGCGCATGCCCGACATCGATTGCAGCAACTCGCCCGCGAGATGATTGATACCGCCCGCGCCGGAGGTGCCATAACTGAGTTGCCCCGGACGCGCTTTTGCCAGCGCGATCACGTCGCGCGCGTTTTTGACCGGCACCGAAGGGTGGCACGCCAGCATGAATTGCCCGCTCGCCAGTTGCGAGATGAAGGCGAAGTCCTTGAACGTGTCGTAGGGCATCTTCGAGCGCATGCCTGGATTGATTGCAAACTCCGGCGAGGTGATGAGCAGCGTATGCCCGTCTGGCGAGGCCTTCGCCACAATATCCGCGCCGATCAAGCCGCCGCTGCCCGCGCGATTCTCAACCACGTAAGTGCCGCCGATTTGCTCGGGAAATTTCGCCGCCAGAAAACGCGCTACGGTGTCGTTGCCGCCGCCCGGTGCGAACGGCGAAATGATGCGCACGGTGCGCGTGGGCCAACTCTGCGCGGCGGCGGGCGCGATCAGCGTGATTGCGAAAAGCGCGCACCATGCGCGTAACGTCGGGGCCGTGCGTTTCATTGTTCGTGCTCAGTATGCTGTTCAAAAAAATATCAATAAAACAATAACTTACGTTATAGTCACTCGTGGCGTTAAGGGCGGTTGTTTGACGTTACGCGTTTGCAGAGGCACGCATGGTGCAATGGTTGCCAACGCGCCCGCAGCGGTTATTATTCGTGTCGGCCAGCGATTCAGCGTCAATATCATACCCGCAAGTTTGCGGCGAAGGAGTCTTTGAAAGTGAGTTTGTCCAACTACCCAGTGATCACCGAGCGCGGCGCGTGGATCGGTCCGCAAATTCAGCACGAAGCGTCGTGGATTTATCGCGTGGACGCCGCGGACATCGCCGAATTCGACGCAGCCCTCGCGCGCTCCAAACGCGCTGGCGCGCGCATTCCGTTCGGCGCGGACGCGTTCGCATTGCCGCGTTTCGCCGCCGAGGTTGAAAAGATACTCGACGAAATCGAAAACGGGCGCGGCTTCATGCTGATACGCGGCATCCCGCGCCATCGTTACAGCGACGAAGATTGCGAATTGCTTTACTGGGGCCTGGGCGCGCACTTTGGCACGCCGGTGTCGCAGAACCGCCGCGGGCATCTGCTGGGCCATGTGCGCGACGAAGGCCGCACGCAGGCCGACCCGAATGCGCGCGCGTATCAAACCAGTCAGCGCATGGATTTTCACACCGACATGTTGCCGGTGGATGTGCTGGGGCTGTTTTGTCTGCGCACGGCCAAATCCGGCGGCGCGAGCAAGCTCACCAGCGCGCTCACCATACACAATGTGCTGCGCGATGAACGGCCTGATTTGCTCGATGCGCTTTATTCGAGCTACAACGTCGATTGGCGCGGCGAAGAGCCGCCGGGCGAGGCGCCGTATTTCACGCTGCCGATGTATAGCGAGAAAAACGGCAGAGTCACCGCGCGCATCGTGAGCCTGCCGTACTACGACTCGACCGCACGGCACGGCGCGCAGCTCGTGCCGGCGGCGCTGCAGCGCGAAGCGCTGGTCAAGGTGCAGGAGATCGCAAATCGTCACGAGCTGATGTTGACGATGGATTTTCAAGAGGGCGACATCCAGCTCATCAACAATCACACCATGCTGCACGCGCGCGAGGAATTCGTGGATCATCCCGAGCCAGGGCGCGAGCGCCATCTGCTGCGCATGTGGCTGGCGGTGGACGACAAGCGGCGGCGTCCGCTTGCCGGCGAATTGGCGGGTCAGTACCGGTGGGTGAGGCAGGGCGGAATATCATTCAAGGCGGCCGCGGTTTAAACAACAAGGGAGATAAAAATGGACAGAGCGGTGTGGGCAACCTGGTGCAATCTGCCGGAAGAGGGCCGCGAGACCTATCTGAATTGGCTGCATCAAAATTACATTCCGGCGATGTTGAAACGTCCGGGCTATCTGTGGGCCGCGCACTACGCCTCCGTCGGCGAATCGCGCATTCCGCGCCGCACCAGCGGGCACAAGAACACGACCACCGATCCGGCGGTGCCCAAGGGCGACCGGTTCATTTTGCTGTTCGGCGCGGAGCATACGAATATCTTTGGCGACCCGGTGCCCTCGGAAATGCACGCCGCGCTACCCGAAGCCGACCGCAAGATGCTGGCCATGCGCATCGAGCCGCGCATGAATATCTGGGCCGAGGCCGCGCGTGTCGAAGGCCCTGAACTGGCGAGCTACAAGGACGGCATGAACCTCGCGCCGTGCATTCAGATGGGCACGTTTCAGGCGCGCTGGCAGGACGAGGAGGAGGGCTTGAAGTGGTACGCGCAATGGCGCATGCCCGCGTTGCGCAAGCTCAAGGGTTGCGTGCGCGCGCGCAAACTCGCGTCGGTGGCGGGCTGGGCCAAGCAATCGATACTCTACGAATTTACTTCGCTCGAAGGCCGCAATCACTTCATCGCCGAGCACGAAGACGGCAACGCCAACCGCGAATGGACCGACAAGGTCATCGCAAGCCTCACCCACGCGCCCGGATCGGCCAACGTGGCCGAGCGCATCTGGCCGCCGAGGTAGTTGGAAAACACATGTTGCCTGCTGCAATCCGCTTACTGATCGTATCCGTGGTGATGGCAGCGCCGGTTCACGCGCAATACTACCCCGCCAAGCCCATACGCATGATCGTTCCGTTCGCGCCGGGCGGGCCGTCGGATATTCTCGGCCGCGCGCTCGGTCAAAGCGCGGGCGAGCGGCTGGGGCAGCAATTCGTGATCGACAATCGTGGCGGCGGCAGCGGCAACATCGGCGCCGAGATCGTGGCGCGTTCGGTGGCGGATGGTTACACGCTGCTCATCGGCACGCCCGGCATACTCATCGCCAATCCGGCGATGGGCAAAGTGCCGTTCGACACGCAGCGCGATTTTGCGCCGGTGACGCTGGCCGCCAACCTGACGAGCATCATGGTGGTGCATCCATCGACGCCGGTGCGCACGTTAAAAGAGTTCATCGAGTATGCACGCGCGCGCCCGCGGCAGCTTACTTACGGTACATCGGGAAACGGCTCCGCCAGTCATCTGGGCACGGAGCTATTCAAGCTCGCCGCGCGCGTGGACATCACGCATGTGCCGTACAAGGGCGCGGCGCCCGCGATCACCGATTTGCTCGGCGGCCATCTCAGCGTGATGCTGATCGGCGTGCCGATATCGTTGCCGCACGTGCGCACGGGCAAGCTCATTGCGCTGGGCATCGCCAGCGCGCAACGCTACCCGGCGGCGATGGATTTGCCCACGCTCGCCGAATCCGGGTTGCCGGGATTTGAAGTTTCCAACTGGACGGCGGTGCTCGCGCCCGCGGGCACGCCCGCGGCCATCGTCGCACGGCTGAATGCGGAATTGAATGCCGTGCTGAAAACGCCTGAAATGCGCGAGCGGCTACTCAAGCAGGGCTTCGAGGCCAGTGGCGGCACGCCCGGCGAATTTGCGGCGTATCTGCGCGCCGAGACAGAAAAATGGACAAAGGTGGTGCGCGAAGCGCGCATCCGCCCAGGTTAACGCTGCGCCAGCAGCTTGGGCGGCTTGGCCATCACGAAAAACAATGATCCCAACAGCGAAAACATCGCCAGCAGCGTAAAGCCCATGCGGTAGTTTCCCTGCCAGTCGGCAAATGCGCCGGCGAGTATCGGCCCGATGATGTTGCCCACGACCGTGACCATCGTCGATAGCCCGAGGATAATGCCGATCGAGCGGCGGCCGAAATAATCCGCACGGATCGCCTGCATGAACGGCCCGCGCAGCCCCCACGCAACACCGTGCAGCAGCAGCGAAAACGCAAGCACGATGGGGCCGGTGGCATAGGTGAGCAGCAGCATGCCGACGGTGTGCATCAGCATGCAGGTGGCGGCCACCTTGCGTTTGACGTATTTTTCGCCTGCCACCCAGCCCAGCGCCACGCCGCAACCCTGGCCAACCGTCACCAGTGTGAAAAACAGCGAGGCCTGTGCCAGCGAGTAGCCCAGCCCCTCCTTGATATGCGTGATGCCATGCACGTTGATCGACATCACCACCAGCAGCGAGCAGGCGTGGCCCAGCGACAGCAGCCAGAACGCGCTGGTGCGCAGCGCCTGGCGCGCGGTGAACGCAGGGCCGGCGGGGGCCGCGGGCTGGCCCTTGACCCTGGGCGCGGGCGGCAGCCCGTCCACCGTCATGCCGACGTCCTCGGGCCGGCTGCGCACCATGTTGGCCAGCGGCAAGCCGATCAGTATGGAAATGACGCCGGAGCCGAACGCGGTTGGCCGCCAGCCGAACGCCTGTATCGACCACGCCACCAAAAACACAAACAGCCCGCCCAGCGCGCCGCCAAACTGCAATGCCGAGAGCGCGCGCGTGCGCCGCTTCTCGAACCACTGAATGATCGCCACGCTCACCAGCATGTTGCTGAACATGCTCGACCCCAGCGCAATCACCACAAATGCCGCATAAAAGCCGAGCAGGGTCTCGATGCGGCTCAACAGCATGAAGCCGATGCCGAATGTCACCACGCCAAAGCGAACGATGCCTTGCGAGCCGAAGCGGTCCACCAGCCAGCCGAGTATCGGGCCGAGCAGCGCAACCTCGGTTGATTTAAGCGCGGCCGCGCCCGAGAGAGCGGTCTTGCTCCAGCCGCGCTCCTCCACCAGCACCGCCACGTAGACGCCGAATGCCGAATTGAGCAGCACGCTTTGCAGGAATTGCAGCGCGCCGCCGGCGCCCACCACGCGCCACCCGTAGAAAATTTTGCTCATGAGATGAGGCGAGGATAACGCAGGTGGGGTGGGTGCGCATCAGCTTTGGTCGAGTCCAGATTGGGTGAGATTCAAAGTGATGTCCCGGAAAGGGATTTTATGCAAACAGAGAAACACCTTCCCTTTCCGGGGGAAGGCGGGGATGGGGGTGGTTGCTGCGACTAGAACCCACCCCCATCCTAGCCTTCTGCTCCGCTTCAAGTGTGCCCTTGCCCCTGAAGGGGAAGGGACTGTCTGCCGGTCCATGCATTTCGTGGCTCAGACATCAGTTTGAATCGCACCCATGCCATGCCCAGTTAACGTCAGGCAGGCATGAATGTGTTATTCTTACTTGGTATTACCAACCGAAACTGAGGCCAATCATGGACACCACATCCGTTACCAGCAAGGGGCAAGTAACCATCCCGAAGCCACTGCGGCAGCGCTTGGGATTGCGCCAAGGCAGCAAGGTTGAATTTGTGCTGGTGGGTGACCATGTGGAAATGCGCGTTTTCAGCAAACTGGCGGATGTGCCGGTCAGCGGCTTCGGCATGCTCAAGAGCAAGCGGGCGGCGGTGCCGGCCGATTTCGATCCGGCCGCATTGCTGGCCGGGGCCAGGCAGCCAGGCAAAGCGCGGCGCGGCAAGTGATCGGTCTCGATACCAACATTCTGGCGCGTTACTACGTTCAGGATGAAAGCGATGCGGAAGCTGGAAAGCAGCGCGAGGCCGCGCGCAGGCTGATCGATTCCGGCAAGCCTCTGATGGTGTGCAAGACCGTGTTGCTCGAGTTGGAGTGGGTAATGCGCGGATACTACAAATTTTCGGACACGCAAATTGCGGCCGTGATGAATCATCTGCTGTCGCTGCCTCAAGTCACGGTTGAGGATCGCGAGAGCGTCGTCCACGCGCTCTCGCACTGCGAGGCCGGGCTGGAGCTGGCGGATGCGTTGCATCACGCCAGCTACAAAGACTGCGACAGCATGGCCTCGTTTGACGACAAGCAATTCGCGCGACGCTCCCGGCGCATGGGGCTGGCGCCGCGCGTGGTGGTGCCGGGATAATGCACGCCGTATAACGCACTTAAACGGAAGTTGCCACATGAAACACCGCTCATTCGGAAACACCGGCATCAAGGTCTCGGAAGTCATTTTCGGCGCCGGCAGTGTCGGCGGCATACTCATCCACAAGGACGATGCCACCAAGCGCGACGCGCTGCGGCGCGCGTTCGCAGGCGGCATCAACTGGGTGGATACCGCCGCGCAATACGGCAACGGCAAATCGGAAGAAGCGCTAGCCTGGCTGCTGCCTGAATTCGCGGCCACCGGCGTCACGCCGTATCTTTCAACCAAGATTCAGCTTGATGTCGAAAACCTGCACGACATCCCGGCACAGATCGAGGAGCGGGTTAGGGCGGGGCTGGCGCGGTTAAAGCGCCCGTCGGTCGATGTGCTGCAATTGCATAACCGCATCGGAACCAAGGCGGGCGGCAGGGTGATGAGGGTCGAGCAAATCCTCGGCAAGAACGGCGTGGCCGACGGCTTCGAGCGGTTGCGCGAGAAGGGCCTGTTTCGCCACATGGGTATCACCGCCATCGGCGAGGCGACGTCGGTGTGCGAAGTAATCCGCGGCAAGCGATTCGACTCCGCACAGGTTTATTACAACCTGCTCAATCCCAGCGCCGCGCGTGCAATGCCTAAAGCCTGGACCGGACACAACTTCAACGGCGTCATTGACGCCTGCCGCGCCAACGGCGTCGCGGTGATGGCGATACGTATTTTTGCCGCCGGCATCATCGCCACGGACGAACGCACCGGGCGCGAGAGTGTGCTCACCGCCGACACCAGTCTCGCCGAAGATCAGCGCAAATCGAAAGCGGTGTTCGACGCCATAGGCGGCAGCCACGGCACGCGCGCGCAAATCGCGCTGCGCTTCGTGCTGTCCAACCCGAATGTATCGTGCGCCATCATCGGCAGCGCGGAGCCGTCGCACGTCGATGACGCATTGCAAGCCGCCGCCATGGGCACGCTTCCTGCGGATGTGCTGGCGCGGCTGGATGCGCTTTATGAGAGTGATTTTGGGCGGGTGTAGGGTGCCGTTTATCAAATCAAGTTATCTGGAGAATTTATGTCAAGTTCTGTCCAAGTCTACGAACCCGTAGCCCCGTGCCTAACCCAACCGCAAAAACACCGCCAATCACTGGATGGCCTTGCGGGCAAAACCATCGGCTTCATCGACAATTCAAAGCCGAATTTCAATTATCTGGTTGAAGACCTGTCGCAGTTGCTGATGGAGAAACACGGCGTGAAGGCAGTGGTAAAACAGCGCAAGCGCAGTGCGTCGCAGGGGCTGCCGGAAGCCGCGATGAACGAGCTGGTTGCGCAGACGGATGCGATCATCACTGGTTCGGGTGACTGAGGCTCGTGCACGTCGTGGAGTATCCACGACAGCGTGGAAGCCGGTAAACGCGGCAGGGCGGCGCTGACGGTGGTGTCGCAAAGTTTTATAGGCCTGGGACGCGCGCAGCAGAAGGCGCTGGGTTCGCTGGATCTGCCGATGGCGTTGATTCCGCATCCGTTCGGTACGCGTTCGCGCGAGGAGTTGCGCGAGATTGCGGCGAAGTGTGCCGATGATATCGCGCGGCTGTTGTGTGAGGCGGTGCCAACGAATTCCTATTCGGCCACAGTGGTAGCAGCAGCGCCGCGCGCGAAGCTGATCGAGGCGCCCGCGGACCTCGATGAATTTAATAAGTTTTTCATCAAGCGGCGTTGGGGAGATGGCCTCATCATCGCGCCGCCGACCAAGGAAGCGGTAGAACGCATGCTGCGCCACACGAACCGCGCACCGAACGAGGTGGTGGCGACGATTGCGCCGGGCATGGGCGCGGCTACTGTCGAATACATCGCGATTGCGGGCGTGATGGCGGGTTGTTACCCGGAATATCTGCCGGTGCTGATTGCCGCCGCCGAGGCTGTCGGCACGTCGCAATTTCATTTGCAGGCGATACAGTCCACCACCAATCCGTCGGCGGTGTGGCTGATCGTCAATGGGCCGATTGCGAAGTGGCTGGAGGTGAACAGCGGCGCGGGTTGTCTGGGGCCGGGCACGTGGGCAAATGCGACGCTGGGCCGCGCGCTGCGGCTGATACTGCTTAACATTGGCGGCGCGCTGCCGGGCGAGATGGATAAGGCCACGCAAGGCCAGCCCGCGAAGTACACGTTTTGCTGCGCCGAGAACGAGGAGGCGAATCCGTGGACGCCGCTGCATGTCGAGCGCGGTTTTGCGCGCGACGCGAACACGGTGACGGTGGTGGGCGCGCTCGGCACCTGGAGCATGAACATGACCGCGCGCAAAGCCGAGGAAGTGCTGGCGATGATCGCCGACACCATGCAGTACCCGGCGAGCAGCGATTACATGTATGGCGGCGCGCCGTTCATAATTTTGTCGCCGCAGCACGCGGCACTGTTTCACCGCGAAGGCTGGAGCAAGGATGAAGTGAAGCGCCGGCTGTGGGCGCAGTCAAAGATACGCGCGGGCCGCTCCAAGGGCAGCGAATTCGAGCGCATGGCCACGGGCCGCCGTGCGGAGCTGGGCGAGCTCGGGCCGGATACCATGGTGCCGATTTCGGAAAAGCCGGAAGACATCAGCATCATCGTCGCCGGCGGGCCGGGGTCGCACTCGGTGTTCGTGCCGGTGTCGGCGCATACGCGTTCGGTGACGAAGGAGATTGCATTGAGCGAAGGCGGCGGGCGGTTGAATTCGTAACCAATGTGAAGTTGCAGGCATGCGGCGCATGATCTGGAATCTGCTGACCACGCTGGCGCTGGGCTATGTGATTCTGGTGGCGCTGGTGTTCGTGTTGCAGCCGCGGATGATTTATTTTCCCGATACGGTTATTGCAACGACGCCTCGGGCGTACGGGCTTCAATACGAAGACGTGCGCATACGCACCGAAGATGGAGAAACGCTCGGCGCGTGGTGGATTCCCGCACCGCAGGCGAAGGGCACGGTGCTGCTGTTTCACGGCAACGCCGGCAATGTCTCGCATCGCATCGACTACGCAAAGATGTTTCATGGTCTGGGGTATTCGACGCTGCTGGTCGATTATCGCGGCTTCGGCACGAGCACTGGCAGTGCGTCGGAGGAGGGCACTTATCGCGATGCGGCGGCAAGCTGGCGCTGGCTGATTGAAACGCGCGGCGCGAAGCCTGAAACCATTGTGATTTTTGGTGAATCTCTCGGCGGCGGCATTGCCACCTGGCTTGCCGTGCAACACAATCCGCGCGCCCTGATGCTGGCCTCGACGTTCACATCGGTCACTGATCTCGCATCACAACTTTATCCGTTCTTGCCGGTGCGGCTGATCAGCCGTTATCGCTACGAGAGTCTGGATCGTGTGGCAAAACTAAATGTGCCTATCTTCATCGCGCACAGCCCGCAGGACGAGATCATTCCCTACGCGCATGGGCGGCGGTTATTCGAAGCCGCGCGCGAACCAAAAACATTTCTTGAAATGCGCGGCGGTCACAATGAAGGTTTTGTGTTTGCGCGCGAGGAATGGGTGAAGGCGGTTGCGGTGTTTCTAACGCAAATACAGAAAGTTAAATAAATTAATAAAAACAAATACTTACGTTCAAACCATTTGCGCTACATGATCCGCGATCGCGAGCGATGAAGTAAGCCCAGGTGATTCAATGCCGTAGAGACACGCCAATCCTGGCACGCCGTGTTCGGCCTTGCCGTGAAGGGTGAAGTCCTGCACCGGCTCGCCTGGGCCGGTGATGCGCGGGCGTATGCCGGTGTAGCCGGGGCTTAGCGTGCCGTCCTGCAAGCCGGGATAGTAGTGGCGTATCGCCTTGTAGAAACTCGCTTCGCGGCGTTCGTCGAATTTGTAATCGACGCGATCAATCCATTCAAAGTCAGGGCCGAATTTCACGCGTCCGCCCAGATCGATGGTTACATGCACGCCCAGCCAGTCGGGCCGCGCCACCGGGTAAATCAGCCGGTTGAACGGTGATTTGGTGGTGAGCGTGTAGTAGTGGCCGATGGCGTAATAGGTTGGCGGAATGGTCGCGGGCGGAATGCCCTTGATGGTGCGCGCGACGGCGGGCGCGTTAAGGCCCGCGGATAGAATGACCGTGCGGCACTTGACCGTCATCGCTTCCGCGCCGCCGACATTGAGCACAATGCCATCGCTTTCAACCTTGCCAGACAACACCGGGCTGGATAACGCAAGCATCGCGCCTTTGTCCTCGGCTTCGCCCAGATACGACAGCATCAGGCCGTGGCTGTCGATGATGCCGGTGGAGGGCGACAAAAACCCCGCGACGCAGCGCACCGCCGGTTCCATTTCGGCGAGTTCGGCTTGCGTCAGCATGCGCAGATCGTCCACGCCATTGGCTTCGGCCTGCGCCTTGTATTTTTTAAGACCCGCGACTTCGCTGTCATCTGTGGCGACGATGACTTTGCCGATGCGTTTGTGATTCACGTCGTGTTCGGCGCAATACGGATAGAGCTGGCGGCGGCCGGCCACGCACAGTCTGGCTTTCATCGAGCCGCTGGCGTAATAAATACCCGCGTGGATGACTTCGGAGTTGCGCGCGCTGATGTGCGTGCCGAAGGCGTCTTCGGCTTCCAGTATCACGACTTCGCGCCCGCTCATGGCGAGCTTGCGTGCTATCGCCAGGCCGACAACGCCCGCGCCGATGACGGCGCAATCTATGGTTTCCATCGTGTTTTGGGTTAAATGAAAAGGGCGCAATTCTACCGCGCCGGCACGGGTGGAAGTACACTCACGCCATGCAAGAGTGGGATACTGAATTTGCCAGCCGGTTGCCGTTATACGAACCGTTGCGCGCGCATGCCGCGATGCTGTCGGGCGTGGATTGGCCCGACTTGCCGCAATTGCAACGCATGATTGACAAGCAAGGTATCGTCACTGGCGGCGGCAAGCCGCTGCGCGTGGTTGAGCAGGTGCCGAAATCAGGTTCGTTCGAAGAGCGTTACGAAGCGCGCATCTATCTCCGCGGCGAGTTGCAAGTCCGCCGGCGCGATTGGCACGATCTGTTCAACCTGCTGGCGTGGGCGGCGTTTCCGCGCGCGAAGACGGCGTTGAATGCACGGCACTACCGCGCGTTGCTGGATCAACACGCGCGTGGCGCGCCGAATCGCGGGCCGGCGCAGGATGCGCTGACTCTGTTCGACGAAGGCGGCATCGTGGTGGCGTCGAGTGACAGTGAGCTACTCGAAGACCTGCGTGGCTTCGAGTGGGAGCGGCTCTTCCGCGGGCGCCGCGAGCGCGTTACACAGCATATGCGCTGGTTTTTGTTCGGCCACGCGATCTACGAAAAAGCGCTGGCGCCGTTCGAGGGCATCACCGCGTGCGGCGTGTTGCTCGCGGTGGATGATGCGTGGCTGGCGCTGCCGCAAGCCGCGCAAATGGCGGTGCTGGATGAACGTCTTGCCGCAAGTATTGCCGATGCGGCGTGTTTTACGCGCCCGCGCGGCTTGCAGCCGGTGCCGATACTCGGCATACCCGGCTGGTGGCCGCCCAACGAGGGCGAACACTACTACGCCAACACGGATTATTTCAGGCCGGGCCGGCGTGGCGGCCGTACTCAGGCCGGCTGATCAGGGATGTCCGACATCGCGATGCTGACGCGATTTTTGCCCGCGAGCTTGCTGGCATACATGGCGCGGTCGGCGGCACGAAACACCGCTTCGAAATCCTCTCCGTGCTCGGGATAACACGCGACGCCGACGCTGGATGTGATCGACACCTGTTTATTGCCGGCGAGCAGCGGTGCGGCCGCGATGCCCGCGCGTATGCGCTCGGCGGTGATTTTCGCGCCCTCGGCACCGGTTTCCGGCAGCAGCGCCACGAACTCATCGCCGCCGTAGCGCGCGGCGATGTCGGATTTGCGCAGTTCGTTCTGGATGCATTGCACGGTGAGTTTCAGCAGCCGGTTGCCGGCCTCGTGACCGTGAGCGTCGTTGATTTTTTTCAGACTGTCGGAGTCGATCATCAGCAGGCTGAATTGGTGGTTGTGGCGTTGCGCCTGCAAAAACACATGATCGGCAGTGCTGAGAAACGCGCGCCGGTTCAAAAGCCCCGTCAGTTCATCGGTCTCCGACAGGTAGCGCACCTGCGCCAGTGCGCGCCGCGTGTCGGCCGACAACATGGTGGTGATGTAGCCCACCAGCAGCATGGGCGCGAGTTCGGCGACCATTGATGCGGTGTAGGAGTGCAGCGGAAACTGGTGGCGCTCGGGGTAACCAAGCCACGCATAGCAACCGGCGATCAGCAGCATGGCCGCGAGCGTGGAAAATCGCCCTAGCGTCAACGCGCTGGTGACAATCACCAGCAGATACAGATTGGTGAGCGGGCTGGCGAGCCGCCCCGTATACGCCAGCACCCAGGTGATGAACGCGATCATCAATCCGGTTTCGACCAGCAGCTTCCAGTAACTATCGGGCCGGTAAAAGGTGAAGTAGCGAAACATCAGCACGAACGCGGCATAGAAAAACATCGCCATCGCCAGCGCGGCGGATGCCTCCGCGTCTGGGGTGAGCGTCAGTTGGTAGAGCAATACCAAAACCAGCAGCAGCCACTCGATCTCGGCGATGGTGCGTGAGTATCCGCGCAACTCCTCGGGAGAAATGACCGGCGCGGGAAGAAAATTAGTTGCCATTGCGCTCATGAGCGCCGCCGGCACGCAGCAAGGCTGGCACGCGGGATTTTGTTGTTACTAAAAACATAATAAAAACAAATACTTATCTTGTTACCATCTTGTTCTAGCGCTAATGTTAACGGAAAACTCCGGGTGCCACATCGCATTAACTTCTTCGCATCAAATTCTTTAACGCATGAGGAGGGCAGAGCGGCTACTTGCGCGGCGTGTCAAAGAAGCGCCGCGTCTCAAACACGCTGCGTGGGAACGCTTTTCCGTCGAAGCGCAAGTGCCGCTTCAAAACAAAGTCAAACAAGAGCGCGTTGTATTCGCGAATTTCGGTAAGCACCGGTACGGTTTCCGGCGCGAGCAGCTTCAAGCGCGCGAGCTGGCTCAACGAATAAAGCGGCATGATGCCCGGCAGCGGATAATCCGAGCCGTTGAGCAGCCGAGCATGCCAGTGCGTGCGCTGCACAATCATCGCCAGCGCCGGTTCGGCGCGATTCATCTGCGTGACCGCGGACAACTCACCGTAAAGATTGTTGCCGTGGGCGGGTTCGTCCATCAGGCGCGCAAACAATTCAAAACTCTCGACGAGCGGGCCGTTCGCACCCCGGTCAAGATCGTTGTCGCGGCCCATGGTCGCGCAATGCGCCACCACCACGCGCACGCCGTGTTCAAGTGCGCGCCGCAGCCGGAGCGGATTACCCAGAGGCTGGCGGTCATCAACCTGCACCGCGCGCTCTTGTCCGGCATGCGTGATCAACGGCACATTCAGGCGCTTCATCGCGGCGTAAAAAAGGTCGCAACGCTTTGATGCCGGGTCCATGCCCATTGCCGCGGGCAGCCATTTCACTGCGCGCGCGTTGTTCTTCACGGCGAATTCGAGCGCTTCCACGCAGTCGGGCCGGTACGGGTGTATCGACGCCACCCACTCGAACTGGCGCGCATGCTCGCGCGCGACAGTCAGCGCATGCGTGTCGGTGACATAGAACGTGGTGCGCTCGGGCATCGGCACGCCGTTTTCATCGTGAAAACGCTCGAAGGCCAGTAGCATCAGTTTCGCGCCCGGCGGCATGCCGTCAACCAGATTGCGCATGCGCTCAATATAGGTTTTATCCACGCCGCCGGGCGGTGCGTCGTGCGCGCAGCCGGCGTTGAGATAAAACCGGCGCTGCGCGAATTGCAGCGGGTGCAGCAAGCTGCGCATCTGCGGATTAATCCAGATGCCCGGCCCGGAGTCGCCCACGCCGGCGATATGCACATGGCAATCCCACATCTGCGCCGGATCGACGCCTTCCCACGCCGCGCGCACCAGTTCGTGATTGGCCAGGCGCGGCGGCAGCGCCGCGCGGCAGGGGTTGAGGAAACCCTGATCGGGCCAGTATTGACACGACCCCAGCGCGCCGGCGGCGGTTGCGGCGGCGCCGCGCAGGAATAAGCGTCTGGAAAATTGCATGAGGTGTCGTGGCAAGGCTGCGCTATCATAACCAAATTCGCGCCGCGTGATTTTCAGACATGCGCGAAAGAGTGTGGAGTGGCGAGGAGCATTTAATGACCAGTACTGTTGCCGTTCCGCTGTGGCTGCTGATCGTGCTTGGCGCGCTGGCCGCGTTCGCGCTGCTCGAATGGATGCTGCTGCCCGGGGTGCGCTGGTATTTCCGGCGCAAGATGATGAGGGCGATCGAAGACGTCAACACGCGCTTTAATATCGAGATTCCGCAATTCAAGTTGACGCGCCGCCAGGTGCTGATCGACCGGCTATTTCACGACCCCAAGGTGCAGGCGGCGGTGGATGACTGCTGCAAGAGCGAAGGCCTGCCGCGCAACGTGGCGCTGGAGCGGGTGGACCGTTACGCGCGCGAGATCGTGCCGTCGTTCAATGCGTATGCGTACTTTCGCGTGGGTTATGCCATCGCGCGCAATTACGCGAAGTGGCTCTACCGCGTGCGCATCGGCTACACCGACAATGCCGCGCTGTCGGATATCAAGCCTGGTTCGTCGGTGGTGTTCGTGATGAATCACCGCAGCAACATGGATTACGTGCTGGTGGCGTTTCTCGCGGCGGAGAAAACCGCGCTCTCGTACGCCGTGGGCGAGTGGGCGCGCGTGTGGCCGCTGCAAAGCCTGATCCGCGCGATGGGCGCGTATTTCGTGCGCCGCAATTCGGGTGACCCGTTGTATCGCGCGGTGCTGCAGCGGTATGTGCAGATGGCCACTGAGGCCGGCGTGCCGCAGGCGGTGTTCCCCGAGGGCGGGCTTACCATGGATGGCCTGCTGCGCAAACCAAAACTCGGTCTTCTCGATTACATGCTGAAGACGTTTGACCCCGGCGGCGAGCACGACCTGGTGTTCATCCCGGTGGGTATCAACTACGACCGTGTGCTCGAAGACCGCACGCTGCTGCGCAAGCTCGACACGGAGGCGCCGCGCCGCGGCCTGGTCTATGTGCTGGGGGCCACCATTGCATTTTGCGCGCACAATCTGTGGCTGATGGTGACGGCGCGCTGGTTTCGCTACGGCTACGCGTGCGTGAATTTCGGCGCGCCGCTGTCGATGCGCGATTACGCGCGGCATCACGCGGTGGATTTCCGCGCGCTCGACGAAATCGCGCGCCACGCGGCGGTCGGCGGCGTGGGGCAGGTGCTGATGGGGCGTATCGCCGACGTGGTGCCGGTGCTGCCGGTGTCGCTGGTGGCCACCGTGTTCGCCGCGCGCGGCGCGCAGCCGATTTCGGAATTCGATCTCAAATCGGCGGCGCATGATCTGATCGCCCGGCTTGAAATGCGCGGCGCGCATATCTATGTGCCGCGCGCCGATCTTGATTACGCCATCGGCGTGGGGCTGCGCATGTTGACCTTGCGGCACATTGTGCACGAGGAGAATGGGTTGTTTCGCGCCAGCGAAACGGATGTCGTGTTGCTTGCGTACTACGCCAACGCCATCGCGCCGCTGGTGGCGCGGCTGACGGATCGCGAATGATCGGACTGCTGCAACGTGTGAGCGCGGCCTCGGTGGTTGTCGATGGCGAAACCATCGGCGCCATAGACCGCGGGCTGCTGGTGCTGATCGGCGTGGAGGCGGGCGACAGCGAAAAAGAAGCCGCGCGTCTGCTTGAACGGCTGCTCGGTTATCGAATATTCCCCGATACGGACGGCAAGATGAATCTGTCGTTAACCAATATCACTGGTGGTTTGCTGCTGGTGCCGCAGTTCACGCTGGCGGCCGACACCAGCAAGGGCATGCGGCCCGGCTTTTCTGGCGCGGCTGCGCCTGAAGAAGGCAGGCTGCTCTTCGATCATCTGCTCGAACGCGCCCGCGCCGCGCATGCGGACGTGGCGAGCGGGCGCTTCGGCGCGGACATGAGGGTGACGCTGACCAACGACGGGCCGGTGACGTTCTGGCTGCGCGTCGCGCCGCCGGGGTAAAATTCACGCCAGATTGAACGGAGAAAAATCATTCCTGTAGCCACCATCGACGGACTGAAAGTTAACTACCATGCGCAGGGCAGCGGGCCGCATCTGCTGATGCTGGCACCGGGCGGCTTTAACTCCATCATCGAAAAATGGAGCGGCGGCGTGTGGGGCGAAATGGACGCAATCAACACGCTGTCCAGACATTTCACGTTGATGGCCTACGACCGGCGCGAAGCGGGTGCATCGGGCGCGCGAGTCGAGAAACTCACCTGGGAAACCTTCGCGCGCCAGGGTGTCGCGATACTCGATCATCTGAATGTGAAACAGGCGTGGGTGGTTGGCGGCTGCATGGGCGTGTCGGTCGCCGCCGCGATTGCCGCGCTGGCGCCGCAACGCTGCATCGGGCTGTTGTTGCACTGGCCAGTGGGCGGTTATCGCTGGATGCAAAAGGGCCGCGGCTTCTACGACCGGCATATTGAATTCGTGCGCAACAACGGATTGGCGGCCGCCGCCGCGCGCGCACCGGCGGGCAAAAACTTCTGGCTCGATCCGGAGGCCGGGCCTTGGGCATCGCAGAACGCGGCCGATCCGGCGTTTGCGGCAGAGTACGTGAAGCACGACGTTGCGCGTTATCTCGACATCTGCGCGCAAAGCCGCGATGCGCTCTACGGCGACACCATGCCGTCGGGCGCCACTGGCGAGCAATTGATGCAGATTCAAACACCATCGCTGATATTGCCGGGGGCAGATGCGTCGCATTCAACCTCATCGGCGTGGGCGATGAAGGAGCTGATGCCCAACGCGGAATTGTGGGATGTGCTGCCGCCGCATCAGAACGGCGCCAACGTCCTGGAGCAGATTCTTGGCTTCAAGGCGCGCGTGGAAAAATCACCGTGGTTGTCGCCAGGACTGGCCGCAGCATAATAGTTGTTTAAAAACAAATACTTAGGTATTATCGCTAACTGTAGCGAAGTATTGAACTTGAAACCGCCGCCCCCATCTAATGCGTGAGTCGAAAGTGCGCCGTACAATCGGCTGGTAGATAAATAAATAACGGAGGAAATACAAAACCATGAAACGCATCGTCCTGTTCCTGATTACCAACATCGCGATCATCGCCGTGTTGAGCATCACCATGCGCGTGCTCGGCGTGGATCGCGTCATCAATCAATCCGGCGGACTGAATTTCAACGCGCTGCTCGTGATGTCGTTGCTGCTGGGCTTCACCGGCTCGATCATTTCGCTATTCATGTCGAAGTGGATGGCGAAAATGTCGGTGGGCGCGCACGTCATCACCACCCCCGCCAACTCCACCGAACAGTGGCTGGTCAAGACCGTGCAGCGTCAGGCCGAGCAAGCTGGCATCGGCATGCCCGAAGTGGCG
>CAMDLH010000077.1 GCA_945901405.1 Bordetella parapertussis | reverse complement strand
GTGGCATATGAGGCAATGTATGGGTTCCCGCCTGCGCGGGAACGACAAGTGTCTTACCGTCTTACCGATACCTCTCCGCGCAGCGAATAATCTGCCGGTCGGTTTTCTGATCGAGGCAGTGTCGAGCATCAGCGTGACGCGCGTGCTTGCCTTCGTTGCCGGTAACAACCCTCACATCCGATGGCAGTGTCGCCGCCGGTTTATCGGCCTGCGCCAGCACCGCGCCCGAATACAACAACACCACCGTAGCAATTGCGGTAATAACTTTCATGGTGATTCTCCTTTCAGATTTAAACCACGCGATTCAACCCACTACGCCAATATTCCATGGCACAAACTCATGATTGCCCAGATCAAGTATCTCACTCTTGCTGCGCTCGCCCGATGCGGTGCGCAACATCAAATCAAAAATCTTCTGCCCCATCTCGCGCAGCGTTGAGGTACCGTCGAGGATTTCGCCGCAGTTGATATCCATGTCATCGGTAAGCTTGCGATACATCGGCGTGTTGGTGGCGAGCTTCACCGACGGCACGGGCTTCGCGCCAAACATCGAGCCGCGCCCGGTGGTGAACATGATCATGTTCGCCCCGCCGGCGATCTGCCCGGTGGCCGAGCACGGATCAAACCCCGGCGTATCCATGAACACGAAGCCGGGTTGCGTCACGCGCTCGGCGTAACGATACACCTCCATCAGCGGCCCGGTGCCGCCCTTCATCGACGAACCGAGTGATTTTTCGAGAATGTTGGCAAGGCCGCCGTGCTGATTGCCCGGACTCACCACGCCGTTGATCTGGCAGTCGCGGCCCACGGTGTACACATCCTTCCACCAGCGGATGCGTTCGATCAGTTTTTCGCCGACTGCGCGGCTCACCGCGCGGCGCGTGAGCGTGTGTTCGACGCCGTAAATTTCCGGCGTCTCGGATAGGATCGCGGTGCCGCCATGACGCACTAGCGTATCCATAGCCGCGCCCAGCGCCGGATTGGCGGTGATCGACGAAAAACCATCCGAGCCGCCGCATTGCAAACCTATCATCAGATGGCTCGCGGACACGCGCGTGCGCGTGACTTTGTTGGCCTCCGGCAGCATTTCCTTCACCGCCGCGATGCAGGTGTTTACCGTCTTGGTGGTGCCGCCCTCTTCCTGCATCACGAAACTGCGCAAGCGCGAGCCACGTTCAAGGCCCTCGGTCTTGAACAAACCATTCACCTGATTGCGCTCGCAACCCAGGCCGACAATCAGCGCGCCGGCGATGTTGGCGTGGCGCGCGTAACCCGCCATGGTGCGGCGTAACAGATCCATCGGCTCGCCGGTCATCTCCATGCCGCAGCCGGTGTCGTGCGCAAATGCAACGACGCCATCAATATTGGGAAACTCCGCCAGCCGCTCCGGCGTGAAATACGCCGCGACCTTGTGCACCACCGTCGCCGAACAATTCACCGTGGACAACACGCCGATGAAATTACGCGTCGCCACCTGGCCGTTTTCGCGCACGATGCCCATGAAGCTCGCGCGCTGCGCTTCGGGCAACATTTCCACCGCGCGGTAATCGGCGCCATAGGCATAGTCGCGGTCGAACTCGCGAAACTCCATGTTGTGCGAATGCACGTAAGTGCCCGGCGCAATATCGCTCGACGCAAAGCCGATCACCACGTTGTATTTGAGTATCGGCTCGCCCTTCTTGATTGCGCGCGCGGACACCTTATGCCCGGCCTGCACCTGGCTGCGCGAACTTAAGCCGCCCTCGATCTTGCTGCCTATCGAAAGGTCGGTGCGCGCGATCAACACGTTGTCCGCGTCGTGCAGGCGTATGGTGTGGCCGGTGGTTGGCTTTTCCTTGATTTCGATCATGTCGCTAACTCCGAAATTCGATGAGGAAGTCTAGCACGCACGGCTGACACACTGGCACGCGGTCTGCTAAATTGCGCCTTCAATCATAAAGGAGAACAACATGGCCCTACCCTACACCCCCGGCGAAGAAAACTTCGATGCTGACGAAATCATCAAGCGCGCCACCGCGCGGCGCGGCGATATTTTTCCCGAGTTCCAGATTTTCATCCGCTCGATACCCAAGGCCTATGCGCTGAACCAGCGCGCCGCCGGTTATGTGCATCAATACGCCGAGCTCGGCACCAAGGATCAGGTGCTGTCGCTGCCCATGCGCGAGCTGATCGCGATGACGCAACTGTGCGCCAAGGGTGACGACCGTTTCGCGCCCAATCACGTGCGCCGCATGTGGCGCATGGGCGTGACCAATCGCCCAATGTTCGAAGCGGCGCTGGCAATGGCGATGGCCGCGGGCTGGTCCACCATCGGCCACGTAGCGCTGGCGGTGCAGACCGCGGGCGACCCCGCGTACAAAGATGGCGCCGTGCCCGAAGGCGGCGAGCCGAAAACGCTGACACCCTTCGCCGAACTCACGCAGGGCCGCGTGCGCGTGCACGCCTGCGACGAAAAATTGCTGGACGACCCCGACTGGAAAGACATCGCACAAATCGACCCGGAACTCGCCGCGCGCTTCGGCAAGCTCGCTGACTACGCGCAACTCACCGAAGGTGCGACCAGCGAAGACCTGCTCGGCCCCGGCCCGCGCGCGCTCATCACCATCGCCGGGCTGTGCGCGCGCGGTTTCGGTGAACTCGCCGCGCGCCACATCCGCCGCGCCTACGCTTATGCGATGACGCGCAAACAAGTGATGGAGGCGATCTCATGCGTGCTGCCCATGGGTGGATCGGCTGCATTGCAAGTCGGCATGCAGGCGATACGGCTCGCCGAGGCAAAATGACGCGCTGTTTATTGTTGCTCGCCGCGGTCGCATGCGGCGCGGCCAACGCGCAGCCCTACCCCGCGCGCGCCATACGCATCATCGTGCCCTTCACCGGCGGCGGCGGCGTGGATATCGTCACGCGCACGCTGGCGCAGAAAATGTCCGAGAGCATGGGCCAATCCATCGTGATCGACAATCGCGCTGGCGCCGGCGGCAACATCGGCATCGAGGCAGCAGTGCGCGCGGCACCCGACGGCTACACGCTGCTGATGGCCTCAAGCGCGATGACCATCAATCCGAGCATCTACAAGACGCTGCGCTACGACCCCGTGGCCGATCTGATGCCCATCAGTCAGGCGTCGGTGATTCCGCTGGTGCTGGTGACCAACCCGACCGTGCCCGCGAGGTCGCTGCGCGAACTCGCCGCCCTCGCCGCCAACCCCAAAACGAAACTCACCTACGCCACCGCGGGCGTGGGCAACTCCACGCATCTGGCGATGGAGTTGCTGAAGATCATGACCAAGACGCACATGCTGCACGTGCCGTACAAATCCACCGCGCAGAAGAACATGGACGTCATCAGCGGCCAGATCGACATGATGTTCGCCGCACCCCCATCGGTGACCGCCCATATTCGCGCCGGGCAAATGCGCGCGCTGGCGGTGTCGGGTGCCAAGCGCTCGTCAGTGCTGCCGGAGTTGCCCACCGTCGCCGAGGCAGGTGTAGCCGGTTATGAATTTGCGTCGTGGAATGGATTGTTCGCACCCGCCGGCACGGCGAACGAAATTATCGTAAAGCTCAATCAGGAAATGCAAAAAGCGCTGGGTAATGCCGACGTAAAAGCGCGGCTTGCGGGGGATGGCGCTGATCCCGCTGGCAATTCACCGGCAGAGTTCGCGGCTTACGTCAAAAGTGAAATTGGCAAGTATGCGAAGCTGGTGGCGGCTACAGCGATTCCGAAGGAGTAGCTTGCGGAATAACACATATGCACAAGTGAGGCACACGTGAGAAGACCGCTACAAGCTTACCCAGGCGGCTTGGCCGAGACGATGGATATTGCACTCATCACATCCGTCTGCGCGAAATCATCGCCCTTGAACAACAGCGGCAGGCCGCGTACTTTTGCCAATGCATAGCTGAACACATCACCAAAATTCAACGCGGCGGGGTGGCCGCTGCCTTTGCCAAAGGCGACGAACGCCGCATACGCGGCATCCATCTCCGCTACCCCCGGCGCCACGATTTCAAAAACAGGCAAGCGCAGCAAATCATCCACCAGCACCACCGCGCGCTGCCCGCGCCGGCCATGCACAACCATGCGTGCCTCAAGCGCTGATACGGTGCTGATCAATGCTTTGCCGGCTTGCTGAATCACCTGGACGAAGGCGTCACGCTCTGGCTCGCCAAAGGCCATTGCCACAATGGCCGAGGTGTCTACAACAATCACTTGGGCAGGCCTTGAGCATCCCACTCCAGCGGATCGAAGGCATCCGCACGATCAGGTACGCGATCCAACTGTGCCAGCAATGCGGCCATACGCCCCTGCGCTGGCACGCCTTGCGTTTCGCTGGCGAGGCGGTCAATCGCCCTTTCGACCACCGCCGTTTTCGTTAAGCCGGTAGCCCTGGCCAACCTCTCGACCTTGGCTACGACGACAGGATTAGCAATCTGCAGCGCCATGATGTGTCCTTATATGTATATATCAATACAATCAATATACATTTTGATAGCGGCTTATGCAAGCACCGCTACGGAAGTAAGGAAACAATGCACCCATGTACATAACTAATTGTTTTTATTACATTTTTAATACTAATACAGATTGCAATTTCTACAACTTATGCAATCCTTAGCGCCGCCCGCCCAATCACCTCGCCACGCTCCAGGCGTTCATGCAATGCCTCGGCTTCGGCCAGCGGGCGTATATCGGTGACCAGCGGCCATGCTTCCTTGCGCGCAACGAGCTTGAGCGTGTCGATGACTTCGGCGCGCGAGACGTAGCGGCTCCCGAGCACGTCGATTTCGTTTTTCAAAAGATGATCGGCGGAGACCTGAAATGGTTTGCCTGATCCGCCGAGCGTGACCATGCGGCCCTTTTTTCCCAAGCACTTGACCGCTGCTTCGAGCGTCACGGTCTGTGACACGTAGTCGATGGCGACATCGGCACCGCGCCCCTTGGTGAGTTGCATGATCTGCTCGACGACGTTGCCGCGCGAGGCATCGACCACCTCATCGGCGCCCGCCTTGCGGCAGGCATCGAATTTTTCCGGCTTGGTGTCCACCGCGATCACGCGCGCACGCGCCCATTTCGCCAGCATCAATTGATGGATACCCAGCCCGCCACCCGCGCCGAACACCGCCACAGTGTCGCCTGCCTGCACGCGTGCGCGCTTTAACACTTTCAGCGGCGTCGCCAGCGCGTCGGTGATGACACCGACTTCGGCGGGATATTTCTTGTAGTCGAGTTCATCGGGAATCTTGATGTAATTTTGCGCCGGCAACTTGATGTACTCGGCGTAACCGCCGTCACACTCACGCCCGATGTTGCCGCCGGGGTTGTCGCACAGGGTCTCCATCCCGCCCAAGCACCAGCGGCAATGTCCGCAGAACAGATAAAAATACGAGGTGACCGGGTCGCCCACCTTAAGCCCACGCACACCCGTGCCGACGGCAACAATCTCGCCGGTGATCTCATGGCCGATGATCAGCGGAAAGTTCGCCTTGTTGCGCCCCGCTTTCACGTGCTGAATGGTCAGCCCCGAGCCGCATGCGAGCACTTTTGCAACCGCTTCGCCGGGGCCGGGCGTGGGGTCGGGCACAGTTACCATTTCAAAAGGGGTGTTTGCTGCTTTCAGCATCAGGGCTTTCATGGGGATACTCCTTCAAAAGCTTTTTTGACACGGATTTACGCAGATGAACGCGGATTCACTTCCGCTGTCATTCCCGCGCAGGGGGGAACGACAACCAAATAAATCCGCGTTCATCTGCGTAAATCTGTGTCAAAAAAGGGGTTACTCGTTAAACATAAAATTCGCCGCCTTCAGAAACAGCGTGCGATTCACTCCATCCGAATGCAAGAACGCCGCCGCGTCGCGCATTAATTTTTCCACGCCGAATTCTTTCATGAAGCCGTGGCCGCCGTGAATTTCCATGGTCCAGGTGGCGATTTTCCACGCGGCTTGCGAGGCCATGGCCTTGGGCAGCGCGCCCAGCGTTTTGTCCCAGCCGTGCTCCTGATGATCGGCGAGCCAGCACGCGCGATGCACATACGAGCGCGAGGCGTCGATGAGCATGCGCATCTCGGCCAGTTGCGCGCGGATGCCGTCGTGTTCGATCAGCGGCTTGCCGCCCTGCACGCGAATCTTCGCCCAGTTGATGGCTTTTTCGTGCAGCGCGCCGGCGACGCCGATGATGGTGGCCGCGGCATAGGCATTGCTCTGCGGGAAAAAATTCGACAGCACGGTGAAGCCCTTGTGCACCTCACCCACCACGTTGGCGTCGGGCAGGAAGCAATCCTGAAACACCAGCTCTGCATTGTTGGCAAGACGCTCGCCCATCTTGTCGTGCACGCGGCCGATGGTGAAGCCTGGATGCCCGCGCTCCAACAGAAAACACGTGGCGCCGTCGGCCAGCGGCTTGCCCTTGTCGGTCTGCACGAACAGCAGGTAGTGGCTGGCGCGATTGCCGTTGGAAATAAAATGCTTCATGCCGTTGACCAGCCAGCCGCCGGGCGTTTTCTCGGCGCTGGTGCGAAACGGCGTCGGATACGGCAAAAAATAATTCGATGCGTTGTCCGGCTCGGTGATGCCGATGGCGAGCACGCCGCGCGGGTCGGCGGCGAACTTCGGCAACACGCGCGCCTGCTGCTCGGCGTTGAGCGCTTTTTCCATGATCTGCGCGATTTTCAGCGTCTGCGCCATCACCACGGATATGCCGATGTCGCCCTTGGCCAGCTCTTCGATCACCATCGAGGTCGTCAGCGAATCGGCGCTGAGCCCGCCCCATTTCTCCGACAGCGTCATGGTGCGGATGCCCGCGGCGTGCGCGCGCTCGACGATCTCGTGGGAGTAACCCGCCGCTGGATCAGTCTCGGCATCGAGCTTGGCCGCGCGCGGCGTGACTTCTTTTTCGACGAAGCGTTTGACGGTGGCCAAGATGGCGCGCTGGTCGTCGTTGACTATGAAGATGTTTTCCATATGGGGACCAAGGTCAAAGGCTTTTTAGCCACAGATGAACGCAGATAAACACATATTAAAATCTACTTCAAAAACAAATACTTATGTTGCACTACCGTATTGCTGACTCGATCACGATGCGAAGTATCTTGCTTGGATTGCCTTCGTACTCCCGGAAAGCCTCGTCCGCCGCGTTGAGCGGATAGGTACCGCTGATGAAATCCGCGACCTTGATCTGGCCCGATGCGACTAGTTCGATCGAGGGTTGCATGTCTGCGGCGGTGAGCGCGCGCGAGCCGATGATGGTGACTTCCTTGTAGTAGAGCGGAAACGGACTCACGCCAGCCACCGGGTCGTGGCTCAGTGAAAACGACAGAAAGCGCCCGCCGGGACGCAGCATGTCGATGCCGGTTTTCATGGTGCTCGTGCCGCCGGCGGTGTCTATCACCACGTCGGCGCCGCGCTTGCCGGTGAGGCGAATGACTTCGTCCACTGCCTCCTCGGCGTTACGATCGATGACGTGACGCGCACCCATGGCCAGCGCCATCTCCAATTTTTTGCGTGTGCGCGACACCGCGATCACTTCGCAACCGGAGAGCACCGCCAGCCGCGTGTGCAGCAGGCCCGTCGCGCCCTGCCCCAGCACCACCACTGATTCACCCGTCTTCAGTTGCGCGCGCATCTGCGCATGGCGCACGGTGGCGAGCGTTTCTATGATGGTCGCTTCGTCGAGCGGCATGCCATCGGGCAGCGGGAACAGATATTTCGCCGGCAGGCTCACATATTGATTGAGCGAGCCTTCGACTTCGCGCCCAAAGAGGCCTGCGTTGCGGCACAAGTGTTCGAGGCCGCGATCGCACGAATCGCAATGGCCACAGGTAATCACCGGGTTGATGAGCACGCCCTGGCCTTTTTTCAACCCCGGAATTTCAGAGCCAAGTGACTCCACCGTGCCGGTCGATTCGTGGCCCAGCACCACCGGATATTTGATCGCCTTGTTGCCGCCGGTGTACATGTCAAGATCGGTGTGACATACCGCCGTGCAGCCGATCTTCACGATGACTTCACCCTCGCGCGCGATGGGGCGCGGACGCTCGGCGATATCGAATTTGCGCGGGCCGGTCAGCACCGCGGTATGCATGGCGTCAGTCATGTGAAATTGCTCTCGGGCGGCTTGTGAAGGATGTCAGTCGATGCTATGGTGCGCAAAAAATTCTGTCAATGCCGAGAGCCGACATGCCGCTACCCGACCCCAACGAAAAACTGGATGCCGACGAAGTGATGAAGCGCTTCATCGCCGAGCGTGGTGATTTGTTCGAGGAATTTCACCTGATGGCGCGCGAGATTCCCGATCTGGTGAATCTCATACGCCGCACCGCCGGCTACGTGCATTTTTACGAGAACCAGACCACCGCCGATCAGGAGCTTTCCGGCCCCATGCGCGAGCTGATTGCCACCGCGCAACTGTGCGCGAAGAACGACGACCGCTTCGCGCCCAACCACGTGCGCCGCCTCTATCGCATGGGCGTGAATAATCGATTGATCTTCGAGGCGGGTGCGAGCATCGCGCCCATCGTCGGCTGGTCCACCATCGCGCACGTGGCGCAGGCCATCATCACCGCGAATGATCCAAAGTATCCCTATGGCGACATGCCGCCGGGCGGCGAGCCGAAAACAATCACACCGTTTGCCGAGATGACGCTGGGCCGCGAGTGTAAACAACTGTCGAGCGAAGGCTTGATGGATACGCCGGAGTGGATTTACATCGCCGGCATCGACCCCGAACTCGCGCGCCGCGCCAGCGCGTTTGTCGATCATGCGATGATCGCCGGTGGCGCGAAAGAACAGTTGCTCGGCCCCGGTGCGCGCGAACTGATCGCGATCGCCGCGCTGTGTTATCGCGGCGAAGCGGACATCGCGGCCCAACACATCAAGCGCGCCTACGCCTATGGCGTGAACCGCCATCAGGTGCTCGAAGCGATTTCGTGCGTGCTGCCGATGACCGGCGCGCTCACCGTGCAAATCGGCGCGCGCGCCATGCAAATGGCCGACAAAGCATGATGCGGCAAATCAGACTCGCGGCTGTTGCGGCAAGTCTCATGGCTGCAGGCGCACACGCGCAAAATTATCCGGCGAAGCCCATCTACGTGTTGATCCCGCTGCAAGCAGGCAGCGCGGGCGATGCCATGCTGCGCATCGTGGTGCAAAAAATGTCCGAGAACCTCGGCCAGCAATTCATCGTTGAAAATCAGCCGGGCGCCGCGGGTCTGATCGGTGCGCAACGCCTCGCGCGCATGGCGCCGGATGGTTACGCCATCGGCGGCTTCAGCGACAGCGTGGTAAATTATGCGCCCAGCCTTGCGGCGAAACCGCCGTTCGATCCGGTGAACGATTTCGCGCCGATCAGTTTCATCGCCGGCATCAACTGGATATTCGTTGTACACCCTTCCTTGCCGGCGAAGAACGTGCGCGAGTTTATCGCGCTCGCCAAGGCACAGCCTGGCAAACTTGATTATTCGTCGGCGGGCAACGGCAGCCCGCAGCAGGTGGCGATGGAGCTTTTCAAGTCACGCACCGGCATCGTGCTCACGCATATTCCGTACAAGGGCGCGACGCAGCAGGTGCTTGATGTCGTTGGCGGGCAGATCCCCGCCACCTTCACCGGCCTGTCGATTCCGCTGCCCTTCATCAAGGATGGGCGGCTGCGCGCGCTGGCGACGCCGAGTGAAAAACGCCTCGCGCTTATACCCGATGTGCCGACGATGAACGAAGCGGGCGTGCAAGGATTTCTGTTTAACACCTGGCTTGGCATCTATGCGCCAAAAGCCACGCCGCGCGCCATCATCGACCGGCTGAACAGCGAGGCCGCGAAAGTGCTCACGGACAACGCAACACGCGAGCGCCTCGTTGGCCTGGGGTTCGAGCCGCGCGCCTCCACGCCGGAGGATTTGAGCAAACTCACGCGCGAGGGTTACGAACGCGTGCGCAAGGTGATCAAGGACGCAGGCATCAAGGTTGAATAGAATAGAAATTAACGTAAATATTTGTTTTTAAACATTATTTTTGAAAGTATTCAATGTCATCCGACAGCAAGAAATTTCACTACAAATGCGCGCACGACATGCGCGTCGAAAATCCGTTGCACATTCGGCTGGTGCAAATGTGGGACGCCGTGCGCGACGAAACGCAGGGCCGACTCGAAATGGAAATGCTGCCGTGGGGCAGCGGCGGGCCGTCGAAGGAATGCCTCGACAAGTTGCTCGATGGCCGCATCGAGTTTCATCCGATTTCGGGCATGCCGCTGTCCATCATCGTGCCGGTGGCGGCGATGGAGGGCTTGCCGTTTGCGTATGAATCCGAGGAAGAAGCCTGCCGCGTGCTCGACGGTCCGCTGGGTGATTATCTGCGCCGTGAAATCGCGGCCACGGGGTTGAAGGTTTTTCTGCGCAACTGGCCGCAGGGGTTCAACCAGATCACCAGCAGCAAAGGGCCGATACGCAACGTCGATGATCTGCAAGGTTTCAAATTGCGCACCGCGCAAGTGCCGTACAAGAAAGATTTGTTCAGTTCGCTGGGCTGTGACACGCAACCGATTTTTTATCAGGCCGTGTTCGACAATTTAAAGAATGGCACGGCGTGGGGACAGGAGACGCCGTATCTGTATGTTGAGATGGACAAGTTCGTCGAGGTGCAAACGCATCTCTCGATCACGAATCACCGGCTGGGATCGTTCTGGCTGTGCGCCAACTCGGAGGCGTGGAAAGCGCTGCCGCCCGACATACAGGCATCCATCGAGCGCAACGCGGAAAAATACGTGAAACTGTTTCGCAAAGACATGGTGAAGGAAAATGCCGCCGCCGCCGAGCGCCTTAAATCACGCTTGATATTCAATCAGGCGGATACCGCGACGTTCATCGCGCGCCTCAAACAAAGCGGCTTCTACGGGCGCCGCCGCAAGGAATACGGCGAGACCGCGTGGAAGCTCTTGGAAGAGGGATTGGGACGGCCTTATCCCATGTAGTATGGGTGAAACCCATCACAAACACAGGTGAAACACTACTTTCGTTGTGATGGGTTGCGCTGCGCTCCACCCACCCTACGGTGATTGTCGCTGGATACTGCCGTTATTCAACCCCAAACGACCGCATTGCCATCATGCCCAGTATCGTCATGATGATCGAGCCGGCGAGATGCAAGCCGATGTGCAACGACGCCCAGCCGTATTGCCCGCGTTGAAGCATCGCCACCGACTCGGCCGAGAATGCCGAGAACGTGGTTAGGCTGCCGAGAAATCCGGTGATCAGGAACAAGCGGATTTCCGGCGCCAGCACCGGGTGTTGCACAAAGGCTTCGACCGCGACGCCGATGATAAATCCACCCGCGAGGTTGGCCACCAACGTGCCCAGCGGCAAATTCGGCAGCACGGTGTTCAATCCCACACTCAGCCCCCAGCGCAGCCATGCGCCCAGCACGGCGCCCGCGCCCACGGCCATCAATCCGACTGCGTTCATTGCACTGCTCCTGTTTATCTGCAATCCACCCGGCAAGGGGTATTCGCGGTATCGGGCCGCGGATCATTGAAGAAGCCCGCGCGGTTGGGCATTTGCACTTTCGGCAGCGACGCCGCATCCATCACTGCCTCCGCGCCGACGATGCCGTTCAGATGCAACAGGTACGCCGTGACCGCATAGGTTTGATCGGACGTCAGCGTCTGCGGATTCGGGTACGGCATCGCGCGATACACATAGTCGTAAATCGTCGGCGCGTAGGGCCAGAAGCTGCCTATGGTCTTGACCGGGCTGTTCGATTTCAACGTGCCCTGCCCGCCCACCAGCCTGTCCGCGGGCTTGCCTTCGCCCTTGGCGCCGTGACACGCCGCGCACTGAGCATCGTAGACCACCTTGCCCTGCGCCACGCTGCCGCTGCCCCTGGGCAAGCCCTTGCCGTCGGGCGAGATATCGATGTCCCAGCCGGCGATTTCGCGCTCTGTCGCACGTTTGCCGATGCCGTAGCCTTGTGCCTGCACCACGCTTGCAAGCATCACGCCACAAACAATCACCGCAAATTTACGCGTGCACATTGCTGATCTCCCCGCTGCCGGCCACCTTCCAGCTTTGAATGGCGTTGTAGTGATAAATCGTGTTCAAGCCGCGCTCGGCGACGAGCTGCGCGCGCGTGGGCTGCACGTATCCGGATTCGTCGATGGCGCGGCTTTGCAGAATCGCCTCGCCGCCCTCCCAGCGCCATGGAAGCCGGAAGCGCACCGCCGCACGGTTGAGCACCGGCGCCTGCAACCGCGCCTCCTTCCATGTTTTGCCGCCATCGGTGGACACGTCTACGCGGCGTATGCGGCCCTTGCCCGACCAGGCAAGGCCGGAGATTTCGTAAAAGCCGCGCTGAGCAAGCTTGTGATCCGGCGCGGGATAGGTGATCACCGATTTGGCTTCCATCATGTAGGTGAATTGGCGCGAACTGCCGTCGGGCAATGTGTCGGTGTACTTGGACGTTTCCTCGCGCGTCATGAACGGCTCGGCGCCAACCTTGATGCGGCGCAGCCACTTGATGCTCATATTGCCCTCCCAGCCCGGCAAAAACAGCCTCAGCGGATAACCCTGCTGCGGGCGCAGCGCCTCGCCGTTTTGTGCATACACCAGCATCGCGTCTTCGAGGCATTTTTCTATCGGCACGCTGCGCGTCATCGCCGCCGCGTCCGCGCCCTCGGCCAGCACCCACTTTGCGTTGCGATCAACACCGGCTTCTTCGAGAATGGTTGACAGCAGCACGCCGGTCCATTCGCAGTTCGACAACAGGCCGTGGCTGATCTGCACGCTGCGCCCGAACGGCGTGCGCCACTCGCGTGAACTGTTGCCCGAACACTCGATGAAATGAATGCGCGACACCGACGGAAAGCGCATCAGCTCGTCCATGGTGAAAATCATCGGCTGCTTCACCATGCCGTGCACCATGAGCCGATGCTGCGCGGGGTCGATCACCGGAATACCCGAGTGCGAACGCTCAAACACCAGGCCGTTGGGCGTGATCATGCCGCGTAAGTCTTGCAGCGGCGATTGCAGTGAACCCGCGCCCGGCATCACCTGATCGCCGCGCCCCTTGCGTATCACATGCTTTTCAAACTCCGACGGCAAACCATATGGATTGGTGCTTAGTGGCAGGCCTTCCTGCTTCATCCACTTGGGCACGTCCGGTGGCAGGTTGTCGCCCGAAGTCTGCGCGGCGGCGGCGCCCGCCCCCAGCGCAGCGCCCGTAACCGCTGCGCCGCGCGCGAGAAATTGGCGGCGCGCATTCACTTGCGAGTGTTTCTGATTATTCTGCTCCATGCATCCCCCCATTAGTTGAAGCACTGGCGCCAAGTATAACGAGCAGCGCCCGAAACAAAACAGCGGACACGAGGCCCGCTGCGAATACTTTATAACTAATTGATATTATTAGTTTTTTCAACCCTTCAAGCGCCAGCGCTCGGCGGCAATATCGTCGGTGACCCGCGCATCGACCCAGCGCGCGCCGTTTGGCGTTTGCTCTTTTTTCCAGAACGGCGCCTGCGTCTTCAGATAATCCATGATGAATTCGCACGCCGCGAACGCCTCGCCGCGATGTTCGCTGGTGACCACCACAAGCACAATCTGATCGAGCGGATTCAATTCGCCCACGCGGTGTATCACCAGCGCGTCGAGCACGCCGTGCCAGCGCGCGCGCGCCTGCGTGATGATGCCCTCGATGGATTTTTCGGTCATGCCCGGGTAGTGTTCGAGCGTCATGCGCGACACCTTGTCACCATCATTCAGATCGCGCACCACGCCGACAAAACTCGCCACCGCGCCCACGCGCGCATTGCCCGCGCGCAACGCCGCGATCTCGCGGCTCACGTCGAAGTCTTCGGTCTGGATGCGGACGGTCATATTGCTATCCACCCGTAACCGGCGGAAAAAACGCCACCTCATCGCCATCCTTCACCGGCGTATCGAAACTGGCCAAGTCCTGATTCACCGCTGCACGCACCGCGCGGCCCGCCGCGAACTCGTGCGCCCATGCACCATCGCGCGCGGCGAGCAGCGCGATCACGTCACCGACGTTGGCCGCGCCCGCGGGCAATTCAATCTGCTCCGAGCTTTTGCCCAGGGCCTCTTTGAGCCGGGCGAAATAAAGTATCGAGATGGTCATGGTGAAATTATGCGCCCGGCGGCGGGTAAATCCAAGTTACGCCAGCCCTACGTGCGTCACCACAAAATCAGCAATTGCCGGCGCGTCGTTGATATCGAATTGCGGTAACTTGCTGTCAACCCGCGCATCGCTGGCAATGGCAACCACGTTCGCGTCGTGCGGATGGATCATCGGCTCGCCCACCAGCGCGCGATAAACCTCCAGCTTGGGTATGGCCTCGCGCTTGAAGCCCTCGACCAGCAGCAGATCGCACGGCGTCATGCACGTGATGAGTTCGTTCATATCCGGCTCCGGCGCGCCGCGCAGCTCGTGCATCAGCACCCAGCGCCGCGATGAGGTCACCAGCACCTCGGTGCAGCCGGCTTGCCGATGGCGATACGAATCCTTGCCCGGCGTATCCACGTCGAAGGTGTGATGCGCGTGTTTGATCAGCGAAACGCGCAATTTACGCCGCGTGAACAGCGGAATGAGCTTTTCGATCAGCGTGGTCTTGCCGCTGCCGCTGTAACCGGCGAATCCGAATATTTTCATGGCGCTGCGATTCTAGCAGGGCAACGCATGTGCTATCGTGCGCCCCCATGGATTTTCAAACAATCTTGTTGCTGTGCGGGCTATTTTTCGTGGTGGCCACGCTCTACACCACCGTCGGCCACGCCGGGGCGTCGGGCTATCTGGCGATCATGGCGCTACTCAGCATGGCGCCCGCGTCGATGCGGCCCACGGCGCTGGTGCTTAATATTCTGGTCGCGGCACTCACGGTCTATCGCTTTCGCCGCGCACGCTTTTTTTCGTGGCGGGGTCTGTGGCCGTTTTTGCTGGGCTCCGTACCGTTGGCGGCGGTGGGCGGCATGCAGTCGCTGGCGCGCGAGACCTACTACGTCGCCGTCGGCGGGGTGTTGCTGTTCGCCGCGGCCTACATTGCGTGGCGCGCGTTCGCCTCGCCGCGCACCATCGAGGAAGGCCTGATACGCGTCAAGGTCGTTCCGGCGATATTCATGGGCGCGGCCATCGGCTTCATCTCCGGCTTCACCGGCACCGGCGGCGGCATATTTTTAAGTCCGCTGCTGCTGATCCTGGCGTGGGCAGGCACAAAAACGACGGCGGGCATATCGGCGCCGTTCATCATGGTGAATTCCATCGTGGCACTGGTCGCGGGCTGGCACGTCACCAAGGCACTGCCGCCCGAATTGCCGTGGCTGGCCATCAGCGCGCTCGGCGGCGCGCTGGTCGGCACCTGGCTGGGATTACAGTTCCTCAGACAAAAGGCCTTGCTGGTGACACTGGCCGTGGTGATGACGCTGGCGGCGCTGAAACTGCTGCTCACCGCGTAGGATGGGTGAAACCCATCGCAAACGCAATCAACTGTTGTGATGGGTTTCACCCATCCTACGGTTTTTGCATTGGGGAAAAACAATTGCTGGCCACCGATCTGGTAGCCGGCGATGGCCTTCTGCCCTTCCACTGCTATCAGCCAGTCAATGAACGCTTGCCCCGCTTCGCGCTTGACGTGTTCATGCCTCGCGGGATTCACCAGCATCACGCCGTATTGATTGAACAAGCGCTGATCGCCTTCAACCAGGATGACGAGTGCGCCGCGATTTTTGAACGCAAGCCACGTCGCGCGGTCGGTGAACACATGCGCGTTCATCGCCGACGCGGTATTCAGCGTCGGCCCCATGCCCGAGCCGGTTTCGCGATACCAGCTTCCCTTGCCCGACTGGGGATCAATCGAGGCTGCTTTCCACAAGCGCAACTCGGCCGCGTGCGTGCCGCTCTTGTCGCCGCGCGATGCGAATGGCGCGGCTGACGCGGCAATTTTCTTGTACGCGTCCATGATGTCCTTGCTGCCCGCGATTTTGGCGGGGTCGGATTTCGGCCCCACCAACACAAAGTCGTTGTACATCACATCGAAGCGCTGCAAACCAAAACCATCGGCGGCAAATTTTTCTTCCGCCACCTTGTCGTGCACGAAAACCACATCCGCATCGCCGCGCCGCGCCATGTCGAGCGCCTGGCCCGTGCCCAGCGCGACGACGCGCACTTGTATGCCCGACTTTTTCTGAAACGCCGGCAACAGATGTTTGAATAAACCTGACTGCTCGGTCGACGTGGTCGAGGCCACGGTGATGAACTTGTCCTGCGCAAAGGCGCTCGCGCCCACGGCAAAATGTAGAGCTAAGTATATGTTTATTAAGTACTTTTTATAACCAATCAAGGAAGTTCTCCACGTAAGTAAGATGCCGCCTCTGGCGAGCGCGGCTGTTTGAAAAAATCGCTAATGGCCGTCTGTTCGGCCAGCCGGCCATCGCTCATGAACAACACTTCGTCCCCCAGCCGCCGTGCCTGCCCGAGGCTGTGCGTGCTCATGATGATTTTGGTACCGCTGGCGTGTATGGCGCCGATGATGTGCTCGATATCGCGTGTCGAATTCGGATCGAGATTCGCGGTTGGCTCATCGAGAAACAACACCTCGGGGCCGAGCGCCCACGCGCGCGCGAGCGCGAGCCGTTGCTGCTCGCCGCCCGACAACACGCGCGCCGGGCTATTCGCCTTGTCGGCGAGGCCCACGGCCTCGAGCACATCGGCGGTACGCAGCTCGCACTCCTTGGCATCGATACCCGCAAGCCGCAAACCGTAGATGATGTTGGCCTCGGCCGAGCGCCGCAGCATCACCGGGCGCTGAAACACCATCGCCTGTCCGCTGCTGCGTGCGCTGCGCTTGCCCATCCAGCGTATCGTGCCGCCACTCGGCTTGAGCAGGCCGTGGCACAGCCGCATCAAGACGCTTTTGCCCGCGCCGTTGGGGCCCAGTATCACCGTACGCGCGCCGGCGGTGATATCGCAGGTGATGCCGTGAATGATGGTGCGCCCGCCGGCGGCGAAGCTTAGGTTGTCGAGTTTCAGCGGCAGCATGCTGGCTCTATCCGTAATGCCGCTGCGCGGTGAGCTTGATCACGTGCGCGATCAGGTTGACACCGATCACCAGCGCCACCAGCACCAGCCCCAGTCCGAGCGCGAGCGGCAGATCGCCCTTGCTGGTTTCGAGCGCAATGGCGGTAGTCATCACGCGCGTGACGCCATCGATGTTGCCGCCGACGATCATCACCGCGCCCACCTCGGCCGCCGCGCGGCCGAAGCCCGCGAGCACCACGGTAATCAATGTAAAACGCGTGTCCCAGATCAGCGTTTGCGCCGCCGATGCCGTGCTGGCGCCCAGCGAACGCAACTGCTCCTCGTATTCACGCCATGCATCCTCGATCACCTGCCTTGAGAGCGCGGCGATTATGGGCGTGATCAGCACCGCTTGCGCGATCACCATCGCCGCGGGCGTGAACAACAAACCGAATTCGCCCAGCGGCCCCGCACGCGACAGCATGAGGTAAATCACCAGCCCCACCACCACCGGCGGCAAACCCATCAGCGCATTGAGCAACGCGATCACCGTTTGCCGCCCCGCGAAACGCGTGACCCCCAGCAGCGCACCCAGCGGCAAGCCGATGAGCGCCGCTATCGCCACGGCGGCAAAGCTCACCTTGATGCTCAGCGCGACGATGGCCCGCAGACTGGCATCCGCCGTCAAAATCATCTGTAACGCCGCGCCGAAAGCTTGTGAAATGTCATTCATGCCGTGGCGAATTTTAGGCGATAGCCGCGCCAAGCGGGTAGAATTTGCACGCTGATAATGGCTTGCAAGGAACACTCATGAACGACAAATTACCCACTCTGCGCGAAGTCTCCTGCGCCGACGATTACGACCCGAATTCGATGCCAGTGGACAAGGCGCGCGAACTGATCGCGCGCTTTTTGTCGCCGCTGACCGCCACCGAGCGCGTGAACCTGCGTGCGGCGCTGGGGCGCGTGCTGGCCGAAGACGTGATCTCGCCGCTCAATGTGCCCGCGCACGACAACTCGGCGATGGATGGTTACGCCGTGCGCTTTGCCGATCTCAAAGCGGATGGTGAAGTCACACTGAAAGTCGCGGGTTCATCATTCGCCGGCAAGCCCTACGCGGGCAAGATGGGCGCTGATGAAGCCGTGCGCATCATGACCGGCGCGGTGATGCCGCCCGACGCAGACACCATCGTGATGCAGGAGCACGTCAAGGCAAAAGACGGCGCGGTCACCATCGGCGGCGGCCATCGCAAGAATCAAAACCTGCGCCGCGCAGGCGAGGATCTGGCCACGGGCCAGGTTGCGCTGACCCGCGGCCTCACGCTGCGCCCCGCCGAGATTGGGCTGGCGGCCTCGCTCGGCATCGGCGAAGTCACCGTGTACCGCAAATTGCGCGTGGCGTTTTTCTCCACCGGCGACGAACTCATCTCGATCGGCAGCGTGCCCACGGAAGGCCAGATATTCGACAGCAACCGCTACACCATCTACGGCGTGCTCACACGCATGAATTGCGAAGTGCTGGACATGGGGGTCGTGCGCGACGACCCCGCGTTGATCGAAGCCGCGTTCGCCACGGCAGCAGCCAATGCAGACGTCGTCATCACCAGCGGCGGCGTATCAGTGGGCGAAGCCGATTTTGTCAAAGACATGCTCAACAAACTCGGCGAAGTCCTCTTCTGGAAAATCGCCATGAAGCCCGGCCGCCCGCTCGCCTACGGCAAAATCGGCGGCGCGCATTTCTTTGGCTTGCCCGGCAACCCGGTGTCGGTGATGGTCACTTTTTATCAATTCGTGCGCGACGCGCTGCTCAAGCTGCAAGGCTGTGATCCGGTGGCGCCGCTGCCGACGTTCAAAGTGCCGTGCACCTCCGTTTTAAAAAAAGCACCGGGGCGCACCGAGTTTCAGCGCGGCATTTTGTCGCGTGACGCGGCGGGTGCCTGGAGCGTTCGAGTTACTGGCGAACAAGGCTCTGGCATCCTGCGTTCAATGTCCGAGGCTAACTGCTTCATTATTTTGCCTACCGATCAGGGCAACGTTGCGGCGGGGGCGCTGGTGGATGTGCAGGTGATGGAGGGAGTCGTTTAACCCTGGAGTGCGGCGGCTTGCCGCCGCTTTCCTTGATCGCGGCAACTCACTGAACAGCAAAGCGGGAGCAAGCTCCCGCATTCCAAATATGGGAATCACATGGCACAAAAACCCGTAATCACCATAGACGACATCACCAAAATCGATTTCGCCTCGCGCCGCCCCGGCTGCGAAAAGGGCGTGATGCATGAGGAAGGCGAAGTGCAGACCGCGGTGTTTCGCGTCGCGCCCGGCTCCGGTGTGCCGCGCCATTTGCATTCACGCGTTTACGATCTTTTTGTCGGCGTGAAAGGCGTGCTGGAGATTCGGCATGAGGGCCAGCACGGCAACGGCATCTTTGAATTGAAGCCCGGTGCGTTTTGCGCGATGCCGCCGGGTGTGCGGCATGAGGTGTTCAATCCGAGCAAGACCGACGAGGCGTTTTTTCTGATCGTGCATGCGCCGCACGCGGGGTATGATTTCGTGCCGGTGGAGTTCAAGCATTTGACGCCGATGTTGAATGATTCTGAATATAATGTTCCGCCAGTTGCAAAATGAACACACATCGCGCTGTCGTTCCCGCGAAAGCGGGAACCCATGCGTTTTCTCAATTGGCACTGTGTTATGGGTTCCCGCCTTCGCGGGAACGACAGGAATGGTTTGTCGCACTCTCAGCTATAGGATACTACCGATGAAAACCCGCGCCCTGCTCTGCGCCGCCGCGCTGCTCGCTGCCGCCAACACCGCTCTCGCCGCGGATTTTCCAACCCGCCCTATCCGCTACATCGTCGGCTTCGCGCCCGGCGGCATTAACGATATTCTTGCGCGCATCGTCGCGCAGAAGCTGATTGACAGTTGGGGCCAGCCGGTGATCGTGGACAACCGGCCCGGCGCGGGCGGTAATCTGGCTGCGGGCATCGTCGCGAAATCGACGCCGGATGGTTACACTTTCATGAACATCAGCACCGCGCACACGATTTCGCAGACGCTCTACAGCAAGCTCGATTACAGTCTTGAACGTGATCTCGCGCCCGTGGTGGTGCTGGGCACTTCGTCGCTGATCATGGTGATCCACGCCGGTTTGCCGGCGAAGAACGTCTCGGACCTCGTGACGTGGGCCAAGGGCAATCGTCTTATCTATGCCTCCGGCGGCGTGGGTGTGATCAGCCATCTGGCGATGGAGATGTTCAAGGTCTCCGCAAAGATCGATTCGACACACGTGCCTTACAAGGGCGCCGGCCCTTCCATACCAGATTTGATTTCAGGCCAGGCGCACGTGACCGTGAACGCGATTCCAGAGCTGCTGCCGCACACCAAGGGCGGGCGTTTGCGCGTGGTCGGCGCGATGACGGAAAAGCGCCATCCTTTCATACCCGACGTGCCGACGTTTATCGAGCAGGGTTACAAGGAATTCGTCATGGGCAACTGGACCGGCATCGTGGCACCCGCGCAAACCCCGCGCGCGACCGTGAACAAAATATCGGCTGAGGTCTCGCGCATCATTCGCTCGCCCGAGATCAGCAAGCGGCTTCTCGAACAAGCGGTCGATCCGCTGGGCGGCACGCCGGAGGATTTCGGCAAGCTGATCCGCGCCGAGACCGCGCGCTTTGGCCTGGCGGTTAAGGCTTCGGGGGCGCGCGCGGATTAGGAGAATCTTCCGCAACGGCGGCCCATGCCGTGATAGCATTCCACCCGCTATTTTGACGCACTTATCTCACTTGGAGGAGTAGACATGAAGCGTTTTCATAAGTTGTTGTTGAGCACCCTGGTCGCCGCCCTGCCCGCCGCCGCACTTGCGGAAGACATCAAGCTGCGCATCGCGTCGGGCCATCCCGCCGCGAATACGTATGTGAACTTGATGCAGAATTTCTTCGTGCCCGAAGTCACCAAGCGCGTCGCGGCGAAGACCAAGCACAAGGTCGAATTCATCGAGGGCTACGGCGGCTCGATGGTGAAAGTGGCCGACACACTGGAAGGCGTGCAGTCGGGCATCATCGACATTGGCGCTTATTGTTTCTGCTTTGAACCATCGAACCTGCCGCTGCATGCGTTTCAGGTGATGCTGCCGTTCGGCACGATGGATCCGGAGATGAGCGTGAAGCTCGCGCGCTCGGTGTACGACAAGGTGCCTTACATGAGCAAGGTGTTTGAAGACAAATTCAAGCAAAAGCTGCTGGCGCTGATCGCGGACAACGGCTACAACCTCGGCACCTCGTTCGAGTGGAAAACCGTCGCCGACCTCAAGGGCAAAAAGCTCGCGGGCGCGGGGCTTAACTTGAAATGGCTCGAATACGCTGGAGCGACGCCGGTGCAATCGTCGCTGCCCGAGGCGTACACCTCGATGCAGACCGGCGTCTACAACGGCTGGATCATGTTCCCCTCGGCATGGGTGAATTTCAAGCTGCACGAAGTCGGCAAGTATTACACCGAGGTCGGCTTCGGTTCGATCACCTGGCATGGTCTCACCATCAATCAGGCGAAGTTCAATAAGCTGCCCAAGGACGTGCAGGCGATCATCCAGGAAGTCGCGAGGGAATTCGAGGCGAAAACCGGCGCGGTGAACAAGGAAAATTATCCGAAGCAGCTCGATCAACTGAAAGGTCTCGGCACCGTGATTACCACCGTGCCCGATTCGGTCAAGCTTGATTGGGCGAATTCGCTGAAAGGCTGGCCGCAGGAAAAGGCCGCGGAACTCGACAAGCAAGGCATGCCCGCGACCCAGGTGCTGAAACTCGCGCTTGAAATTGCGGAGAAACTTGGCCATAAGTGGCCCGTGCGTTACGTGGTTAAATAAATAATCAGGCGGCAACCTCAGCCGCGCGGGTACCGCGCCTACAGGATGCTTCGCCCGCCTTCCCTCTCCCGCCGGGAGAGGGATCGAGGGTGAGGGAAGAGTTTTTTGCCCCAATCGTCATTCACATGATTACAAAACTCAACGAATGGGTCGTGCGCTCGATGCTGGTGATCGCGGCGGTGCTTGCATTCCTGATTTGCTTTCTGGTGTGCGCGGATGTCATCGGACGCGTGGTGTTCAACAGCCCGGTCAAGGGCACGCCGGAGATAGTGTCGTTCTCCATTGTGGTGATCTGCTTTCTGCAGGCGCCGTTCGCCATCCGCTCCGGCGGCATGATTTTTGTCGATGCCTTGACCACGCATCTGCCGCCACTGGCGCAGCGCGTGCTCGAAATCATGGGCTATTTGCTGGGTATCGCGTTTTTTTCGATTGTGTGCTGGGGCAGCATCGATCCGTCGATACACGCGTGGACATCGAATGAATTCGAGGGCGAAGGCGCGCTGCGCGTGCCGGTATGGCCGGCGAGATTCATTATCCTGCTGGGGACTTTTCTTGCGGCATTCAACTATCTGTTGTCCGCCATTGAGCGCGTACGCGCACCGCTAGGCGAACCGATGCGCGGCCCGAGCAACCCCAGCGAAGTTGTCGGCTGAGCGCGGACGCCATCGCTAACTATTTGTTTTTAAAAAGAAATGTTTGGAACCACTGAAGTAATCATATTACTCACCGCGCTGCTGGTGATGGTGTTCGCGGGCGTGCACATCGCCATCGCACTGGGCATGGCCAGTGTGCTGGGCATCTACCTGATGCAGGGCAACATGGAGGTGGTGTATTCGTTCATCGGCACCACCGCGTACGAGGCGCTGCGCGACTACGTGTTCGCGGTGATACCGCTCTTTATGCTGATGGGCGAATTTCTCGCCAAGTGCGGCGCGGCGCGCGATTTGTTTGCGCTGACCAATCGGCTGACGAAAAAAATCCCCGGCAGGCTCGGCATCGCCACCGTGCTCGCCAACGCGGTATTTGCATTCGTCACCGGCGTGTCGATCGCGGCGGCGGCGGCGTTCTCGCGCATCGCTTACCCGGAAATGAAGCGCTACGGTTACGATAAAAAATTCGCCTTGGGCTGCATCGCCGGCAGCGCGTGCCTGGGCATGCTGATTCCGCCCAGCGTGCTGATGATCGTGTGGGGTGTATTGACCGAGCAGGCCATCGGCAAGATATTCATCGCCGGCATCATTCCCGGCTTCATCCTGGTGTTTTTTTACTGCGCCTACATCATTGGCGCGGCTTACTTGAAGCCCGAACTCGTCGGCGCGGGCGCCAAGCTCGCGCAGGTCCAAAGCGAAGTCGAAATCACCGACGCCGAGTTTCGCGAGTTGCTCATCAGCACCGCACTGGTGTTCCTGCTGGTGGGCATCACCTTGGGTGGCATCTGGCTCGGCTTTTTCACGCCGACCGAGGGCGCCGGTGTGGGCGCCGCGTTGGCGCTGCTGCTGGCCATGTGGAAGCGCATGAAGCCCAAGGAACTGTTCGACGTGGTGATATCCGTCGGACGCACCTCCGCGCCGCTCTTGATCCTGCTATTTTGCGCGCAGCTTTATTCGCGCGTGCTGTCGATGACCGGCATCACCGGCATGGCAAAAGAATTCTTTCTTACCTCCGGCCTCGGCGTCTGGGGCGTGCTGGCGGTGATGGTGCTGATCTGGTTCATCCTTGGCATGCTGATCGATTCGATCTCGATCATTCTGCTCACCGTGCCGGTGTTTGCACCGGTCGCCATGGCGCTGGGCCTGGATCCGCTGGCGTTCGCGATTCTTGGCATCCTCGCCATCGAAACCGGTCTGCTCACGCCGCCCTTCGGCATCCTTGTGTTCACGGTTAAAGCGGCTTTGCCGCAAGAGGCCTCGCTCAGCGATATATTCAAGGGCTGCATTCCTTACTGGATTTGCCTGCTGGGCGTGATCATCATGATCGCGGCGTTCCCGCAACTGGCGACCTGGCTGCCCAACCTGGGCAACGTGGTCGCCGTCAAGTAAGGCCGCGAATCTAGCGTCCCTTGAACACCGGTTTGCGTTTCTCCATGAACGCGGTCTGCCCTTCCTTGTAGTCCTCGCTGGCGAAGCAGGCGTTGACCATGTCGTCGCACAGGCCGAGATCGCGCTCACTGTCGTCCTTGGCATATTCGATCAGCGAGCGCTTGATGGCGTCAAGCGTCAGCGGCGCGTTGCGCGCAATGGTCTCGGCGTAGTCACGCACGTATTTTTCGAGCTCGGCTGCAGGCACCACGCGATTGACCAGGCCCATTGTCAGCGCTTCCTGTGCGTTGAATTGGCGCGCGGTGAAAAAAATCTCCGCCGTGAACTGCGGGCCGACCAGATCGGTGAGACGTTTCACGCCCGGGTAGCGATAGCCCAGGCCGAGTTTGCCCGCGGGCACGCCGAACTTGGAGTCATCCGAAACGATGCGCATGTCGCAATTGGTCGCGGTGGCAGCACCCCCGCCGATGCAATAGCCGCGCACCATGGCGATGGTGGGCTTGGGGCAATTGCGTATCGCCTCGGAAGCCTTGTCGGAGGTGCTGTTGTATTCCGCGATCGCTTCGGCGCTGGAGCGGCGCTCCTTGAACTGCGAAATATCCGCGCCGGAAACAAACGCTTTTTCGCCCGCGCCCTTGAGGATCACCACGCGAATATCGGGATCGTTGTTGAATGCATCGAACGCCATCGGCACCGATTGCCACATCTCCATCGACACGGCGTTGTGCTTGTCGGGATTGTTGAACACGATCCAGCCGATGTGGCCCTCCTTGATCGCGAGCAGTTTATCGGTCAGCGTGGGTATGGAGTTTCCGGGTTGATTCATGATGTCACCGTTAGTAAATTAAATTGCGAGTTAAACGTTTTGGCGTTCGCGCACAAATTTGCGTGAACGTATAGTCACATTTGCGAGTACATTGTAAGTATTTGTTTTTATTGATATTTTATCACAACGCTAATGTGGCTTCGCACCGAGGCACGGGGGCATTGTGTGTGATAATCCCGCGCTGCATTCACCACGGATTGTCCCATGAAAAAATTCATAGCAACAGGCTTTGCAGCGCTCGCGTCCGCGAGCGTTCCGGCGGCGATGGCGCAAAACTATCCAACAAAATCCATACGCATGGTGGTGCATTTTCCGCCCGGCGGGCCGACGGATCTGGTGGCGCGTCTGGTTGGGCAGGAACTGAACAAGGCGTGGGGACAGCAAGTGGTGATCGACAATCGTCCCGGCGCGGGCGGCATCGTCGGAGTGGAGATGATTGTGCGCGCGGCGCCGGATGGCTACAACCTGCTGTTCGCGACCGGCGGCAGCATGAGCATCGCGCCCGCGGTTTATGCCAAGCTGCCGTATAACGTATTCACCGATCTTGCGCCGATTTCACTGGTGGTGATCAACCCGCAGATTCTGGTCGCGCACCCTTCCCTGCCCGCGGGTTCGATCAAGGAACTGATCGCCTTGGCGAAATCCAGGCCGGGACAGATCAACTACGCTTCCGTCGGCCCCGGCAGCCCGCAGCATCTGGGCGTGGAATACATGAAGTTCATGACTGGCATCGATCTTGTGCACATACCCTACAAAGGTTCGGCGCCGGCGATGACCGATGT
>CAMDLH010000076.1 GCA_945901405.1 Bordetella parapertussis | reverse complement strand
CGCGGCTGCCATGCACGCCGCGCCGATACTGGTGCTGACCGGCAGGGGTGAAGAGACCCAAGCCGAAGGTGCGTTGCCGAAAGGCACGCGTGTCTACGCCGATCTTGCGGCGGCGGTGGAAGCGCTCACCGAGTGATGGTGTCGGCTTTCCTGCGCTCTTGTCTGTACGCGCTGGTGCAACTGGTTGCCACGCCGCCCTTCGCGGTGATTGCGCTGCTGACGTTTCCGCTGGCGCCGTTCACGCGCTACCGCATCATCACCACCTGGTCGCGCCTCATGGTCAAGTCCGCCGAGATGATCTGTGGCGTGCGTTACCGCGTGATCGGGCGCGAAAACATTCCGCCCGAGCCGTGCGTGATCCTGTCCAAGCACCAATCGGCATGGGAGACGCTGGCCTATCAGGTGATTTTTCCGCCGCAGGTGTGGGTGATGAAGCGCGAGCTGCTATGGATACCGTTTTTCGGCTGGGGGCTGGCGATGCTGTCGCCGATCGCGATCAATCGCGGCGCGGGTACGGCGGCGTTGCGGCAGTTGGTGCAACAGGGCCGGCAACGTTTGGACAGCGGATTCTATATCGTGATTTTCCCCGAAGGCACGCGCATCGCCCCCGGTGCGCGCGGCAAATACCACGTCGGCGGCGCGTGGCTGGCGGTGCGCAACGGCGCCGCGGTGCTGCCGATCGCGCACAACGCCGGGCATCTGTGGCGCAAAAATTCGTTTGTGAAGCTGCCGGGGCTGATCACGGTCAGCATCGGCAAGCCGATTGCCACACAGGGACTCGACGCGAACGAGGTCATCCGCCGTACCGAGGAATGGATCGAAGCCGAACTGCCGCGCCTTGAAACCCATGCCTGAAGCGCACGCGCAACTGGAATTGCCGTTCACGGTGCAGCCCGCCACACCGGCGAGCCACGCCGCGCTGCTCGATGGGCAGGTTGTTGAGTACCATCTGGTGCGCCGCCGGGGACGGCGCCGCATATCCATCGCCATCGACGAACGGGGATTACGCGTGGGCGCGCCCATGCGCGCATCGATGCGCGAGATCGAATCGGTGCTGCGCGATCACGCACGCTGGGTTTTGCGCAAACTCACCGAATGGCAAGCACGCCGCGCGCCGCCGCTCGCGTGGGCCGATGGCGAGCAGCTCATGCTGTATGGCGACGCTTTTGATCTGCGTATCGATGCGCGCGGCCATGGTGTGCAACTGGACGCAGGCTGCATCCGCGTCGCGGCGGCGCCGGTGGAAAAACTCGCGCGCAACGTCACCGCGTGGTTGCGTGAACGCGCGCTGGCCGATTTTTGCGAGCGCGTGGCGCGCTTTCGGCCCGTCATGGAGGTGAAAGAGCCGCGCGTGCGGCTTTCCAACGCGCGCACGCGCTGGGGCAGTTGCCATGTCAACGGCAGCGTGCTGCTCAACTGGAGGTTGATCCAGATGCCGCCACGGCTCATCGACTACGTGGTGGTGCATGAACTTGCACACCTGCGCGAGATGAATCACTCTGCGCGCTTCTGGGCCATCGTCGGCGGCGTTCTTCCCGATTACGCCGCGCGCCGTGCGGAAATCAGGACGGATGGGCATCGCTATCTGCGGGTTTGAGCATCGCGCGTGATGCGTAATTCGCCATGCTAAACTTGATTGAAACCACTCGTGTATACCGTGAATAAAATGCGTGCGCTGATCATCACACTGAGTCTGGCCGGTCTGCTTGCCGCGTGCGGGCACAAGACCGGACTCGAACTGCCCAAACCCAAGCCGGCCGCTGCCACGCCGGCCTCGGCCCCCGTCTCAACCACGCCATCACCTGACGCGAAGTGAGTTACTTCGCCTACAAGAACGGCGAGCTGCATGCGGAGTCGGTGGCGCTCTCGCGCATTGCCGCTGAATTCGGCACGCCGTGTTTTGTGTACTCGCGCGCGGCGTTGACCGAGGCGTATCAATCATTCGATGCCGCGTTTGCCGGTCGTGATCATCTGGTTTGTTACGCGATCAAGGCCAACCCGAACTTGGCGATACTCAACTTGTTTGCGCGCCTGGGCAGCGGCTTCGATATCGTATCCGGCGGCGAGCTCGCGCGCGTGATCGCGGCGGGCGGCGACCCGGCGAAGGTGGTGTTTTCCGGCGTGGGCAAGAGCGCGGGTGAGATTCGTGACGCGTTAACTGCCGGAATTCTATGTTTTAACGTCGAATCCGCGGCGGAACTGACGCGCATCAACGATATCGCGCGCGATATGGGCAAGGTTGCGCCGATCAGTTTGCGCGTGAATCCAGATGTCGATGCGAAGACGCATCCGTACATTGCCACCGGCCTTAAGGAAAATAAATTCGGCGTGGCCTATGCCGAAGCAACCACGCTGTACCGTCAAGCGCGCACGCTGCCGCATGTGAGCATCAGCGGCATCGACTGCCACATCGGATCGCAACTGACCGAGACCGCCCCCTTCGTTGCGGCACTTGAGAAGGTGCTGGCGCTGGTGGACGAGCTTGAACGCGACGGAATTTCCATCGCGCATCTCGATTTGGGCGGCGGATTGGGGATTCGTTACAAGGCCGAAGACACACCGCCGCCGGTTACCGAGTACGCGGCGGCGTTGTTGCGGTGTCTGGCTAACCGCAAGCAGAAGCTGTTGTTCGAGCCGGGGCGGCTGTTGACGGGCAATGCTGGCGTGCTGCTGACGCGGGTGGAGTACCTGAAACGCGGCGAAGACGGTACGCAAAAGAACTTTGCGGTGGTCGATGCAGCGATGAACGACCTGATGCGCCCCGCGTTATACGACGCCTGGCATGATGTCGCGCTGGTGGCACCTAGCACCGGCGAGGATGAGAAGTGGGAGATCGTAGGCCCCGTGTGCGAGAGCGGTGACTTTCTCGCGCATGATCGCAAGTTGCGGATTGCAGAGGGAGATTTGCTGGCGATACACTCCGCCGGCGCCTACGGAATGAGCATGAGTTCGAACTACAACACGCGCCCGCGCGCCGCCGAAGTGATGGTCGATGGTACTGCAATGCACCAGATTCGCGCGCGCGAGCGCATTGATGAGTTGATGGCGCGCGAGACGTTGTTACCGTACTGACGCGCGTGATTTGATTTGCGCGAGCGGTAATAAACGGTACGAGAAAGTACGGCCGGGTACGTTTTTGGTACTTAAGCGAACTGTTGTACTGTTGCAACAAATCCACACGCGGTATACCAACTTAAAAAATATTTCAATAGGGTATTGCATTTTTTTTGTACTGTGGAATAGAATTGGCGCACCAATGCGTGTTGCGTTGAGTGCCAAGCAGAGATGCAAAAGTGTTCAACAAAATATGTGATGGTGGTGCGAAGATACATTCGTACCAACGATGCCTAAGTTAACTTTAAAGGAGACTCACATGGCAGCGAAGAAAAAAGCAAAGAAAAAGGCAGCTAAAGCTAAAAAGAAGTAGTTGTTGTTGTTAGTGAACGGAGGCCGGCTTGCCGGCCTCCGTTTTTTATTTGTGATTCCGATTTGCGGTGTTTTTGTTTTGCTCCGCGTGTTTCCCTTCCGGTGTATTGATTGGTTTTCAAGCGGCGCCCGCCGCAGAGATCGCCAGATTAGAGAATCTCTAAAAACATCAATAAAAACAATTAGTTACGGTTAATCTCTGGTATGACATTCGTCTGCGCGAGCGCGTATCTGACCACGCAATCCCGCGTGCGATCCATGAATGTTTTGCCGCGCGCGCATGTTAATCACGTGTTCATCCCGATTAATGAAATGGCGGGCGCGCAACGTTTTGATTTATTGTTTTGCGCGGCTGATGGTGTGCGCGCAAACAATGCGCGGTGAATATTTTCATCGCGCGTGTTCTTCTTCAAAACAACTCAAAGAAGAAACAGCGTCGCCAATCCGAGGAAAATAAAAAATCCGCCGCTGTCGGTAATCGCGGTAATCATCACGCTGGCGCCGACCGCCGGATCGCGGCCCATGCGCTCCATCAGCAGCGGAATGGCCACTCCCATCACCGCCGCGAGCAATAAATTGAGCGCCATGGCCCCCGTCATCACCAGGCCAAGCTGCCAACTGTGGTAAATAAAATACGCAAACAGGCCCACAACCCCGCCCCAGATCACGCCGTTGATGGCGCTGACGCCGATTTCCTTGGCGAACAGCTTGCGCGCGCTCTCGCGGGTAATCTGGCCCAGCGCCAGCGCGCGCACGATCATGGTGATGGTCTGATTGCCGGAATTGCCGCCGATGCCGGCAATGATGGGCATCAGCGCGGCCAGCGCCACCAGTTTGCCGATGGAGCCCTCGAATACGCCGATCACGCGCGAGGCGATGAACGCCGTCACCAGGTTGATTGCCAGCCACGCCCAGCGGTTGCGCACGCTTTTCCATACCGAGGCGAAGAGATCCTCCTCCTGGCTCAGGCCGCCGGCGGTCAATAATTCGGCGTCTTTCACCTCGCGGATGTAATCGACCACGGCATTCACCGTCATGCGCCCGGCGAGCTTGCCCTCGGCGTCGATCACGGGTGCTGACACCAGGTCGTAGCGTTCGAACGCGGCGGTGGCATCCCCCGCCTCGTCGGCGGCGTTGAATTTCACGATGTCGCGCTGCATGACCTCGCTCACCACCACGTCCGGGTCGGTCACCAGCAGCCGGTTTATCGGCAACAGCCCCTTCAGATGCTCCTCGCGGTCCACCACGAACAACTGATCGGTGTGATCGGGCAGCTCATCGAGCCGCCGCAGATAGCGCAGTACCACTTCGAGCGTCACGTCCTCGCGAATCTGCACCATGTCGAAGCCCATCAGCGCGCCGACGGTGCCCTCGGCGTACGACATGGCCTCGCGCAACTGCTCGCGCTCCTCGGGTGCGAGCAGCTTGAACACATCCTCGATGACCTCGCTCGGCAGATCGGGGGCGAGGTCGGCGATCTCGTCGGCCTCGAGCTGGCCGGTGGCGGCGACGAGTTCATCCTCGTCCATGTGCTCGATGAGTGTTTCGCGTACCGCGTCCGACACCTCAAGCAGGATTTCGCCGTCGCGGTCGGCCTTGACCAAATCCCACACCACCAGCCGCTGATCAAGCGGCAGGGCTTCCAGCATGTAGGCGATGTCGGCCGGATGCGCGCCATCGAGCAGCGCTTGCAACTCGGGCTGATTTTGCTGATTCTCGATGGAGGAGAGCGCCGTCTCGCGCGTCAATGCCGCCTCGCGCGCGTGCAGCAACCCGACTACGCGTTCAAGCGCGTCGTGTACGTCGGTGCTGGTTTGGCGTGGCGGTTCCATGAGCGGTTATGGACGCACGCATCAAAAAATGGAAGCCGGGCTGCGGCGCCCACGCCGATTCTAAGAATATCTGTTTGATTTGTCGAAGGTTTTTTGGGCCGCCACGTGCCTGTTACATGCCCATAGCGCGCCCGTTACAGCGGCAAATCTAGCGGCGTGCCGTGGCCAGCATGGCATCGCGTTCGCTCCGCCAATGCTGCGAATATTCGCAGTCGCGAAACTCATCAAAGTAAGGCCCGCCCAGCGTGTAATGCACCAGCGCGGCGTCGCCACGCGGCGCGTCGTAGCCGACCAGATGATTCCAGCGGCTCGGCAGCGCGCCGATCAGACTGTCGTCTTGCAGCCACTTGAACTGGTGCAGTTCCAGGCCCGAGGCCGTGTTCACGTAATCGGGTGTGAGCGCCGTGCACTTGGCATTGTTGAACAGCATCACGCTCGACCAGTTTTTCTTTTCATACTTGCTTTGCGGCTCGCCGAGAAACTTCTTCGTTTCTTTTGGCACATGCACATGCTTGACCACCATTGCCGCGTAACGCTCGTCGCGCAGCGCAAACAAGCTGGCGATGTCTTCGAGCATCAGCATGTCGCAATCCATGAACACCGACCAGCCCGTATAGCTCGACAAATACGGCGTCAAAAATCGCGAAAAGGAAAAATCCGTGCTTTGCAGCGGATGGCGTTCGCGGGTGAGCACGGTTTTCAACTGCGGCAGCATCAGCGGCGTGATCGACACCGGCATGGATGCGCGCGCGTGAATGCTGTGCGCGAGCACGCTAAAGGCGATGGCTTCGCGCGGGTCGTAGCCGATGTAGACGCAGATCATGGGGTGCAGTGGCATTCGGTAATCCATTCCAAGAATACCACGCGACACAATCGCGCCGGCGCACTTGCCAAAGCACGCGGATAACGGTATCAACGGCGGATCATGTCCGCATTAATAGACCGCAAGCTGCAGCAAGCCACCGCACGGCTGCAAGCCGGCGACATAGCTGGCGCCGATGCGCTGATCGGCGATGTACTGCGCCAGGCGCCGCGGCATCCGCAAGCGTTGTGTCTGCTGGGCGTGCTGCGGCTGATGAGCGGGCGCGCGCTGGATGCGGTCGCGCCCTTGCGGCAGGTGCTGGCGTCAGACCCGCGTAACGGCATGGCGGCGGAACATCTGGGCTTGGCGCTCTTGCAGTTGGGACAATATGCCGACGCCGAACCGGTGTTGCGGCAAGCGGCGCGCCTGCCCGGCGCGCCCGCATCCGTGTTCATGCGGCTGGGTGCGGCGCTACTCAACCAGCAGCGCGCCGCCGAAGCGCTGCCGTTCTTGCGGCGCGCGCTTGAGTTATCCCCGCAAGACGCTGATTGCCTGCTCAATCTGGGCATGGCCCATGCGCAACTCGGTGATGTTGCCATGGCCGAGGCGCAATTCAATGCAGTGCTTCGTATCGTTCCACGGCACGCAGATGCGTTGTTTAATCTTGGCGTGCTGGCGATGGATGCCGCGCGGCTGGACGACGCGCAGCGCTGGTTCGAGCAGGCAATCGCAAGCGACCCGCGGCATGCCGATGCCGTGGTCAATCTCGGCTTCGTTTTGCAGCGCCTAGGCCAGCCGGACGCGGCCAAAGAAAAATACAATCGTGCGCTGGCGATAAACCCGGATCACGCCGCCGCGCGCGAGGGGTTGGGCGTGCTGTGCCTCGCGCTGGGGCGCGCGCAGGAAGCCGCGCAACACCTGCGTGAAGCGCTGCGCATAGCGCCCGGCAATGTCCCTGCGCACGCGAAGCTGGCGGAAGCGCTGCTTCACCTGCAAGCGTTGGACGAGGCCGAAGCCGCCGCACGGCGCGCGATTGAACTCGACGCGAAAATCGTTGAAGCGTATATCACGCTGGTCGAGGTTTATTTTGTGCGTAAGGACGTCGAGCGCGCGCTGGCTGCCATCAAACTCGGAGTCGAACAGACGGGCTCGACGCTATTGCTCGGTATTCAGGCGCGTGAGTTGAAACGTACCTGTGATTGGAGCGAGTGGGCGTGGGTGTGGCAAGAATTGAGCGCGCAGATGGCCGCGGGTGGCACGGTGTCTTCGCCATTTTCGCTGCTGTATCAACCGGCGTCACCGCGCGAGCAGCTTGAGTACACGCAACGTTGGTGTGCGGCACAATATGGCATGACACCCTCGCGGGAGCCTGAGCCGGCGGCACGAACCGTGGCGCGCAATAGACCCCGAATAGGTTACCTCTCCTCCGACTTTCATAAACACGCGGTGGGTTACCTCGTGGTCGAAATGCTCGGGCTGCACGACCGCGACAACTACGAGTTCTTTGCGTTTTCATTTGGCCCGGAAGACGGCAGTCCGGTGCGCGCGCGGCTACGCAATGCATGCGAGCACTTTATAGACATCGCGTGGGAGCCGGACGATATTGCCGTAAAGCGCATACTTGACGCGGATTTGGACATCGTCATCGACCTCAAGGGTCACACGATGGGTTCGCGCACTTCGTTATTGGCGTATCGCCTGGCGCCGATTCAGCTCAACTGGCTGGGTTATCCGGGCACGATGGGCGCCACGTTTATCGATGGCATCATCGCCGACGGATTCATCATTCCGCCCGAATATGAGGAATTTTATTCCGAGCGCGTGTTGCGCTTGCCGCACTGCTACCAGCCCAACGACCGTACACGCGAAAGCGACGCACCGTTGACGCGCGCTCAATACGGTTTACCCGAAACAGGCATGGTTTTTTGCTGCTTTAACCAGGCGTTCAAGATTTCAGCGGAGCTTTTCGCGTGCTGGGTGCGCATTCTGCACCGGGTTCCCGGCAGCGTACTGTGGCTGTTGGAAGACAACCCGCGTGCCACACGTAATTTGCAAAATGCGTTGGCGGCCAGCGGTTTGGCTCAAGAGCGCATGATCATCGCGCCGCGATTGCCGCAATCACAGCATCTGGCGCGCTACAAGGTGGCCGATCTTGCGTTGGATTCGTTTCCGTATACCTCGCACACCACCGCAAGCGATGCGCTGTGGAACGGCTGCCCATTGTTGGGTCTGTGCGGCGAGACATTTGCATCGCGTGTGTCGGGCAGCATACTTTCCGCGTGCGAACTGCCGGATTTGGTTACTTATTCGCTGGTGGACTACGAGGAATCGGCCATTCGACTGGCGACCGATCGCGCCGCGCTCGATTCGGTGCGCCGCCGCGTAGCCGCCGCGAAACAAAGCGCGCCGTTGTTCAACATGGAAAAGTTTGCACGCGACCTCGAGGCCATTTATTCGAGTTTGTTGAATGGCCAGCCGCGGCTGTGACCCAGCCGGCGGTTTAATGGTACCGTTCGCGAAAAAATGCGATCGTCTTTTCCAGGCCTTCTCGCACCGTGACTTGCGGGCGCCAGGCCAACAACCGCGATGCCAGGGTGATGTCGGGCTGGCGGTGCTTGGGGTCGTCCCGAGGCAGTTCGTGGTGCACGATTTCCGAGCGGCTGCCGGTGAGCGCCTTGATCGTGGTTGCCAACCCGGTCATCGTGAACTCCTCGGGATTCCCCAAATTAATCGGGCCCGTGACATCGTCGGGCGACGCCATCAGTTTGACCAGCCCGTCAATAAGATCATCGACGTAGCAAAAGCTGCGTGTCTGGCTGCCGTCGCCGTAAATCGTCAGTGGCGCGTTCTGCAACGCCTGCACGATGAAATTGGATACCACCCGGCCGTCATTGGGATGCATGCGCGGGCCGTAGGTATTGAATATGCGCGCCACCTTGATGCGCATCTGGTGTTGCCGGTGATAGTCGAAAAACAGCGTTTCAGCGCAACGCTTGCCTTCGTCGTAGCATGAGCGCACACCAATCGGATTGACATGCCCCCAATAGGTTTCCGGCTGTGGATGTACGGCCGGGTCGCCATAGACTTCGCTGGTCGAGGCTTGCAGTATTTTGGCTTTGCAACGCTTGGCGAGCCCCAGCATGTTGATCGCGCCGATCACGCTGGTCTTCGTCGTTTGCACCGGGTCGAACTGGTAATGCACCGGCGCCGCGGGGCATGCGAGGTTGTAAATTTCGTCGACTTCCACGTACAACGGAAACGTCACATCGTGACGCAGAAACTCGAAGCGCGGGTTCTGCAGCAAATGCGCGATGTTGTCGCGCGTGCCGGTAAAGAAATTGTCCACGCACAGCACGTCACAGCCGTCCCGCACCAGACGGTCACACAAATGCGAGCCGAGAAACCCGGCACCCCCAGTTACCAGTATTCGCTTGTTGACGCTATAAGCCCTTGTTTTCAATCTGGAACTCCCGGTCAAGTGCGGCCTATTGAAAAATACTCGAAACCGGCTTCACGCACGGCATGCGAATCATAAATATTGCGCCCGTCGAAAATGACTGGCGTCAGCAGATTTTTCTTGATTGTTTCAAAATCCGGGCTGCGAAATTGCTGCCATTCCGTGACAATGATCAGCGCGTCGGCATCTTTGCAAGCCTCCATCGGCGATGCCGCGAAAGATACGCGAGCTTCGTTTTCGTAAATTTTCCTGGCTTCATTCATCGCCACGGGGTCGAAGGCACGCACCGCTGCTCCGGCTTCCAGTAAATCAGCAATTACTTGCCGCCCCGGCGCCTCGCGCATGTCGTCGGTGTTGGGTTTGAACGCCAGGCCCCACAGCGCGAATCTGCGGCCTTGCAAATTCGCACCGAAACGGCTTAAGACCTTGGAAGCCAGGACCTGTTTCTGATGTTCGTTTACTTTCTCTACCGCATCGAGAATTTTTAGATGATGCCCAAATGTCCTGGCGGTTTCGATGAGCGCTTTGACATCCTTGGGAAAACACGATCCGCCATAGCCGCAACCCGCGTAGAGAAAAGAGTAGCCTATGCGGCTGTCCGAGCCGATACCCACGCGAACCGATTCAATATCGGCGCCCACTTGTTCGGCAAGTACGGCCAGATCATTCATGAAGCTGATGCGTGTAGCGAGCATGGCGTTGGCTGCATATTTGGTCAGCTCCGCGGAGCGCACATCCATCACCAGCAGACGATCGTGATTGCGTATATATGGGGCGTAGAGCGTGCGCATCAGGCGTATCGCGCGTTCGTCGCCGGCGCCGATCACCACGCGATCCGGGCGCATGAAATCCTGTATCGCCGCACCCTGCTTCAGAAACTCCGGGTTTGAAACGACTGCAAACGGCACGGCAGCGCCGCGTGCCGCGAGTTCCTCTGTTATGGCCGCACGCACCTTATCCGCGGCGCCCACTGGCGCGGTGGATTTGTTGATGACGACCTTATATTCGTTCATGTGCCGGCCAATGCTGCGAGCGGCGGCCAGCACGTATTGCAGTTCCGCTGATCCGTCCGCGCCTGGCGGCGTACCCACGGCAATAAATTGCAGCGCGCCGTGGTGGATGGCGCGCTGGGCATCCATGGTAAACCCAAGGCGGCCCGCCGCCACGTTCTTCGCAACCATTTCTTTCAAGCCGGGTTCGTAAATGGGAATGCCGCCTTCATTCAGGATGCGAATTTTCTCCGCATCCGTATCGAGGCACAGAACATCATTGCCCATCTCGGCGAGACAGGCGCCGGTTACCAAGCCTACGTAGCCTGCGCCCGCTACGGTGATTTTCATTGGAAATGCAAATGAAAGCTAAGGCGATTCAATGCGTGCAACGAGAGGCTGCATCAGTCGGCGACCATGGATCACGGCAACCATCAGGATGCGCTCGTCTTCGACTCGATATATGATGCGATAGCTGTAAACGAGGCGCTCGCGAATCGCAGGGTTTCCCAATTCTGGCACCAATCGCCCCATTTCCGGATATTGCGGAATGGTTTCCGCGGTAGCCATGATTCTTGAAGTTACTGCCTTTGCATACCAAGGCGAGTCGCGCTCAATGTAAGACGCTATTGACTCGATATCCTCGACGGCTTCTGGCGACCAGACTAGCTTGCGAGCCATTTTCCAAGGCGCACCCTCACGTTCTCGGGGGAAATAACGCCTTCGCTATCGGAACGTTCAAGTCCGCGCTTCACTTTTTCGAGCACGTACAGGTGGTATTGGATGTCCTCGAATCCACTGTCGTCGGGCAAGGTCTCCAACATCGAGGCCACTTCGGATTTAGGTGTGCTCATGGCGGCTCCTGGTCTTCTGCGCTTATTCAGGATTATTCTAGCACGCGCAGGGCGCAATCCCATTGCGCCGCATGTGGTTTGCAAAGTTGCCATGCGGCGCAATAGGAATTGCGCCCTACGCATTGCCTCTGGACGGAGCGCGGCCAAATTGAGGTTTACCTGGAGACAATATGTCTTGTGCCTGCTCTCATGGGATCACGGTGGAAGGACTGGTACGATCGACGATGCATGGACATAGCGAGTAGGATGCCGGTGACGAAGGAACCGCATCGGTTGATGGTTACGCCTCGTGCGGTTATCGCCTCCGCGGGTGATGCGGTTCGCTGCGCTCACCGGCATCCTACGATAACTGGGTATCAAATCAGATGCCCACATATGTAACCGCGCCTTGCGTGACGTTGGGAATGCAAGCAAGCAGATCAGGCACCAGCGGCCGCAGGTCGGCGAGACGGTTGGATCGTGCCCGAAGGACAATCACCGCAATCTTGAAGGCGGGAAGTTTTTGCTGGAAAGAAAGGTTTCGATCAACGGTCACAAATACATCAAATTCGATTTCAGCGAGCGCAAGTAAGTCGCCGTTTTTGACCGCAGACCACCCCATCTGGCGCGCCGTCTTAACATCGTGCTCCGCAATGTCGCGGCTTAGGCGCCAGTCAATGCATTCGTCGATCAGAACCTTCACAAGGCAGCAGCTACCAATCGATCTTTAGCCTGCTCCAGAAAATTGATAACCTGCTCGCGACTCACCGAAGGAAAGCCGGCGAGAAAGTCGTTGATGTTCTCACCCGCCTCAAGGTAATCAAGGAGCGTTTGAATCGGCACCCGCGTACCCGCAAAAACCGGCGTGCCGCCCATGACGTCAGGAGAGTATGAAATGACTGGCTTTTCCATGCGCTCAGATTACTCCCATTGCGGCGCTGTCTGCAACTCCATCGGGCCACGATGAAATTCCCTTCATAATTCGTGGTAACTCGTGCGGGATGGTTCCCGCCCGGTTACACAATGCCGTCACTCTTGCTTACGCACGAATCCATACGTAGCACGCGTAGCACGCGTAGGGCGCAATCCCATTGCGCCGCATGCGGATTGCAAAGTTGCCATGCGGCGCAATAGGGATTGCGCCCTACGCAATGCTTCTGGGCGGAGCAGTACTAACATCAAGTCTTGCCTGGAAACAATTTGGCCCGAACCTGCGCCCACGGAACCGCAGTGGAGGGGTCGGCACTATGCGCGGCTACGCGACGATGCAACTCAGCCTTTTGGGTTTGCGACAACTCAACAATATCGGGTGCTTCCGCGACAATGCTATCCCAAATATCCTCTACAAGCTGAATGCGCTCCGAGACGGACAGCTTGAGGTATTCTGTAGTGGCGGTGGGAGCGGACATGGACATAGTATAAATCAAGGCAAACGTAATTACACCACTGGCTGCGATTTGTCGCGTATCCATTGCGACAGCAGCCATTTTTCGCCGGTGATTGGAGGCAGGCCCGCGTGCAGTGTGTTTGGGTCGCCTGCGCCATCCGCCAGTACGTTCTCGAAGATCAACGCCTCTCCGGGCTGGCCACGAAACTTGATGCCGATTTTAGGGAATTCTGTTTCGCCGCCAGCATAATCGCCATTGAGATACACGAGGCACGTTTTTATACGCTGCCCCTTGACGCGCATTTCTTCGGCGTAGTTCGGCAGCGACGGGTGGAAGAAATCAAAGTGCGGCTTGTAGCGCTCTCCCGCCGAGTAGTGCAGTATTTCGGTCGGTTCCAGCGTGTCGAAATTCGTGTGTGCCGCATTGGCGATCCGCGCACGCACCAGTTGCATTATCAGGTCGGTATCGATCAACGAGTACGCCGCCCCCTTGTTTGTGCGCATGGGGTCTATTTTCAGCCCGCCCTGGTAGGCATCATAGACCTGCGCCTGTACCAGCCGCGCGGCGGAACGTTCCATCAAGTAGCCGCACAACGCGGCGGGCAAAAAATCCGCAAACGAGATCAATCGCGGTGATTCACGCAACACGCGGCCTTCGACGCAGGCAATCCATTGATCCGCGCTAAAAGCATCGCCGATGCCGCATTCGTGGAGTACTTGCGTTTGCCGTGTTGCTTGCGCATTGCCTAGCGTTGTCGCGCGGTTAAGCGCGGCAAATGCATCTTCCCAGCTTTGCGGGCGCCCGACGCCGGCGGCCGCAAGCACTGCGAGGTAGCACCAGGCGCCCGCATTGTCTTGGCGTGATGCATCCGCAAGCAACGCCATGCCATCCACCACCGAGCGTGGCGAGTTGCGTCCAACGATTAGCCGCGCGCCGAGCGAAGCCATCGCCTGCGGATTACCAGCGTATCGTTCGCGCACCAGCGCCTGAAATTCCGCGTCGGGCACCGACTTGTCGTCAGCCATGGTTACGACAGCGCATTAAATTTGGATGAAAAAAAACGGGCGCCGAAGCGCCCGTTACAGTCGAACAGTAAAACTTTATTCTTAAATGCTTAGAAGCGATGGTCGATGGCCGTGCCGAAGCCGGTGTGTCTGGCGCCAGTGGCGGGACCAACTCCGCCGTTGGGGGCATAACCGTTCAGGCCGTAACCCGCGTTACGATCGTTCTTGACGCGGTTAAAACCAACCGTCCAATCCGTGCGCTTCGACAGGGCATATTGATAACGCATTTGGATCATGTAAGCGCCGGTGTCAGCACCCGCTGCCGTACGCAATCCACCCACAATCGCGGTGCTAGTATTAACACCCAAAGCGTTGGTGCCGCCCTTCACGTCACCCGCATTGGTGTAGGCAGCGAGAATCCTGTGCGGCCCACCCAATGACCAGTCAATACCCAGTTGCCACGCATTGACTCGGCCTGATCCCGACGCTGTCGCCGTGTCGCTGCCCCACTTCTGGCGCGTGTACATGCCGCCGAAAGTGACTCTGTTAGCAAACCGGTACGATGCACCTACCAGCCAGCCCGTCTCACCGGCGCCGTTAGCGGCGAAGTCGGCATGCCCTTCATAGCCCGCACTCAACTTCAGGGGGCCGTTGTTATACGTGGCTGCAACAGACATAATGCGCGTTCTCTTATTGGCTGCGCTTTGTGTCTTGCTGGTCGATGCGTTGGCCGACGAGAACATCCCCATCGCCTGAAAGCCGCTGAAACTCGGCGTTTCATAGTGGATGGAGTGATTCTGGCGACGCGCGAACAACTGCGGACGCAACGGATCAGCCGCACCACTGCCACCATCCGATACCGTGGTCGAGTGACCTGTCAGCAGAGCGGCGGTGCCCCACAGACCGGTTTCGTTGGCGCCGACGGTATTGCGAGCGCGGGTAAACGGCGTGTGCCAGTTACCGACGAAGGCGTTACCGAATGCGCCTTTCAGGCCCACCGCGCTGTTACGACCGCAAAAGCCATCCTGGCTCATGCCGCGTACTTCAGCAGTGGATTCGCACTTGAACCAGGCGGACATGTTACCGCCGAGTTTTTCTTCGCCCTGGAACGAAATATTGCTGCCCGGTGTTTGCAGGACATCGGAATTCACACGGTTGATGGTGCCGCCGGCGCCTGCACCAGTGTTGGCATAACTGTATTCGACATACATGCGGCCCGATACGCTCACAGTCGCGGTTTGCGCAAGCGCGAACGCCGGTACTCCCAGTGCACCTGCCACTGCCACGGCGATTAGTTTCTTTTGCATCTAAAATTCTCCTATAGGATATTTGTATTTCGTGCGCTCCGTGGCCTAAATTGCTAAACCCCTGGAACACCACTCCCCTCTGATCGGAAGGTTAGGTGCATTCTGCCAGCCATGGACAAGCCCACTCAAGACAATCGGCAAAACCAGCGGTAAATCAGGCGTGTTTTGTTGTTGGATTACAACAGCCAAAAAGGGGGTGTTTTGGTTATCTTCTTGGGCATAGGTATCTGCACATCTCCACGACACGGCTCCTTCCCCCCTTGCGGGGGAAGGTTGGGATGGGGGGTGTCGTGGCAACGTGAAATATTCACCCCCATCCCCGCCTTCCCCCGTCAAGGGGGAAGGAGTTTCTTGGAGATGTGAAGATACCAATGCTTCCTGGGTGGGGGATGGAGCCACGCCGTAGCGGGCATGCCCGGCTTGTGCCTCGCGCGCTTCAACGGGCAGCAGGGTAAGAAAGCATTCCCGAAATTTTGCGTGGCTACTCTTCTCATCTCGCTTGATCCGTCACGCAGAGAGCTTGCATATTTTCCATAGGTTATGTACCATTATAGACAATATTTACGCTTATCCTATAGAAGAGGAGAAAATCATGCACAACATGACGTTAGAGCAGCTACGTGCCACCGCCAGCGCCGGGGGCGTAGTCGGCGTCACTTTAAAGGGGCAGGGCGGCGGTTTTTTCATGGAAATTGCCACCCGCAGCGGACAAGACGCCATTTTGTCCAAGGCGCGCAGCGCCGTGCCGCGCCGTTTTGGCAGTCCCACTTCCGCGCTGATCGTGTTGCGCGGCGTTGGCATTGACGTTGCCCAAGTCGATGCGACCGACTGGAACCCAGACCTGAAGGAGAATACTCAGAGCCGGGAAAGTCGAGCCCGGGCGATGCGCGAAGCGCATGAAGCGGCTGCCTACGGCAAGTGGCTGGCCTCGGAGATTCAGACTTCTATTGACGACCCCCGGCCAAGCGTCCCGCATGATGAAGTCATGGCCGAGATGGATGCCGGCATTGCCGCTTTGTAAACCGGTTTGAGAAAACGCGCGTGACGGCTACGGCCTACAGCATTGAATGGCGGCCGATGGCCCGCGAGGACTTGCACGCAATCGTCCGCTACGTCGCCAAAGACAACCCGGCGCGCGCCAAGAGCTTTGGCAAGGATCTGCGCAACAAGACCAAAGCGCTTGTACAGCAGCCAAAGCCAGGCCGGGCTGGCCGGCCGGGCCTGCCTGAATATGTGCGTGAGTTGGTCGTGCATCCGAACTACATCGTTTTTTATCGCGTGCTGGCCGAGGCTGGCATCGTGCAGATTTTGCGGATGAAGCACGCGGCTCAACAGATCCCGTGAGATAAGCCATGGATATCGCATCAATAACTGCGGGTAATGATCAGTTCTTGGATGGGACTGCGCCGTAGCGTGCATGCCGCAAGCTATGGATTGCAATTATGAATTGACTTTGTAAATACAATTTGTAAGAGTACGACATGGACGTGAACTACGAGCAGAATGGCAACCTTTTCACTTGGGACAGCGATAAGGCTGAATTGAATTGGCGCAAGCATGGGGTTCGCTTCGAAGAAGCGGCTTCCGTGTTTGGCGACCCGCTGCTGGTGTTGGTCGATGCGCCGCGGAACGACGAAGCACGCGATGCGGCAATCGGATTCGATGCCACGGGACGATTACTCTACGTTGTGCACATAGAGTTTGAGTTGGAATGTGTTCGTTTGATTTCGGCGCGACGCGCCACTGTCGAGGAGGAGAATCGCTATGTTGACTGAACGCTTGAAAACGCGCCTTACCAAGAATCGTGCCATGACTTCGATTACATTGCGCATTCCAGTCGACGTGGTGGATTCAATGAAGAGAATCGCGCCGCTGCGTGGATTGTCGGGTTACCAGACGCTACTCAAGGCATACATCAGCGAAGGCTTGAGGCGCGACGAAACGCTGCTCGCGGATGGCCCTTCCGCCCGTTTGATTGACGCGCTGAAAAAGCGGGGCGTACCCGAAGACGTGCTGGTCGATGCGGCGAAGGAGGCGGCGTGAACCCGGTTGTTAGCGAGCGATAGCCCGGAAGGAGGCCATGGTTTTTATGGCCGTATTCTGGGGAAGTAAAGGTGCATGAAGCGGCGTGCTTTCTATGCACGGGGCTTCCTCCCGGAATACGTCCTGCGGACTCTTCCGAGCTACGCGAGATGTGTGCATAGATTGGCCCTGAAATAGCAAGGGTTTCTCTGTTTGCATAAAATACTTTAAAATCAAAAGGTTATATGGCGATGACTGCGCCTGGTGCTGCCACCCGAGAGATTGAAGCCGGGCTTAACGCTCACCGACTCGGCAATTTTGAGTTCGCCCTGTCGTGCTATAGGCGCGCCTTGCTGGTAAACCCAGGCAGCGCTGATGCTTTGAATCTGGCCGGCGTAGCCCTGCACCAATTGGGCGATTCCCCGCAAGGCTTGGAAAATCTGCTCAAAGCTGCCCGGCTGCGGCGCAACGACCCCGCAATTCTTGCGAATTTGGGGCAGGTGTGCGCGGCGCTGGGCAGGCACACCGAGGCGGAAGACGCCTACCGCAAGGCAAGCCGCATCGACGCACGCGAGCCCAATTACCAGATGGGGCTGGCCAATGCGCTGGCGCAGCAGGGCAAGCACAAGGATGCCGAAACGTTGTTCGAGCGGCTCACGCATCGTTACCCGGATCAACCGATGCTCTGGTTTAACCGCGGCAATGTGTTGCGTGATCTTGGCCGCGCCGAAGATTCAATCGATAGTTACCGGCGCGCGCTTGCGCTGCAGCCGGCCAACATCGATGCGCGCAACAACCTTGCGGGCGTGCTGCACGCGGTGCTGCGATTCGACGAGGCCGAGCGCGAATACCGCGCGTGCATTGCCGCTGATGCTGAGTACCTGCCCGCGCGTGCGAGTCTCGCTTCCTTGCTGATCGACGTGGGGCGCGATGCCGAGGCCGAAATGGTTTGCCGCGAAATACTGCAAATTCATCCCGGTCATGTCGAAACATGGTTGATGCTGGCCTGCGCGCAGAATCATCAGGGCCGTGTTAACGCGCAGTTGGACACCGTGCGTGCGGCGGCAATGCGGGCGCCGGATAACGCCAAGATACTCAAAGCGCTTGCGGGTGCGATGTTTGATCTCGGCGATTTTGCCGAAGGCATGCGTGTGATCAATCAGGTGCAGGCGATAGAACCGGACGAAGAGGCCCGGCAAGACGTCCTCGCGGGCGCGCTACTCGCTTGCGGCACTATCGAAGCGGCGTGGATTTGTTATCGCCACAGGCCCGGGCCGGGAATATTTCGTACCAAGAATCCTGGGGTAGCGTTGTCAAATACGTTGCCTCCGGAGTTGCGCGGCAAACAGGTGTTTGTGCATCGCGAACAAGGCTTGGGCGACGAATTGTTTTTTTTGCGTTATGCGCCGCGATTGGCGGCCATGGGCGCGCGCATCACCTATCGCGCGGGCGCGAAGCTGCGCACATTGCTTGAGCGCGTGCCATGTCTTGATGTGGTATTGCCGGAGGATGCGCCGCTACCGGAGGCGGACGTGGTGATGATCGTTGGCGACCTTCCGCACGCGCTTACTCCGGCCGATGCCGCGCAACACCAATTGGCGCAGGTCAGTGCGCTGGAACCGGGGCAAACGTTATCGTTCGGCCAGAGCGAGCACGAACGCTATCCACAAAGTCTGTTGATACCGCCGCTGCCGCAGCGGATGGATGAACTGCGCCAACGGCTTGCCAATGCTGGTCCGCCGCCGTACCTGGGGCTGACCTGGCGCGCGGGCATTCCGCCGCGCGAGCAAGGCGCGGACGGCTGGGTGCTCTATAAAGTAGCCGCGACCGGCGAATTTGCCGCCGTCGCGGGTACGTTCAACGGCACGCTGCTTGCCTTGCAACGCGCTCCCCAGCCCGGCGAAATCGCTGCGTTCGCGCAAGCGGCAGGGCGACCCGTGCATGATTTCAGCGATCTAAACGATGATCTCGAAGGCATGCTGGCGTTGCTCGCGCTGATCGACGAATATGCCGGGGTGAGCAACACCAACATGCATCTGCGCGCCGCCGCCGGAAAAACCGCGCGCGTACTCCTGCCCGCGCCGGCCGAATGGCGCTGGATGACGACGGGCGCCGCGTCGCCGTGGTTTCCGGGCTTCAGTCTTTACCGCCAGGACAACGACGGCAGTTGGGCGCCCGCCTGGGCCGCACTCAAGCGCGATCTTGCGCGGGCATAGCCCGCGTGAGGCAGAAGTGAGGCAGAATTCAGCGATGACAAAACCCACAACAGAACGCAATTGTCAGCCCTGCACCGCCTGCTGCGACGGCTGGCTGCAGATCAAGGTCGAAGGCGTCCCGGTGTATCCCGGCAAACCTTGTCCGCACAGCACGGGGAAGGGATGCAACGACTATGCCAACCGGCCGGTCGATCCGTGCGTGCATTTCATTTGCGGCTGGCGTCGTGAAGACAGCCCGTTGCCGGAGTGGATGAAGCCCAGCAACGCCAAGGTTATTGTATTGTTCGACCAATCGAACTGGCGTGGCATGCCAGTGGATGTCGCGGTGCCGGTAGGGCGGCGCATACCGCCGCGCGCACTCAATTGGCTGCAACAATTCGCGCAATCGCATGGCCGCGCGCTCATATACTCCGAGCAGATCATGGAAAACGGCGTTTATACCGTCAAGCAGGCGGTGGCCGCCATCGGGCCGCCGGAGTTTCAGCAGGACATGGCGGAGCGCATGCGCCGCGGTGAAACGCTGTGGTAGTGCACTACTGCCGCCAGATGGCAAGCGCACGGCGCTGATATTCCGTGCTTTCTGCCGCCTATTCCGAAATAAAACGGCTACGTTCCACCGGTAACGGCGGCGCGGCGCTAAAGCTGCTGGAATCACGCCGCCCAGCGAATGACGATGACGCCTTCGAGGCGGTGGTATGTCTGTTCGTCTGCGGCGATGTGGAAAGCAGCCTGCAAGTGGCGCGCACCTACGCGTGGAAAGCAGCGTGGACAAGCAAGATGGCGCTGGCCATTTGCGCACTCTTCGAGCGCGGCGAATCTGTAGAAGCGCTCGCTCTGGCCAGAGCCGCGATCAGTGATCCGGGCGCGGGCACCGACGCGGCGGCGATGTTTTTGATTGTGTTGCAGGCAAATGGCCTCATCGACGAAGCGGATGCGTTTATTAATCGCCGTTTTCACACGCCACCCGAAGGGGAAGCGTTCCTGCTCACCGTCATGGCCGAGGCCGCCGCGTCGATGCGTGACTGGAAGCGGGCTTATCAGCTTGCATCGGCGGTGATGTCGCTTGACGCCTACGATTATCGTGCGATGATGACGTTGAGCATCGCCAATTTTGAAGTGGGCAATGTGCACGAAGCGTTAGGCAACGCGCTGCGCGCAAACCATGTGCGCAGAGGGACGCAGCCGGCCATTCTGCAAATCATGCGCTGTCACAACAAGCTCGGCGATTTCTACGCGGTGATCGGTGCATTTTCGGAGCTTGACACGTCGGATGCACAACAGGAAATCGTGCCGGACATTCACGTCGAATTAGGCGTGGCGTGGCATGGCATTGATAAACCGGACGAAGCGATCAGCGCATTAAAAACAGCGCTTGCCTCCGGGCAGCGGCCCATCACTGCCCTGCGCACGCTGCTCAAGATTTACATTCAAACCGGCGACACCAGCAATCTGGAATCTCTCGTTCGTGATTATGCACCGGAGATGCACGCTGACATTGATAGCCTCTGCATACTCGGCTTGGCACGTCTCGACCAGCGCGACTTGCAGGCGGCGGCGAACGTTCTCGATGAGTCATACACGCTTTTTTGCAAACAAAAACTGCCGCTTAATATGTTGCCGTGGCCGGTGCCCGAGCCGCGTCTGCGCCATGACCTCGAACAACTTGATCTGCTCGCGCGGCGCGGCAAGCTGGACGCCGCCGGGCGCGGCGTGCTCGCCGTATTGCAGCGCCTTGGGATTCAAACGCAGGACTTGAATGCCACCTTTGCCCCCGAGGGGGCGGAGGGCGACGCGTTACGGCAGGCATTGACCGGGGCATGGTCTCGCCCATTGGAACCGTTCGCTGGATCGGCATTGGGCAACAACGATTACGGCAAAATCGAGCAACAGTACTTCGACAGCCGTCCGGCCGTGGTGGTGATCGATAATTTTTTGTCGCCTGCGGCGCTAGAGCTATTGCGGCGCTTCTGTGAAGAAGCGACGGTGTGGAAGCTTAACAATGAGCGCGGCTATGTAGGCGCGCTGCTTTCACAGGGGTTTTGTTCGCCGGTGTTGCTGGCGATTGCCGATCAGTTAAAGCAAGCGATGCCCAGAGTGATCGGCGATTATCCGTTGTTGCAGGCGTGGGGATTCAAATACGATCAGCGCATGCAAGGCATCAACATGCATGCCGACTTTGCCAAGGTCAACGTGAATTTCTGGATCACGCCCGACACTGCGTGCGCGGACAACTCCACGGGCGGCATGGTGGTATACGACGTGCCCGCGCCATCAAGCTGGACGTTTGCGGACTACAACACCGATCAATCGAAGATGCAGGCGTTCCTCAAGGCACACAACGCACAGTCCATGCGCGTGCCCTACCGCGAAAACCGTTGTGTGTTGTTTGATTCGAGTCTGATCCACATTACCGATGAGTTGCATTTCAAATCCGGCTACGAAAACCGGCGGGTGAATGTCACGTTGTTGTACGGTCGCGCACGCAACTACGGTTGAACTCCACGAGTACTTGAATTAGCGCTGCTTCATGCGCGCTCGCGCGCGGTCGATGAACGCTTTATCCCTTCCGCCCAGCATGACCGTTTCGAGATAAGGCAGAAATTTTCTGCCTTGTGCGTCAAATTGCGCCATTTTGTTATCGATTTCCTCGTCGGTCTCGAAATCGTAGAATTCGCCAGTCAGATAGGTCGCGTAAAGCGGCGGCGTCCAGCGTTCCAGCGTATCAAACAGACTCTTGATGGCGGGCGGTGAGAAGCGAAAATAATCGTCGGGGTACTTGTGGTATCGCCATATCCACGGGTGGCACGAATACAGCGCTCCGGCTGGAGAGAGCAGTGTTTGAATATTTTCCGCGAGTTTCCAGGGCTTCGGGCAATGCTCCATCACCGAGCACATGATGATCAGGTCGAAGCCGCCGTGAGGCAGATCACCGGTGCCAGAAGCAAGGTCCACGACCGTATCCACGCCGTCGCCGGGCGACATGTCCACGCCGACGTAATCCTGTCCGGGAAAAAGTTCGCGAAAGGGCTCCGTGTTGCCGTAATTTTTAGAGCCGACCTCGAGTATGCGGCCGGTCATCCCCTTGAGTACATGCTCGGCGTACAAGAACTGGTTTTTTGATCCCATGCGTGGTTCAGGCGTGTCAGTATTCGGCGAATGAGATTATCACGAAGCGTGCCTTGTCCCGCGCAACAGTTCGCACCATAGATCGCCCAGTTTGCGCATGGCGAATTTTTCCTCCACCAGCGTTTGTCCGCGTTCAATCCGTGCAATCACCTCGCCGCGATTTGCCTGCGCCCAGCGGATGCCTTCGATCAAGTCGTTGCCGAGCCAGGCCGCGTGTTCGAATTCGAGATAGCTGTGCATCGGGCTGGCCACCGGGAAACGGCCCGCGTTGAGAATTTCCGCGATGCGGTTTGCCGATACGCCGCCTTTCAACGCATCGGAGGGCACACCCGGCAGTAGCGCGATATCGCATGCCGAAAGCTCGCGCTGGGTGGATTCCAGCGACCACTCGACAAATCGCGTCTCGAAGGCCGGTGCATAGTGCGCCTGAATCTGTTGCGCTGCTTCGCGTGCGCCATGACCGTCCTGCGTCACCAAGACGAGGCGACAAGGACGCGGCGCGTCCTTGAGCAGTTTGTGTACCCAAGGTTCCAGAAAGCGCAGATTCGACGGATGCCCGAACCACAGCAGCTTTAACCGTTTTGCGGGTGCAAACGCCGGCGCCGACATTGCGCCAAGGATCGCGTCCGCAATGATTGTCGGCGGGTTTTTAAGGTGCGGCGTGATCTTTTCCGCCATGCGCGCGGAGTTCACAACGACAGCATCCGCCATGCCGAGCGCCTGTGAGTAGAATTCGCTCACGGCGTCCGGCTTCTCGCCGAATGGGGAGTCGCAGATGTCCAGCGCGAGCCGGATGCCGTGACGCTTGACCGCGCGGCACGCGTCCAGCCAGAGGGTAACCGGCAGATCGATCGTAAACTTTGGCACGATGCAAATGGTTGCGTCTTGCCAATTCAGGGCCGGGGTTTCGACAACCGAGGACGGCTCCATGAACAGATTCTCGTTGCCGCGTTCGCGCCATGCATTCGATGCGACGCCCATGCGCAATCTGGCACTTGCCAAGGGGCACGCGAGCAAATTTCGCTCTGGATGCTGGCCGCCCGTGTAAGCCCTTGCCGCAGGCCCGGTGAGCCAAAGTGCTTTCATGCTATGACCGGAATTCGCCGTTTGTGCCCCGCTTGTGCGTGAACGAGCGGGCAACTGCTGGGCGAACCGAGATCAAGAGCATATACGCCGCGCAGGGGTACTACAGTCAAATGCGAATCAAATGCCCAGCCCCTTCAGTTGCTTTTCAGGATAACGCGTGCCGGCAGTGACATCGCTTGGGAAAGCGCTCGACAGCCGTGCGATTTCTTCGGCGCTCAACTGGATATCGAGCGCGGCGCAGTTTTGCTCCAGATACGTGCGCCGCTTGGTGCCGGGAATCGGAACGATGTCATTGCTTTGCGCCCCTTGTGACAATACCCACGCCAACGCAATTTGCGCCGGGGTGCAATTACGCGCCGCAGCGATATCCTCGACGGGTTTCAGTAAGTTACTGTTTTTATTGATATTTTCAGGCAGGAAGCGCGGGTGGTCACGGCGCCGGTCGGCAGGTATCAGCGCGTCCAACGTTTTCATCGTGGCGGTGAGAAAGCCGCGTCCCAACGGTGCGTAGGCCATAAATCCGATGCCCAGTTCGCGGCAGGTGGGTAGTATCTGCGGCTCAACATCGCGGCTCCACAACGAATATTCGGTTTCGACGGCGACAATGGGATGCACCTTGTTCGCCCGGCGTATGGTGTCCGGCCCGGCCTCGGAGAGTTGCAGGTAGCGCACCTTGCCCTGCTCGACGAGACGCTTCATCGCACCCAAGGTGTCTTCGATGGGCACGGTTGCATCAACGCGATGCAAGCCGTAGATGTCGATGACATCGACGCCGAGCATTTTCAAACTTTTGTCGCAGGCTTGCGGCACATAATCAGGGTGACCGCCGGTGAGCGCGGGCGCGGACGACGCGCCAGCGCCGCGCCCGCCGAGCGCGAGATTGCCGAACTTGGTGGCGATCAACACCTTGTCGCGCCGGCCCTTGACAGCGCGGCCCACCAACGCCTCGTTCACACCCGCGCCATAGGCATCAGATGTGACGATCAGATTCACGCCAAGATCGATTGCGCGATGGATGGTGGCGATGGATTCCTCGTCGTTCGGCTCGCCGTAGCTGATCGACATGCCCATGCAGCCCAAGCCCATTGCCGAAACTGCCGGCCCTTCGTGTCCCAGCTTTATTGTTCGCATGCGCGCTCCTGTTCATTGGCGGCTCCCGAGAGCCATTGCACCGAATTGTAACGGAATCAAAAAGCGGCGCGCAGCGGTCGCAATCGCACTTTAATCGCGAAGCGCCTATTCGGATTCATTAAATCAGGGACGCTTACATTAGAATAGGGCGCCGTTAAAAATGACGGCGCCGCTTTCCGCCTATTCTGATGTCCAAGCGCAAACGATCTCCACACGCTCCATCGTCCTCCACCGGCCAATCGGGTCATCATGCTGGCAGCCCGCAACTCGGGCTTGCCATGCAGCAAGCCCTTACGGCCTACCAGGGAGGTTACTGGGAAGAAGCCGGCCGGATATGCCGGGCGGTGCTAGAAAAACATCAAAAAAATGGCGACGCCCTGCATTTGCTGGGCCTCATGGCCGCGCAATCAGGGCAGCTGGACGAAGCAGCGGAACTGATTTTGCGTGCATTGCGTGGAAATTCCGGCAATGCGCAACTGCACGGCCTGTTAGGCAATATCCATAGCGAACTTGGCCGGCATGAGCAGGCGGTCCAGTGTTACGACAAGGCGATTGCGCTTGATCCCAAGTACGCGCTGGCTTACGCCAATCGCGGCAGCGCGCTTGCGAAGATCAGCGAATACGATGCGGCTGTTACCAGCCTTCAGCGTGCGATTGCGCTCAAGCCGGATTACGCCGACGCCCATTACAACCTTGGTAACACGCTTGCTGGCCTGGGGCATCACGAAGCGGCGGTTGCAAGCTATGATAATGCGATCGCGCTAAATCCGGATTTTGCCGGCACATACAACAATCGCGGCGTATCCAGGGCTGATCTGAACCAGTTCATGGAAGCCCTCGAGGATTACGAACGCGCGATCCATCTTGCCCCGGAATTCGTGGACGCTTACAACAACCACGGCGTCGCGCTGGCGAATCTCGGGCGTTACGCGGACGCCATGGCGAGTTATGAGCAAGCTATCAGCCTCGCGCCGGAAG